>JBKJTN010000104.1:0-23129 GCA_046590275.1 Novosphingobium sp.
GCTTCGCGTTCGCAACCGGCTGGCTCCCGGGCGCGCCGCTCAGCCCCGATCAGTGGCTGCTGCTCAAATCCGGCAATGTTGCTTCAGGCAAGTTGCCTGGACTGAAGGAGCTGGGCATAAGCCCGCGCCCGCTGGGACTGTTCCTCGACCGGTGGATGGTGCGCTACCGCAAGCATGGGCGGTTCGGCACCAAAGCCGTAGTTAAATAGCTAGGCGTTCACATCCGCGTAATTGCTGGGCGGCTGGATCACTTCCATCCGCTCGGACAGCAATGGCCGAAAGCTGGGGCGGCTTTTGAACACCGAATACCAGCCGCGCGCCTGTTCGTGGCTCGACCAGTCAATCCCGCCAAGATAATCCGCGACCGAGATCTGTGCGGCGGCGGCAAGATCAGCCAGGCTCATCGTCGCACCAGCCAGCCACGGGCGATGATCGATCAGGTAATCGATGTAATAAAGATGCTCATGCGCCAGCTTCATCGCCTCGCGCAGGGTGCGGGAATCGGGCGACTGACGCATGACCAGCCGCTTTTTCATCCGTTCGTGCATCAGCGGACCGGTGACATCGCCATAAAAATTCTCATCGAACAGCGCGACCAGACGGCGGATTTCGGCGCGGTTAGCGGCGGTGCCGTTGATCATCGGGTTCTTGTCGACCGTTTCCTCGAAATATTCGCAGATCGCCCGGCTGTCGACCAGGGTCATCGCCTTGGCCGGATCATGCAATACCGGCGTGCGTCCGGCGGGGTTGAGATTGAGGAATTCGTCGCGCCCTTCCCACGGGTTCTCGCGCAGCAGTTCATAGCCGACGCCCTTCTCGCTCAGCAGCAGACGGACCTTGCGGCTGAACGGGCATAGCGGGAATTGGTAGAGTTGCCACATATCCACGGACTAATGCCCAAGCTGGCTCGCGCCGTCCACCTCAACCCGCCGCATTTTCCAGTGCATAAGCCACATCGGCAAGGCTCTCGATCCGGGCTTCGCGTCCCAGCGACAGGGCGAGGCGGGTCAGGCGGCGCTCAACTGCGGCATCTACCAGCCCGGCGACATTGCGCGGAACGCCCAGCACGACCGCGCCATCAGGAGCGATCGACAGTACCAGAGCGGCGAGCACGCCGGGCGAGCCGCCGCTAAGCCGCTGGGCAAGGCGCATGGCAAGGCCCCAGCCCCGCGCGCGGCCGAGATGCCCGGCGCTGGCCAGCTGGCCCAGAATTGCGGGCGGGGCCTCGGGGTTGCCGCCCAGCGCCACATGGAGCGCCATCGCCATCTCTGCACGGGCCGGACCGTCCACCCCGACCCAATTGCCATGGAGCGCCAGTTCCTCACCCTCCAGCGCTCGGAAATCCGGGCTGGACGCCCAGCCCGTGCCGAACAACAGGCAGGCGGCGTGGCGCAAGCGGCGCACAGACGCAGCCTCGCCGGGGAAAATGCCATCGCACCATCGCAGCAGCGCCTCGGAATAGCCCGGCACCTGCAGCTGGCCCTCAACCGTGTGGCGCACGCCCTCGATCAAGGGATCGAGCTGGCGAGTTGCGGGATCGAGCGCTTGAAACAGCAGCCCTTCGCGCAGCCCGAATGAAGAAATCACCACCTGACTGGACCCCGCCTCAGCCACCAAGGCCGCCAGCAAGGCGGCGGCATCATCAAGTTGCAACGCGCGCGCCAGCTTGACCCCGCGGATTGCTGCCAGCTGGACCGTTCCCATTGCCCGCACCGCCACTTTAAGCTCGCGGGCATCACTGGCCGGAAAACTGTAGTTGCCCAGCACCGGCAGCGGCCAGCCGTAAAGCTGCATGTGAACCCGCGCCAAAGTGCGCCAGGCACCGCCAACCAGATAGAGCGGCTTGCCTGCAACTGCGCCGATCCAGTCCAGTTCTGCCAACTTGGCCCGCACCACTTTGCGCAGCTGGCCAGTCCCGGCGGCCCGGATGCTGGCGACGCGCATGGCGCCCAGTGGCAGCGAAGTGCGCTCATGCACTTCACGATTGGCTACACGCACCAGTTCAAGGCTCCCGCCGCCCATATCAGCAACCAGTCCATCGGCATCAGGAAGCGCGGAAATCACGCCAAAACCTGCCGCAACCGCCTCTTCCTCGCCGCTCAGGATTTCCGCAGGCAGGCCGAGCTTTCGAACCGCGGCGAGGAATTTCTTGCCATCGGCTGCCTCCCGCACTGCGGCTGTGGCAACCACGCGCACCGGCAGCGGCTGCATCAGGTGGATCATGGCGGAAAAGCGGGCAAGCCCGGCCAGGGCCTGCGCGACGCTGTCCGGATCGAGCCGGCCGTCATCGACAACGCCCCGGCCAAGGCCAGCCATCAGCTTTTCGTTAAACAGGACAACCGGCGCGCGCAGCGACCCGCCGAACACGACCAGACGGATCGAGTTTGAACCAATATCAACAATAGCGTGGCGAGATGCTGCGTTCACCCGGGCGGTTCTAGGAACAATCGCGGCACTGCGCCAGCTTCGCCTAAGGCTGCGCCCCGTCCTGACAGGGATGGGTTGTGCATAAAGTACTCGTGGCAATCAAAGCCGCCGCCATGTTCGTCGGCTTCTTGTTCATTGGCCCGCAGATAGCTGCCATCTGGCTGCAACAGCCAGCTGCGCGCTGTATCCTTGAGGTTGGCGACCATCACCTGATCGAGCACCTGATCGTGGACCGTGGGATTGGTAATCGGCAGCGAATATTCCACCCGCCGATCGAAATTGCGGGTCATCCAGTCGGCCGATGAGATAAACACCTTGGCCCGGCCGCTAGGCAAGGCTGCGCCGTTGGCAAAAGCCCAGACCCGGCTGTGTTCCAGAAACCGGCCGATAATCGATTTGACCGTGATATTTTCCGACAGACCAGCCACGCCTGGCCTGAGGCAGCATACCCCCCGCACGACCAGCGTGATCGGAACGCCGGCCGCGCTGGCTTCATACAGCCGATCGATCACCCTGCGGTCGGACAATGAATTCATCTTGGCCCAGATACCACTGGGCGCGCCGATCCTGGCCGCCGCGGCCTCGGTATCAATCAGCTCAAACAGCCGGTCCAGCAGGTTAAGCGGGCTGATCGTCAATTGATTGAGCCGCGGTTCAAGATAGCCGGTCAGATAGTTGAATACAGCCGCCGCGTCCTCGCACAGGGCAGGATCCGCCGTAAAAAAGCTGAGGTCGGTATAGGTCCGGGCGGTTTGCGGGTGGTAATTTCCGGTGCCGAAGTGACAATAGCTGCGGGTCACCTGATCCTTGCCCTTGCCCTGACTTTCGCGGCGGACGATCAGGCTGATCTTGGCATGGGTTTTCAATTCGATGAAGCCATAGACCACCTGCACCCCGGCGCGTTCGAGCTGGGCGGCCCATTTGAGGTTCTGCTCCTCATCGAAGCGGGCCTTCAGTTCCACCACGGCCGTCACCGATTTGCCGGCTTCAGCGGCATCGCACAGCGCGCGGATCACGGCGTCCTGCTTGCCCGCGCGGTACAGCGTCTGCTTGATCGCCAGCACATCGGGGTCTTCAGCTGCCTGACGCAGGAACGCCAGAACCACATCGAAGGCCTCATAAGGATGATGGACGACGATATCCTTCTGGCGGATCGCAGCAAAGCAATCGCCATCATGCTCGCGGATCCGTTCGGGGAAACGGGGCGTATAAGACGGGAACTTGAGCTCGGGCCGATCGCTTTCGACCAGTTGGGCAAGGTCCGACAGACCAAGAAACCCGTCCACATCGCTGAACGTCAAGGCCTCGCCGCCCAGCGCCCCCGAAATGGTAGCGGCCAGATCGGGCAGCACATCGTGCTCGGTTTCGATCCGGATGACCCGGCCTCGCCGGCGCCGCAGGATCGCAGTGCGAAAATAGCGGACGAGGTCTTCGGCTTCCTCGGAAATTTCAATGTCGCTATCGCGGATCACCCGGAAAGCGGCCGAGCCGACGAGCGTGAAATCGGGGAATATCCGGGCCGCGAAGTGGCGTAGCACGGTTTCCATCGCAACAAATCCGCCGCTTGGCAGCTCGAAAAAACGCGGCATGGTTGCTGGAAGCATGATCAGTTCGCGAAACCGCTCGCCCGTGTCGGTGCGGCGCAGATCGAACAGCAGGCTCAGCCCCAGATTGGGAATGAACGGGAAAGGGTGCGCCGGATCAAGCGCCTGAGGGGTCAGGATCGGGAACAATTGCTCGGCAAAGAAGCGGTCGAGCGCGGGCTGCGCTTCAGCCGGGATCTGTCCGGTACCGAACACCACAACGCCCTTTTCCGCCAGCGCGGCGCGCAAACGGCGCCACAGCGCCTGCTGGTCACCCATCAAGCCAGCCGTATGGCGGGTGATCAGCTCAAGCGCTTGTCCCGGGGTCAGCCCATCCAGCGAGCGATCCTCGATCCGGTGCAATTGCTGGCCGCGCAGCCCGGCGACCCGGACCATGAAGAACTCGTCAAGGTTGTTGCCCGAGATTGCCAGAAAGCGCAGCCGCTCGAGCAGCGGATGCGCAGGATTGTCAGCTTCGGCGAGGACGCGGCGGTTGAACTCAAGCCAGCTCAGCTCGCGATTGAAATAACGCTCGCCCGCAGCCGTGATGCTGACCTCAAGATCGTCGCGAGCCATGGTTCCCCTATCATATCCCATCGGCCACGCGGAGCCAATGGCCGCGGTCCAAACGGACTTCAGGCCTGACTGGGGAACAAATGTTACACTTCTGTGAAAATCTAGTCTTCGCTGGCCTCGCCGGCGGGCGGTTCATCGCGGTAATCGCCATCGGCGTCACCGTCCGGCTGGCCCATCGCATCCTTCATCTTCTCGCCCATGGCTTCAAGCTGGGGCAGCATGGCCTCCATTGCTCCGGCCATCCCGGCCATCGCGCCCATCATCTTCGGCATCTTGCGTGCCACTTCGCGGGGCATCCGGCGGGCTTCGGGGCCAGCCAGATCGCCAAGTGTAGCGTCAGGATCAATCCGGCGCGCGGCTCTGCGATTGCCGGTGGCATCGTCCATCCCTTCCATCGCCTTGGCAAAAGGGCCGACCTTAGTATCGAGCAACGCTTCGGTCATGGCCGCCATCGCGCCAGCCATCGCCTGCTGCGTGCCGGGGTTGGCAAGAACTTCGGCAACCTGACTGCCATTCGCCTCACGGGCAAACGCCGGAACCGGCAAAGCCGCTGCGGCAACAAGTGCCCCGCCCAATACTGCAACACGCATACGCATCGTCACGAACTCCCGCCCGCTAGTTCGGGCGTCGCGGGCACTAGTCCTGCGCCGCTTTCGCGATGCTGAATGAAAATCGGCTGAATGAAAATCGGCTGAATGAAAATCGACCGGCAGATCATGGATCAAAAATTGCCGCTGACTGTGAATCTGAAAATCGGACCGATCAACTGGTTGCGGTGTTCGGCAAAGGCAATCGGTGAGCGATCGCGAAAGCCCTCATAGACCGTTCGGTCCCGCCGGTTGCGGGCGTTCAGAACATTGTTGATGGCGGCCCGCACGGTCAGCCCCATCACATCCTTGTTCTCGATGAACAGCCCTGCCCAGTTCGGCCCTTCCCAATCCAGCCCGACCTCGCTCAACCGGAAGTAGTTCTGGAAGTGATTATTGTTGAAATAGAAGCCGTAGGCCCAGTCGCTTTTGGGAAGATCGTGGCGGAATTCGATCTCGATGGCCCGGTCTTGCGTCTCGCTGATCGGACGGCTGAGGCCGGTCAGCGGATCCTTGACCTGCGAACGCTCGAACGAGACGCTGGCATCGATCTTGGCACCTTTGAGACCTAACGGGGCAAGCTGGAAGGTGCTGGTCCAGACAACGCCCTGGCGGCGAGCGCGATCGATATTGCCGAGCGATTCGCCGTCGGCACCGATCGGAATAATATCAACCAGGTCCTCGATCCGGTAATCGAACAGCCGCAGCGTGGTGGTGCCCCACTTGCCGAGCGCCTTCTTGGTTTCAAGCTCGAACTCCCAGCTTTGCGGCGGAACCAGCTCACCATTCCCGGAATTCTGGTTGTCATTGTCGAGGAACACCTTGGCAAGGAAGTCTCCGAAATTGAGCTGGCCGACCCGGCGCTTGGCCTTGAACGAGATGTCGAGGCCTTTCTGGGGTGCCCAGGCCAGCGAAAGCGAGCCCTTGGGGCGCCAGAATGTGCGTGAATTGGCATTGCTGCCGGTCAGCGAGAGGCGTGAGAACTCCGCGCCGCCGGTCAGCTGGAGCGAGAGCTTGGAACTGAGCGGGCGGCTGTAACTGAGGATGCTTTCATACCGGTCCTCTCTCACCCCGCCACTGCCGCCAGGGAATGGCACCGCGATAAAGCCGCCATCGGGCCCCAGAGTGAACAGCGAGGCGACATTATCGAGTTTGTTGAAGGCAGCTTCGCCAGATAGCTGCCAGTCGGCTCCGCCCTGCTTCAGACTGTATTCGGCGCGCGCGATCTTCTCGCTGCGGTCGGCCACCTGGGTATATCTGTCCCCGGTAGGCAGCGAGCCATCGGCGTAGGTGAAGATCGATTGCTGCGAATATGGCTCATGCTCGAACCGATCGAGGCCGATCAGCTTGAGCCGGCCCGGGCCCAGCCTGAACTCGAAATCGCCGCCAATCTCATAGTTATAGCCTCCGACGCGTTCGCGGAGGGCTCTTGCGCTGTTAACCCCACCCGGGCGTATCCGCACGTCGTCGAGGAAGAACCTGTTGTAGATCCGCTGATAGGAAGCGTTGAAATTGCCGATTGACGAACCCGGACCGTCAATCTTCAGCGCCACTGTCGCTTTGGGCTGGTCACCATTAAACTTGAACGCATCGTCGCGGCTTTCGATCAACGAGCCATCGGCGCGCTCAATCCGGGTCGGTCCCCCGGCGCCGCCTCGCCCGCCCTGGTTCGACAGACCAAGAGTATATTCCACCTTGCCCGCCGTGCCATTGAGCGAGAGCTCGAAGCGGCTCAGAAACGGATCGGAGAAATGCGGGCGAAATTCGGGCCGATAGGCGAAGTTGCCGGCAAGGCCGCCAGATTTGACGAAGATGTTGGCTACTTGCCCGGTCAGTCCCGGCACATCGAGCGTTGCCGCATCGACAATCTCGATCCGCAGGACGTTCTTTGCCGGTATGCGCCCAAGCTGGGTCAGCGTATCTTCCGACTTGCCCGACAGGCGTTGTCCGTTGACCAGCACGTTGGTTGAGGCCTGACCAAGCCCGCGCGCTTCGCCGCCGCCATCCCGAATGACGAAGCCGGGCACCTGAACTAGCATGTCGGTCGCCGTGCGCGGCACAAAGCGGGTAAAGAATTCAGCGGGGTAAACCTCTGCGGATGTCACCGTGTGGGTGGCAGCAGGGACAGTAACGGCGCCGGCAGCATCATCGGGCGTGCGGGCCACGGCGGGTCTAGCAAGAACGGGCCCAGCCAGTGCGATCACCAGCGCCAACATGCTCGCGGCTTGCCCAGCTTTTCTCCGCGGTGAAATAATACTGCCCTCTCGTCGCCTAGCCGCCGCATTTGCAGTCTGGACAGAGGGTCTATCGGCCGAGAGGCCGCAAAAGCGCGCCTCATCCTCGACCAGCGTATAACCGTAATCGACCAGCGCCGCGGGGGCCCCGTTGCTCCCCGACGAACGGCCTACCGGGCAGGATGAGCGGCTAGCGGCACTTCCAGATCGAGCAGCATCAGGCAAGGCGGCATCAATGCTGATAACGATTTGGGGCCCTCGGCCCGGATCGCAGTTGCCTCGCGCAGCATCAGTGCCTGGAGATGTTCACGGGTCGCGCCGGTTTCATCCATCAGCCTCGCCGCCGAACGGACAAAATACTCGCGGCCACGCTTGGCGAGTGGCGGGAAGGCAAGCGACGCCGCTTCTCCCCCGGCCTGCCCGGCTGCGACCATCGCAAAGCCCGCAGAACAGCGCAGGCTGGTCTGCTGCACGATGGTCAAGGGCGGCAGCGGCGCAGGAATATTCTGAGCTACCAGCGGCGCGGCAAAGATCAGGGTGACAGCGGCAAGACGGTTCAACATCGCTTCGCTATAGGATAAAGTGATGAACCTCAGCTAGCCGAGACCAGAATAATTGACGCGGGCCGTCAGGTCGCTAGCAAGTGGCGGTTCGCAACTCAACCAGGAGGAATGCCGTGTACAGTCACAATATGGTGGGCAGCAATGACATCGCCCGTTCTAAGAAATTCTATGATGCGACCTTCACTGCGATCGGCGGCAAGCCGGGCATCCAGGATGACAAGGGGCGCCTGATCTACATGCACAACGGCAGCGTTTTCCTTGTCACTCCGCCGATTGATGGCAATGCGGCGACCGGCGGCAATGGCTGCACGATCGGTTTCGCGATGGACGGGCCGACGCAGGCTGATGCCTGGCACGCTGCCGGCGTCGCGGCGGGCGGCAAGGCGATCGAGGATCCTCCCGGGGTGCGCACTGGCGGGATGGGCAGCCTGTATCTGGCCTATCTGCGCGATCCCGATGGCAACAAACTCTGCGCGCTGCACCGCATGCCCGCGTAACTTCATCCAAGTGACGTCGACACAAATTGAATATCTGGCCAAGGGCACCCACCGCGCCACCTCGCGCGAATGGGTGCCCGAAGCTCCGGTAGCGCTGGAATTCAACGGATTGTCCTATGCGGTGATGATGGCGACCCCGGCCGAGCTGGAGGATTTCGCCACCGGCTTTGCGCTGTCCGAGGGACTGGCAGCCACCGCCACAGATATCTCCGACATCGCGATTGCCGAAGTGGAGCAGGGCTGGATCGTCCGCGCCGCGCTGGCGGGTCTGGGGGTCGAGCAGCTAACCGCACGGGTGCGCTCGCGTGTCGCCGAATCGAGCTGCGGACTGTGCGGGATCGAAAACCTGGCCGAAGTGGCCCGTGCCCTGCCCCCGGTGGCCGTGCATTCTGCGATCGAACCGTCCGCCATATTTGCGGCACTGGCGGCCCTGCGCGACCAGCAACCGCTTGCCCGGCTGACTGGCGCGTCGCATGCCGCCGCCTTTGTGACGCCCGAAGGCGCCATAGTCTGCCTGCGTGAGGATGTCGGGCGCCACAACGCGATGGACAAGCTGGTTGGCGCGATGGCCCGGGCCGGGCGCGTGCTGACCCCGGGCTTCATCCTCTCGACTGCCCGGTGCAGTTTCGAGATCGTCGAAAAGGCAGTCCGCGGCGGGGCGACCACGCTGGTGACAGTCTCGCTGCCAACCTCGCTGGCAGTAGAGCGGGCGGCGGCAGCTGGTCTCAGCCTATGGGTTCTGGCTCGCGATGACGCGGTTACTCAGGTGAATGACGCTTCAGCGTGACAGCAGGAATACCGCGTGTTCGGCGCGGAAATTGGCGGCGGCCGCGCTTATCCGCTTGTCGCCGGTAAGGAACCACGCCTCTTCGACCTTCACCCCTCTGGCAACCAACAGGCTACGAAAATCGCCGATCGTGACATGGTGGATATTGGGGGTTTCATACCACGCCACCGGCAATAGCCGCGTTACCGGCATCCGCCCGCCCCACAGCAACGACAGTCGCACCCGCCAATGCGCGAAATTGGGAAAGCTGACGAACGCGCGGCGGCCTATCCGCAGCAGCTCGTCCAGCACCAGATCGGGCCGCTTGGTGGTTTGCAACGTCTGGCTAAGGATCGCATAATCGAACGAGGCGTCCGGATAGAACAACAGATCGACATCGGCATCGCCCTGGATCACCGACAGTCCGCGCGCGACGCACATCGCCACATTATGCGGATCAAGCTCCATCCCGCGTGCATCAGCCTGCTTGTTCTCGCGCAGTGCGGCCATCAGCGCGCCGTCGCCGCAACCGACATCGAGCACGCGCGTCCCCGGCGCGACATTGGCGGCGATCACCGCCAGATCGGGGCGCAGGGCGATCATGCGTAGACATCCGGGAAATTGCGCAGCATCGCCCGTTCAGGATGTTCCAGCGGTTCCCAGCCGAACCGGGCATAGAGCGAGTGCGCGTCTCTCGTGAACAGCATCCAGCGGCGCAGGCCCTGCAAATCCGGATGGGCATGCAATGCTGCGAGCATTGCCTGCGCAAGTCCCTGGCGGCCATGTTCTTCAAGCACATAAACATCGGCCAGATAGGCGAACGTAGCGCGGTCGCTGATGACGCGCGCCATGCCGACCTGGTCTGATCCATGATGGACCGACGCAGTGATCGAATGCGCAAGCGCGCGAGCGACTGTCTCACGGCCTATCCCCGGCGACCAATAGCTGTGGGTCAGGAATGCATGCGCTGCTTCGATATCCACGTCTGTGCCGACAAACGACAACCGGTAGCCGGATGGAAGTCCGCTCATACCCGAAGAAATCCTTCCACGACCCGGTCAAGCGCGGGCACGTCCAGCAGGAAGCTGTCATGGCCATAGGGCGCGGACAGCTCGACAAAGCTGACCGGGGCGCCGGCCGCGTTGAGCGCATGGGCGATGCCGCGCGATTCTGCGGTGGGATAGAGCCAGTCGGTATCGAAGCTTACCAGGCAGACCCGCGCCGTGGTATTGGCAAAGGCATCGGCCAGCCTGCCCCCCCCTTCACCGCCGGAAACTTCTTCGGCCAGATCGAAATAATCCATCGCCCTTGTGATATAGAGATAGCTGTTGGCATCGAACCGGTCGGTAAAGCTCAGCCCTTGATGGCGCAGATAGCTTTCCACCTGGAAATCGGCATCGAAACCGAAGGTCTTGGCTGATCTGTCCTGCAAGCGGCGGCCAAATTTCTCGTGCATCCCCTCTTCAGACAGATAGGTGATATGCGCAGCCATCCGCGCCACCGCGAGGCCCGCGTCCGGGCTTTTCCCGCCGGCGTAATAGTCGCCGCCCTTCCACTTCGGGTCCGCCATGATCGCTTGGCGGCCAACCTCGTGAAAGGCGATATTCTGGGCGGAATGGCGCGCGGTGCTGGCGATGACCAGCGCGGCGGCTGTACGCGTCGGAAAGTTGGAAACGAGGCTCAGCGCCTGCATCCCGCCCATCGAGCCACCGACCACCGCATGCAGCTGCGCGATACCCAGCGCATCAAGCAGCGCCACCTGCGCGCGCACCATGTCACGGATAGTAATGACCGGAAAGCGCATCCCATAAGGCTGGCCGTCGGCCGCAAGGCTGGCCGGACCGGTCGAGCCCATGCAGCTGCCCAGCACATTGGCGCAGATCACATAGAATCTGCCGGTATCGATCGGCTTACCCGGCCCCACCATCCGCTCCCACCAGCCCGGCTTGCCGGTGATCGGATGGGGTGATGCAACATACTGATCGCCGGTCAGCGCATGGCAGATCAGGATGGCGTTGGATTTATCGGCATTAAGCGTGCCACAAGTCTCATAGGCAATCACCGCGCCATCGAGGCTCTGCCCGCCATCCAGCGGCAGGGGAGCGGAAAGTTCCAGCAGCTGGCTGGAGAGGGATTGCGCAGTGGAGGCCATGGTCAGGCCGATTGGCGGGAAAAGCGCCGTGCTGTCAATCACCGGACGCATTCGCCGGGCTGTCATTTGCCCGGGAGGCTGCTATGCGCTGCCGCGCAATGACTGATTTACCCACTCCAGAGCCCGGGCCGAAGCCCCTCCCCAAACCCTGGATCGAGGCAATCCATGCCTATGTCCCCGGCAAATCGGCGGGCGCTGACGGACGGCCATTGGTCAAGCTATCCGCCAACGAAAATCCGCTTGGTTCCAGCCCGGCCGCGCTGGCGGCGCGTTCGAACACCGCTGAGCCGAGCCGCTATCCCGATCCCGACAGCACTGCCCTGCGCGAGAGCATCGGCGCGCTACACGGGATTGATCCGGCGCGGATCGTCTGCGGCACCGGCTCGGACGAGCTGCTCAATCTTGCCGCCCAAGGCTATGCCGGGGTTGGCGACGAAGTGCTTTACGTGCGCTATGGCTTCGCGGTCTATGACATCGCTGCGCGGCGCTGCGGCGCGGCGCCGGTGGTAGCACCCGATGCCGACTATGGAACGGACGTGGATGCCTTGCTGCGCCTGATCAGCGAGCGGACCCGCGTGGTGTTCCTCGCCAATCCGAACAATCCCACCGGCAGCTACCTTCCGGGCGGCGAAATTGCCCGGCTCCATGCCGCGTTGCCCGCCGATGTGCTGCTCGTGCTCGATCAGGCCTATGCCGAGTATCTAACGCCCGAACTGGAGGATGGCAGCCTCGCGCTGTCTGCGGCGCATGGAAATGTGCTGGTCACGCGGACTTTCTCCAAGATCTATGGGCTGGCGGGCGAACGGATTGGCTGGGCCACCGGCGCGCCGCATCTGATCGAGACTTTGGGCCGGATCCGCGGACCGTTCAACGTCACCAATTCGGGTCAGGCGATGGCGCTGGCGGCGCTGGCCGATCAAGAGTTTGTGACCCACTCGCGGACCCAGAACCGGATGACGCGCGATCGTTTCGTGGCGGCGCTGGCGGCGATGGGCAACCACGGCCTGCGCGCTTTGCCAAGCGAGGCTAACTTCGTGCTGGTGCTGTTCGAGGGCAAGCTCACCGCTGAAGCGGCTCTCGAAGGTCTGGCGGAGCGCGGTACCGTTGTGCGCTGGCTGCCAGGACAGGGCTTGCCTCATGGCCTGCGCATCACCATCGGCACCGCGGACCAAATGGACTCAGTCGTGAAAGGCTTGCGCGAAATGGCAGAGGGACTGCGATGAACTTCGAACGCATCGCAATCATTGGCCTCGGCCTGCTGGGTGGCTCGATCGGGCTCGCCGTCGCAGAGCGACTTCCAGACGCCATGACGACCGGCTATGACGCCGATCCTGCCACCCGCGCCCGCGCTGCGACCCGCGGCCTCGTCGGCAAAATGTGCGACAGTGCAGCCG
Source organism: Novosphingobium sp. (assembly GCA_046590275.1). Taxonomy (GTDB): domain Bacteria; phylum Pseudomonadota; class Alphaproteobacteria; order Sphingomonadales; family Sphingomonadaceae; genus Novosphingobium. Next base: position 12,780 of record JBKJTN010000104.1, read on the forward strand.
AAGCCGTTCGCGAAGCCGATCTGGTGATACTGTGCGTGCCCGTCGGTGCGATGGGCGCAGCGGCAGCCGAGATCGCCCCGGCGCTGGCAAAGGGCGTGATGATCAGCGATGTCGGCTCGTCCAAGCAATCTGTCGCCCGCGCGCTGGAAGCCGCGCTGCCCGGCAAGCTGGTAATCCCGGCGCACCCCGTGGCCGGGACCGAACGGAGCGGACCGGATGCCGGCTTTGCCAGTTTGTTTGACAATCGTTGGTGCATCATTACCCCTCCCGAAGGGGCTGATCCGGTGCAGGTCTCGCGCCTGACAGCTTTCTGGGAAGCGCTTGGTGCAAAGGTCGAGCTGATGGATGCCAGCCACCACGATCTGGTGCTGGCGGTGACCAGCCACCTGCCGCATCTGATTGCCTACACGATCGTCGGCACCGCCTCCGATCTGGAGGAAGTGACCCGCGGCGAAGTGATCAAATACTCCGCCGGCGGCTTTCGCGACTTCACCCGGATCGCCGCGTCCGACCCGATCATGTGGCGCGATGTGTTTTTATCCAACAAGGATGCCGTGCTCGAAATGCTCCAGCGTTTCAGTGAGGATCTGACCGCGTTGCAGCGGGCGATCCGGATTGGCGACGGGGACGAACTGTTCGAACAGTTCACCCGCACCCGCGCCATCCGCCGCTCGATCATCGAAGAAGGTCAGGATGATGCCCGGCCCGATTTCGGCCGAAGCGATCACACCGGCTAAGTTAAACCACCAGGAATAACACTGCGACCAGCGCCATGACTGCGGTGGACAGCCAGCCGCCGAAGGCCAGCATCGGCGAGATTGTCAGGCGCCCCATGATCCTGGGATTGCGGGCGATCAGCATCGTCACCACCATCAACGGCGGGGCGAGCAAGCCGTTGACCACAGCAGACCAATACAGCGCCTTCATCGGATCGATCGCGAGAAAGTTGATCCCGAGGCCGCCCAGTGTCGCCAGCGCGATCACGCTGTAAAACGCCTTTGCTTCGAGCGGCTTGCGGTTCAGGCCCTCAACCCAGCCGAAGGTCTCGCTGACCGCATAGGCCGCCGATCCCGCCAGCACCGGCACCGCCAGCATGCCCGTCCCGATCAGGCCGATCGCAAACAGCGCAAAGGCCATGTCACCGGCGATCGGCCTGAGCGCATTGGCGGCCTGCGCAGCAGAAGTGATTTCGGTCACCCCGTGCGCGTTGAGCGTGGCCGCCGTCGCAAGTATGATTGCCAGCGCGGTGAAGTGCGAAAAGCCCATGCCAACCAACGTATCGGTGCGAATTCGTTTGAGCTCGGGCCCCGCTTCCCTTGGCGCGATGCAGAGCGGCTTGGTGTGGTGACGGTGCTGTTCCTCCACCTCCTGCCCGGCTTGCCAGAAAAACAGATAGGGGCTGATCGTCGTTCCGAAAATCGCGACCAGCGCCATCGCATGAGCCTTGTCGAAGGTGAAGCTTGGCACCAGAACCCCCCGTATCGCCTGACCCCAGGACACATCGGCGACGAACAGCACCGCGACATAGGACAGCAGCGAAAGCGTGGTCCATTTGAGGATGCGGGCATAGCGATCATAGCTGATCAGCACTTCAAGCAAGATGCTGACAACCCCGAAGATGATCGTGTAGAGCAGCACTGGACCCGGGATCAGCAGCGCCAGCGCCGCCCCCATCGCGCCAAGGTCTGCGCCCAGATTGATGACATTGGCGATCAACAGCAGCAGCACCACGCCGCGCAGCAAGGGCTTGGGATAGTGACGGCGAAGATTATGCGCGATCCCGCGCCCGGTGGTCGCGCCGATCCGCGCGCAAATCGCCTGGATCGAGGCGAGCAGCGGAAATCCGAACAGCATTGTCCAAGCCATGCCATAACCAAATTGCGCTCCGACCTGGCTGTAGGTGCCGATGCCCGAAGGATCGTCGTCCGCAGCGCCTGTCACCAGGCCTGGGCCTAGCACATCGAGCATTCCGCGCTTTTCGGGTTCCTCGCTCATGCCGGGCCACCAGAATCTGGCGAGTTGAGCGCATTGATCGCTTCGGACACCCGGGCCTCGATCTCTTCGCGGGAAAGCCCGATCGGAATCGTTTCGCCAAATCGCATTGTAATCGTGCCCCGACGCTTCCAGCTGCGCTGGTAAAGCGGGCCGCTGTTGACCGCGATCGGCACAACCGGCCGGTCCAGCAGCTTGTACAGTGCGGCAAAGCCGGCCTGCAGCGGAGCCCGGCTGCCATGGGGAATACGGGTACCCTCGGGAAAGATTACCAACGGGCGGCCATCTGCGCTCAGTCGCCGCGCCGCGGCGACCATCGCTCGCAGGGCCTTTGCTCCCGCGTCGCGGTCGACCTTGACCACCCCATAGCGATCCGCAACCCGGCCCCACAGAGGTATTTGCATCAACCCGGCCTTGGCGAAGACCACCGGATAGTCGAGCAGTCCGGGAACATCGATCGCTTCAAAAAACGATTCATGTTTGATCGCCACCAACACCGAACCTTCCGGCATTTTGCCTTCGATCCGGATATTTATGCCAAGCAGATGCCTGACACAGGTCCGGTGCCACCGCGACCAGCTCTTGACGACCCCGCGAAAACGGCGATGCGAGCCAAGCGCATAGAGCACCACCGCAGCCACGATGAAATAGGCCCCCCCACCATAAAAGGCGAAATAGAAGGCCAGACTGCGCAGGATATCGCCGAACCGCGTCAAGCTATGCGCCTCCGATCCGCGAGATCCGGCGGGCCAGCAGTTTGTGGTATTCCAGGAACAAAGTCTGGAAGCTGGGCAGGCTGGCGACCGCATCCTGAGTGACGGTAATGTCCTTCCCCAGCGCGACCGACAGCTCGAAAGCTGCGCGCCGCATGTGCCAGTCATTGGTTACGAGCCTGATCGACCTGATCTTCTCAAGCGCGGCCCAGCGCGCGATTTCCTGCGCATTTGAGCGGGTATCAACCGATTCAAAGCCCAGCGCAACGCAACAGGCCATCATTTGCGCGCTGACCCCATATTCGATCGCAAACTCATGCGGGCGCACCTCGCGGTTGACGCCAGAGACGAACATCCGCTTGGCCCAGCCCTTGCGAAGCACTTCCAGACCCCGATCGATCCGGCTGCTGCTGCCAGTCAGCACGACCACCGCATCGGCAGCCCCTGCCTCAGCCGGACGCGGCAACGCAACGGCAAACCAGATGAAGCCGAATGCCCAGACGAGCAGGAGAGCGGAGGCAATGCGGCGAATCATGTCCAGGACCCTTAGAGCATCCGCTGCAAAGTGCGCATCACTGTCAGCCGGGCGGTAATAATGGCCAGGATCACACCAAACACCGGGATCAGCGTGAGCAGCAGCCACTCGAGCAGTCCAAGCGCTCCGCCATTCACCAGCCCAGCCCCCAGTTCGCCAAAGCGTTGACCAAAGAACATCACCACGACCAGTCCCAGAACCAGACCAACCGCCCCGCCGACCCCCGCATCAAACCCGATTGAGCGCTGGAACACCTGGGCGATCTGCCCATCGGTGCCGCCCAGCAGATGGACAACCTCGATCGTCTCGTGGTTGGCTTCAAGCGCGTTGCGAACCGCAAGCAGCACCGCCGCTGAAGTGGCAAGCGCCAGCAACGTGACCAACGCGACCGCCAGCCATTGCAGCGAATCGATCGCGCCGAACACCGGCTTGAGCCAGCTCGACTGCGCATCGACCCGCGCCGAAGGGGCAACCTCACGGACGATCCGCCGCACCGCTCCGAGTGATTCCCCGGTGACCCCGTCGCGCAACCGCGCATCGATCAACGCCGGTACCGGCACAGCCTCTTCCTCCACACCGCGGGTTCCAAGCCATGGCTCGATCAGCCGGTTGACCTCTTCCTCCGAAATCACCCGCACATTGATCACCCCGGGCGTCGCGCGCAGTCGCTGGGCCGCTGCCTCGCCCTGGCGCCGACGCGATTCGGGGGAAGCCTCGATAATCTGAATGGTGATTCCGCCAGAAAGTTCATCCGCTGCGGCCTGCGCAGTGTTGTTCAGAGCCAGGCCGGCTGCCGCCGCGATCACGGTCAGCGCGATCATGATCGCAATTACCCACGGCATCGGGCCGGACAGACGTGTCTGCGGCACCAGCTGGTTTTCATCCGCGCCGATGATAGCGCGCCAAACGCGCACCAGGAACGTGTCGGATGCTGAAGGCAGCTGCTCGTCCATCTCAGCCTCGCACCGCTGGCCGGCCGGGCGGATAGCGCAACGCTCCGGTCGGATCGGATAACCTGCCCCTGAAAAGCCGCATGATCAGCGAATCGGGGACCTTCTTGAGCAGTTGCACGTCATGGGTTGCCACCACCACGGTGGTCCCGAGCCGATTTAGCGCCTCGAACAGCCGCATCAGCTTGACCGCCATTTCGAGATCGACGTTACCGGTCGGCTCATCGGCTACCAGCATGTCGGGTCGGCCGATTACAGCGCGGGCGATGGCCACACGCTGCTGCTCCCCGCCCGAAAGCGAGGCGGGGCGCGCATCCATCCGGTCAGCCAGCCCGACCCATTCGAGCATATCGGCGACCGGCTTGACGAGATCATTTTCGCTCGCCCCGGCCAGCCGCAGCGGCAGCGCGACATTATCGAAGGCTGAGAGGTGCGCGACCAGCCGGAAGTCCTGGAACACGACGCCCAGACGCCGCCGCAGGCCGGGCAAGCGCTCACGCGGCAGGGTGATCGCATCGGTCCCGAACATCCGGATCATCCCTCGTGACGGGCGCTGAGCGAGGTACAGCAGCCTGAGCAATGAGCTCTTTCCTGCGCCACTGGCACCGGTCAGGAAATAGAACCTGCCGGGATGCAATGTGAAGGAAATATCGCTCAGCACCTCGCGGTCGGTGCCATAGCGAAGGCCAACATTATCAAATTGGACGATTTCCCCGTCGGTGCCGTTATTCATGTGCGATGGGTCTGTCCACAGTTGGCGGCGCGAGGATCGGCCGGGTGTCTGGCCCTATAGCGGTCAATCCATGTGGAAAAAAGGGTATAGCCGCACTGCTTTGACCCAGCGCACCTTGTCGGATGCGGGTGCAACATGCTTAACAGCGCAACCATGATCATTTCCTGCCCAGCCTGCGCGACGCGATATGTCGTCCCCGATAGCGCGGTTGGTGTGGATGGACGCACCGTACGCTGCGCCAAATGCCGTCACAGCTGGTTCCAGGATGGCCCTCCGCTGGAACTTCAGCCCACTCCCGCCGCTGTGCTGGCACCAGCAGCAACTCCAGCTCCCGAGCCAGCTCCACCGCCTGTATCGCAGGCCGATCCGGGACCCGAGATCGCGCCCGAAGCGGAACCGGTTGCCGATGCGGAACCGGCGAGCAATCCGACCCCACCGCCGCTTCGGCGCGACGAGGATTTCGTCCCGCCGCCGCCATTTTCCGAGCCAACGGACAGTGCCTTTGCCGAGGATCACTCCAGCTTCGCGCATGAGCCACCGTTTCGACCGCGCCGCAATCCGGCCAAGATGTGGACCATGGCAGCGGTCCTGTTCGCGGTTATGTCGATGGGCGCGATCGGTGCGACGGCTTGGTACGGCTTGCCGGATTGGTTACCATTCGCCCGCCCGACCTTCGCCGAAGACCAGCCCGGACTGGTCCTCGAATTCCCGGCCAAACGGCAGGAACGGCGCCAGTTGCCCGATGGCTCATATTATTTCAGCGTGAACGGCACGATCACAAATGTCGGCCGCAAGGAACGCAGCGTGCCTTCGGTACTGGTGGTGCTGCGCGGCGAGCGCGACCGGATTGTCTACTCGCGCGAGCTGGTGCCCTCACAGCGGGTACTCGCGCCGGGCGAAAGCGTCGACATCAATGAAGCGCTGACCGACGTTCCTCGCAGCGCCAAGATCGTCACCGAAATCGGCTGGAAACCGGGCTGAACGGACCTCGTGGTTCTGGGTAGTTCTAACGTCTAGTCGAATTCGATCAACCTGCCACCGCCCGCCATCCTGCGGACACGCCGCTGAACACCATCGGGACCCGGATCGGCGCTGGCCTGCTCGGCACGGATGATGGTCACGGTCGCCGTCGCCCTGGCCGAAACCTGAATGCCACGCGCGGGCACCGACGCGGCGGCCAGCCCTGCGGCAGCAAACAACAAGGCGGTGAAAGGTCCCATCCATTATGGTGAACGCGGTATTTACCTTTGTCGCAAGCGCGGTTTCGGCATTGTCCACTTGCGGCACAATCCATGGGTCCACTTGCGGCACAACCTGTCTGTCCAGATGCGGCACGGCCTTCGGAGCGCCTGTGACCGGCATCATCGCTTGCGGCACCGGAATGGCTTTGCTAAGGGCGCCCTCCTACCCCCCGGGGCGGCCCGAATCCCAGCGATTTGGACAACCCCTTGATTTAGCGGTCGTGGCGGAATTGGTAGACGCGCAACGTTGAGGTCGTTGTGGGCGAAAGCCCGTGGAAGTTCGAGTCTTCTCGACCGCACCAAACAGTCCTGCACACCTTTCCCTGAAGGGCGCCCCGGTCGGATTTACGCCAGAACTGGCGCAGTTCTGCGGGACTTTGCGCATGGCCAAGGTACAGGTGCAGTCAGAGACTCGCGCAATTGACGCAACTTTGGCGCCCAGAATCCCTGCCGTCTCTGGCGCCAAAATCCTGACTGCAGTTGATATGTGGCTGTTTGGGCTCAGCCGAACCCGAGCAGCGCCTTCTGGTCGGGCCAGGAGGGTGGCAGGTCGATGTCCTGCAGGCTGCGCGCGGTGAGCGTGGCAGGCTGACGACCCTCGACGATGGCGGTGACGATATCCGGCGCAAGGCAGGACAACGCAGCCAGCTTGCCCAGCCGGGTGCGGCACCGATTGGTACTGGCGGCTATGGCCGCGATCGATTGATCTGGATGGGCGAAGATAAGCTGCCTTGCCTGATGTGCCTCAGCCATCAGTGCGACGAGCTTGTCGTCGCGCGTGGCCTGCGCGATTGCGATGGTCTGGGGCCCAGGAATGACTAGCCGCAGTTGGTGCCCGCGGCGTACTTTGGTTGCGGCCATGGTCAGGAGCAGCAATCGCTCCGCCGAATTGGCGATGGTATCGAGCCCAAGCGCTGTACCAAGCCGCGATCGCTCGATGGTGAGATCGATCCCCTCTTCGTGGAGGTCGATTCGCGTGATCATTGTCGGTAGCAGCGCTGCGCGCTCGCATGCTGCTCCGCTGCGCAGGTTGGCAGCAACGAGGTCGGCATTGGCCAGCACCTGCCGGACAACCTCTGCCGTGCTGTCTGCCGCGAGGTCGCAGAGGAACGGCTGGTCCATGAGCAGGTCCGACAGCCGGTTGCACACCAGTCGTTCAAGATCATGGGCTGACACCCGCCATGCCGGTGTATCGTCCAGCTGGTCACTGCGGGTGACATAGTAGCGATAGCGCTTGGCGGGCTTGGTGGCATGGCTGGGGGTCATTGCCCTGCCCTCGCCGTCGAACACCAGGCCCACCAGCAGGCTGGGCTGCTGGCTGCGGAGCCGGCGCGAAGTGCCCGAGGCATTGGCCTTGAACTTTGCCTGCACGGCATCCCAGAGGTCCAGCGGGATGATCGGCTCATGCTCGCCGGCAAAGTACTCGCCCTTGTGGACGATCATCCCCCGGTAGATCCGGTTCGACAGCAGATGGTAGAGCGTGCCGCGGCGGAAGATGCAGCCGCCCTTGTGCGGACCGCTGGCGCGGCTCTGGACCTTGGTGCGGTGGCCCTGCCCGTTGAGTTCCACGGCCAGTTCGACCACCGATCCCAGTTCGAGATAGCGCTGGTAGATATGCCGGACGAGGTCTGCTTCCTTCTCGTTGATGACCAGCTTGCGGTTATCGACCACGTAACCCAGCGGCACCGGGCCGCCCATCCACATGCCCTTGCGCTTTGAGGCTGCGATCTTGTCGCGGATGCGTTCGCCGGTAACCTCGCGCTCGAACTGGGCGAACGAGAGCAGCATGTTGAGCGTCAGTCGCCCCATGCTGGTGGTGGTATTGAACGACTGGGTGATCGACACAAAGCTCGCCTCCGCCTTGTCGAGCACATCGACGATCTTGGCAAAGTCCGCGAGGCTGCGGGTCAGACGGTCGATCTTGTAGACCAGGATGATATCGACCCTGCCCGCGGCGACTTCGGCGAGCAGCCGCTGCAATCCCGAACGCTGCATATTGCCTCCCGAGAAGCCGCCATCGTCATAGCGCCCGGGCAGCAGCACCCAGCCTTCATGGCGCTGGCTGACGGCATATGCGGCGCAGGCCTCATACTGGGCATCGAGGCTGTTGAACTCCTGTTCCAGTCCGTCCTCGGTCGACTTGCGGGTATAGACTGCACAGCGCAGCACCTTCTCAGCCATTGCGGTTCAATCCGAAGAAGCGCGGGCCCGACCAGTGGGCGCCGGTGACCTCGCGGGCGATCTCGCTCAGCGAGCGGTAGGGTCGATCATTCCAGACGAACCCCGAGTCGATGACCTCCACCGCGATGGTCTGACCGTTCCACTCGCGGATCAGCCGGGTGCCGGCACTGAGCGCCGCCTTCTGGCGCGGTTGCTCTGGTGCATTGCTGCAAGGCGATGCCGCGGCCCGCTCAAGTTCGCGCACGACCAGCAGTGGCAGCCTGGCGTAGCGCTTCTCTTGCAATCGCTGCGCGAGCAGGCGGCGCAGCAGCGTCGCCGGAACGGCAGGCGCGCTGCCCGCGCCAATCGATGCCCACTGCTCGCGCAGCTGCACTGGCGACATCGCCGCCAGTGCAGCCAGGTCCTTCTCCAGCCGGGTCATTGCGCCGCCGCTGCCACGAGCGCGTAACGGGTCTCGCCGTCGACCTTGGTGCGCGTGACACCGTGCCCCTTCTTGCGCAGGCCCGTCAGCGCGGCGCGCACCGTGTGCGGGAGCCAACCGGTGGCTTCGGTGATTATGCGGAGCGGTACCCCGCCCTCGCCTTGCAGCAGGGTCAGGACGAGGTCCTGCTTGGTTGGGCGCTTTTGCTTTGCGGGAGCGCTGGCGCTTGTGGAAGGGCTGGCAGCGTCAACACCTGGTTGCGGAGCATCGGGCGCCGGGCGCGCCATGCGGCGGGGCTTCCTTGTTGTTGTCATCTGAGTGGTCCTTCCGGTCAGGGACCAGCACCTTGCTGTTCCCACCACCTGCAGCCCCACCGGTCAGCCGGTCGGGGCAAGCAGCCGGTCACCCCGGCCGCGATCCATGACGCTACCAATGCTTGGCTTGGACACGAAGTCCAATGGAATGTCGGCTTTGTCGGACAGTCCGGTTAGTCCGCTTCTGGCAGCAGATCGGCAATTGCGGTCATTATGTTTGATACCACTCGGACGGCCAATTCGGCCAACGGAGAAATCCGACTCATAGGGCGAAAAGGTCTTTCGGCAGGCAAACCATTGGGGTCCTGACTGGGTCACTTCTAAGTGGAAATTTATGCCCCTCCCAGGTCAACTCTCAGTACAAAACAACACTCCCAACAATTCAACCAAAGCTCTGCCCGCTCTGCCCCGCAATCTGCGTCAAAAATTCTGACGACTGAAATCATCACCATAATTCCTAATTCCGGGATTGAGTCTGAGCACGTTGATTGCATGATTTCAAGCACATGCGCCGACAGCGGCTAAGCTTCTCTTTTAAGTCACCTGCTGTCGAGATCGACTGAGCGCTACGTACACTTACTTAGTGAATGTGCCCGTAACAGATCGCTCGTCACATTGGTGCGTGATCACCGAAGATAAGCCCTAATCCATTCATTTAATTGGTATTTTTTAATACTCTGTAGCATCATGCCCAGCTTGACGCGCATGTCCGAATAAGTGCCTAAAAAGACCCGATTTGCTATTGCGGGCCAACTCGCCTTCGGATAGTAAACGATCAGGGTCGGGGCGCTCATCAACGAAGCGCTGGGAATTATCGCTGGAAACTCGGCTATTTAAGATCGAGTTCTGTCGTTGGTTTGCTGTTTTCTGGTTCACCGGAGGCCCTAGCTTATGAAAAATCGTACATCCCGCATCGCGTTCGCGACAACTGCAGCCCTGACGTCCACCATCCTTGCCAGTCCTGCCTGGGCGGATTGCCTGCCCAATGCCGCCGGGACCACGATTACCTGCACGACCGCGGACCCTGATGGTTACAACGCTTCGGCGCTCAGTGGGGTAACGATCAACATCACTCCCACGACAACGGTTTCCGGCACTCTGTCGACAGGCGCAACATCAGCGGTCAACAATGAGGGCGATATCAATGTCGTTGGAACGGCGATTTCGGTCGGCGGCGGCAGCGTGGTTTCGAACGCCTCGACCGCGACCGGGATCATCACCGGAGACATCCTGTTCGGTGCGACCACTGGAACGCAGATTAACATCCTCA
>JBKJTN010000013.1:0-10333 GCA_046590275.1 Novosphingobium sp.
CGCGGCTGGGGCCGATCACGCCGAGGGAACGCGCGATCATCCAGTCGATCAGCCCGGTTTCGGGCAAGTACGACGACAAGATCGACCGGCAGAGCGCCGCCGAAGTGCTCGCCGCCAAGACCGCCGACGCGGTGGCAGTGGCGCAGGAGGTCGAGGAAAAAGGTGAGGAAGCGGTCCGCGCGCAGCCGCGCAAATCGGCCTCGCTGTGGGAAAAGGCCGGAAAGGCCGCGATGGGCGCAGCGGCGGCTTCGGCGGGCACGATGGTCGCGCGCAGCATGACCGGACGCAAATCGAGCGGCAATATCGCCGCCTCGACCGCGAGCGCCGTGGCCGGCACTATCGGCACCGCGCTGGGCGGTGCGGCGCTGGGGCGCTTCGCACGCGGGCTGCTGGGGGGATTGTTGCGGTAGGAGTTTGTTGGGACTTTCAACTCCCCCCACGAGCGGATTTAGTGAAGTGAGGTTTGAGACTCGGGAGGTTCTGCTAGCCGTGCAGCGATCCCTGTCGGCGCTTGGCGGGTTTCGGTTGCGTGCGAAACGATTTTGCGGTTCGGGGCGGCTTCAAGTTTAAGCTGGGGATTGCCTGACCATGCGTTCGTTCCTTCTCGCCGCCACCTTTCTGGCGGGTGCGTCCGTTTTCGCCGCCACCTCCGCCTTAGCATCAACCGAAGCCGCGCAACCCGCCATTCCCGCCGAAGCCGGGCCGATCCCCACCGGCAAGCTCAGCGATGCGATCATCCCCTCGGCCTATCGCCTCAACTTGACTATCGATCCGTCGCAAGAGCGCTTCTCGGGCCGTGCCGAGATCGACGCTACGCTGAAAGCGCCGTCGCGCACGATGTGGCTGCACGGGCGTGACCTGAAAGTCACCCGCGCCACCGCCACCGTCGGCGGCACCAGCTTCCCCGCCAGCTATGCCGAAGTCGATCCCACCGGGGTCGCGCTGCTGACTTTCGCCGAGCCGCTGCCCGCCGGGCCACTGACCCTGCGCTTCGATTACAACGCGGCGTTCGGCGACAGCGCCAGCGGGCTGTACCGGGTCAAGGTCGGCGATCACTGGTATGCGTGGACCCAGTTCCAGTCGATCGACGCGCGCGCCGCCTTCCCCTCGTTCGACGAGCCAGGGTTCAAGACCCCCTTCGCGGTGACGCTGACCACGCCCAAGGGGCTGATGGCGGTGGCCAACACCAACGAAACCGAGACCGCGCCTGCGGGCGATCTGGTCGTGCACAGCTTTGCCCCCACGCTGCCGCTGCCGACCTATCTGGTGGCGATGGTGGTCGGGCCGTTCGCAGTCGTCGAGAGCACCGTTGCCCCCACCCCGCAGCGCAGCCGCCCCCTGCCGCTGCGGATGATCGCCACCCAGCCCAATGCGGGCCAGCTCGATTTCGGGCTGCAGGGCTCGAAGCGGATCGTCGAGCTGCTCGAAAGCTATTTCGCCGAAGCTTTTCCCTTCCCCAAGCTCGATCAGATCGCCTCGCCGGTGATGCCCGGCGCGATGGAGAACGCGGGCGCGGACATCTATGCCGACCGCCTGATCGTGCTCGATGCCAAGTCGCCGCCCGCGCAGAAGCGCAGCTTCGGCGAGGTCGTGAGCCATGAGCTGGCGCACCAGTGGTTCGGCGATCTGGTCACCCCTGCGTGGTGGGACGACATCTGGCTCAACGAGAGTTTCGCCACCTGGATGGGCTACCGCATCGGCGGCGAGTGGGACCCCAGCCTCGAGATCGGCGCGGGCGCGCTGGAACAAGGCTTCGCCGCGATGAAACTCGACGCGCTGAGCGCAGGACGTCCGATCCACCAGAAGATCACCCAAAGCGCAGCGATCGACAGCGCCTTCGATGCGATAACCTATGGCAAGGGCGGCCACGTCATCGCGATGATCGCCGGGTTCATGGGCGACGACAAGTTCCGCACCGGCGTACGCCGCTACATGGCCGCGCACCGCTATGGCAGCGCGACCACAGAGGATTTCTTTGCCGCACTGGGCGAGGCGGCCGGCGACGCGCGGATCGCCCCCGCCATGCTCAGCTTCATCGACCAGCAGGGCGTGCCGTTGCTGACTTTTGCGCCCGGCAAGCAGGGCACGTGGAGCGTGACGCAGGGCCGCTATGCCCAGGTCGGCGTCACCGCACCAGCGACCGCATGGCAGATCCCGGTCTGCGCGCGGCAGGGCAAGGCGCGCACATGCACGCTGCTCGATCGCGCAAACGGCACCCTGAAACTCGCTTCCAGAGGCCCGGTCATGCCCAACGCGGGCGGGACCGGTTATTACCGGTTCGAACTGTCCGCCAAGCACTGGGACAGGCTGATCGCCACCGCCGACACGCTTTCCGGAGCCGAAGCGATGGCGCTGTCGGACAGCTTGCTGGCGAGCTTCGCGGCGGGCCGGGCCAGCCCGAAACAGCTGATTGCCGCCGCCGAAAAGCTGGGCCGGAATCCCGATCGCTATGCGCGCGGCGTGGCGCTCGACGGGATCAGCACTTTCCTCGGTAACGGCACACTCGACGATAGGGCAACCGCAGCGGTGCGCGCCTATATCGCGGATCGCAACGGCCGAAAGCTGGCCGCGATGGGCTTCGATCCGCGCGCCGGGCTTTACGCCGCGGCGGACTCCGATGCGCAGTCGGCGCGGCGCTCGCTGGTCAATCTGCTGGCCGGGCCAGCGCGCGATACGGCGGTCAATGCGACGCTGACAGTTGCCGCGCGCGCCTATCTCGCGGGTGACACGGGCGCGCTCGATGCCGCGTTCATGGGCCCGGCTTTCGCCGCGCTGGTGCGTGAGGGGAAGGCCGATGCGGCCAGGCAACTGGGCGAGGCGGCGCTCGCCTCGCAGGACCCGGTGTTCCGCCCGACCGCGCTGGGCGCGCTGGGCGCGAGCGGCGATCCCGCACTGGCCGACTGGCTGCTCAACCAGTGGAAGGACGAGCGGCTGCGCCCGCTCGAACGCTTCGGGGTGATTGCATCGGTGATCGGCGCGCCCGAAACGCGCCAGTTCGGCTACGACTGGCTCAAGGCCAACTATCCCGCGCTGGCCAAAGGCGGCGGGCTGTTCATGGCGCAGCGCGTGCCGGGGCTGCTGGGCGGGTTCTGCTCGGCCGAGATGGCCGACCGCATCCACGCCGATTTCGGTGCGATGGTGGGCGAAGGACGCGGCAAGCTCTCGCTCGCCCGCACGATCGAGCGCACACGGAATTGCGGGCTGTTGAAGGAAGCGCGCGGGGCCGAGGTGAACAAGGCGCTGGCGGGGTTGAAGTAGGCCTTACTCCGCCAGCAACCGCGTCGCCATCCGGCGCACTTCGTCGGCCATGTCGGGGCGTTGCAGCGCCAGCGCCAGAGTGGCCTCGACATAGCCGGTCTTGCTGCCGCAGTCATAGCGTTTGCCCGCGAAGGTCACTGCATGGAACGGCTGGTGGCCGATCATCTGGGCCATCGCGTCGGTCAGCTGGATCTCGCCGCCCGCACCTTTTTCCTGTCCTTCAAGCACGCGCATGACTTCGGGCTGGAGGATGTAGCGGCCCGAAATAATCAGGTTGGAGGGCGCATCCTCAATCCTGGGTTTTTCGACCAGACCTTTGACCTCGGTCAGCGCGCCATTCGAGGTGCCGGGGGCGATCACGCCGTAGCTTGAAACTTCCGCCCGCGGCACTTCGAGCACGCTGATCAGATTACCACCGACCTCGTTATAGGCCTCGACCATCTGTTTCATGCAGCCTGGTGAGCCGATCATCAGCTCGTCAGGCAGGAAAATCGCAAACGGCTCGTCCCCCACGATTGCCCGGGCGCACCAGATCGCGTGGCCCAGCCCGAGCGGCACCTGCTGGCGGACGGTGATGAGGTTCCCGGGAAGGAGCCGCGTCGGCTCGAGCGCGGCCAGATCCTTGGCCCGCTCGCGCAGCGTGGCTTCCAGCTCGAACGCCACGTCAAAATGATCGACGATAGCGGTTTTGCCGCGGCCAGTGACGAAGATCATCTGTTCGATCCCCGCCTGGCGCGCCTCATCCACTGCATACTGGATCAGCGGACGATCGATCACCGGGAGCATTTCCTTGGGGATCGCCTTGGTCGCGGGAAGGAAGCGCGTGCCCAGCCCGGCGACGGGAAACACGGCTTTGCGGATCGGCTTGCGGGTGGGTTTGATGTTCATGCGAGGGCACTAACCATGGTGATGTTGCAGCGCGGTTAAAGCCGCTTGATGCGCGCAGCGCAATGGGCGATTCGATTGTCCACACCATCCAGCTTGCCGCCGTCACATTTGCCGCTAAATCACCAGTATGGACAAAATTATCATCGCGGGCGGCAAGCGCCTTTCCGGCACTATTCCCATCTCGGGCGCGAAGAATGCCGCGCTCACTTTGCTGCCTTGCACCTTGCTGACCGACGAGCCGCTGACGTTGCGCAATCTGCCGCGGCTGGCGGATATCGATGGGTTCCAGCATCTGCTGAACCAGTTCGGGGTTTCGACCACGATTGCCGGATCGCGGCCGGAAGATTTCGGCCGGGTGATGACGCTGGCGGCAACGCGGATCACCAGCTCGGTCGCGCCCTATGAACTGGTCCGCAAGATGCGCGCCTCGATCCTGGTGCTGGGGCCGATGCTGGCCCGGATGGGCGAGGCGACTGTCTCGCTCCCTGGTGGCTGCGCGATCGGCAATCGCCCGATCGACTTGCATCTGAAGGTGCTTGAGGCTTTGGGCGCGCAGATCGAGATGGCGGCGGGCTATGTCCGTGCGATTGCGCCCGATGGGGGGCTGCCGGGCGGGCGCTACAGCTTCCCGGTGGTATCGGTGGGCGCGACTGAGAATGCGCTGATGGCGGCGGTGCTGTGCAAGGGCAAAAGCACGCTGCACAATGCGGCGCGCGAGCCAGAGATTGTCGATCTGTGCAATCTGTTGGTCGCAATGGGCGCGGAGATCGAAGGGATCGGCAGCTCGGACATCACCATCCACGGCGTGCCGCGGCTGCACGGCGCGACCTACCGCGTGATGTCAGACCGGATCGAGGCGGGCAGCTATGCCTGTGCGGCGGCGATCACCGGCGGCGAAGTGACGCTCAAGGGCGCGAAGATCGAGGAAATGGACGCGACTGTGCAGGCGCTGCGCGATGCCGGTGCCAGCGTGGAACCGGTGCCGGGGGGCTTGCATGTTGCCGCCAACGGCCCGCTGAAGCCGGTGACATTGTCGACGGCGCCTTATCCCGGTTTCGCGACCGATATGCAGGCCCAGCTGATGGCGATGCTGTGCCGCGCCGACGGCGCCAGCGTGCTGACCGAAACGATCTTCGAGAACCGCTATATGCACGTCCCCGAACTCAACCGGATGGGCGCGCATATCGAGACCAAGGGACGCACTGCGGTGGTTCACGGGGTAGGCAAGCTGACCGGCGCCGAGGTTATGGCCACCGATCTGCGCGCCTCGATGAGCCTGGTGATCGCGGGGTTGGCGGCGGAGGGGGAGACGCAGGTCCACCGGCTCTATCACCTCGATCGCGGCTATGAGCGGCTCGAGGAAAAGCTGGCGCTGGTGGGGGCGCAGATTGAACGCGTGGGCGAGGATTGAGCGGAGCGGCCTCTCCCACCTTCCCCGCGCTGGTCCGCACCTTCACTCGGATCGGCTTCCTCAGCTTTGGCGGACCGGCCGGGCAAATCGCCTTGATGCAGCATGAGATTGTCGATGAGCGCAAGTGGGTCGATCAGGGGGCGTTCCTGCGGGCGCTGAACCTGTGCCATCTGCTGCCGGGGCCTGAGGCGCAGCAGCTGGCAACCTGGATCGGCTGGCGCCTGCACGGGGTCAAGGGCGGGCTGGCGGCTGGGCTGCTGTTTGTCATCCCGGGCGCGCTGGTGATGCTTGGGCTGTCGCTGATCTATGTCATGGCGAGCGGCCTTGGCTGGTTCGCGGCGCTGTTTCTGGGGATCAAGGCGGCGGTGCTGGGAATCGTGGTGCAGGCGTTGCTGCGGATCGGCCAGCGCGCGCTGAAGACGCGGTTCAAACTGGGTCTGGCGCTGCTGGCATTTCTGGCTCTGTCGCTGCTTGATGCGCCGTTTCCGCTGGTGATCCTGCTGGCCGGTCTTGCTGGAGCGGTGGCGCGGCCCGAATGGCTCGGCGCACACCCCGCGACCCCCGCCGCACCTGACCAGACGAGCACACGCCAGCTCGCCGGGGCGACTCTCGTCACCGTGTTGACCTGGCTCACCATCTGGGTGCTGCCGATGGTGCTGATCGCAGCGACGCTCGGCCAGTCGTCGGTGCTGTGGGACATCGGTGCGTTCTTTTCCAAGCTGGCCGTCGTCACTTTCGGCGGGGCCTATGCGGTGCTGGCCTATATGGCGCAGCAATCGGTCGAGCATTTCGGCTGGCTTTCGGCCGGCGAGATGGCCGACGGGCTGGGGCTGGCCGAAACCACGCCCGGCCCGCTGATCATGGTGACGCAGTTTACCGGCTTCCTGGCCGCATGGCGCGATCCGGGCGTTCTGTCACCGCTCACCGCCGGATTGCTCGGCGCGGGGCTGACGACCTGGGTCACTTTTGCGCCCTGTTTCCTGTGGATCTTCGCTTGCGCGCCGTGGATGGAGCGGCTTGAGCGGATCCCTTCGCTTCAGGCGGCGCTCGCCGCGATTACCGCGGCGGTGGTTGGCGTGATCGCCAATCTGGCGCTGTGGTTTGCAGTCCATGTGCTGTTCGGCCGGCCCGAGTCAGAGATTTTCGGCCTGCCCGATCCCACCAGTCTGGATTGGCGCGCCGCCTTGATAGGTGTGATGGCGGCGCTGTTGTTGTTCCGCTTCGGCCGGGGCGTGCCAACAGTGCTGGCAGTTTCAGCCCTGCTCGGCCTGGGTCTTGCTCAGCTGTGAGACCAGCCAACCGACCAGCCAGACCCGGATTGCGCCCGCCAGCCCCGGCGGGACCGGCGCAGCGATCCGCTCCATATCAATCCGCGCGACGAGGGCATTAATCGGCAAGCTTTCCGCAGTGGCTGCCTGTTTGAGCAGCTCCCAGAACAGCGGCTCAAGACTGATCGAGGTCTTGTGCCCGGCAATCTCGACCGAGCGTTTGCGCGGGGGGTGATAGGGCGTGGTCACTTTTGAGGGATAGCCCAGGAAAGTGGCTGCGGCAAAGCCGCATCCGTGACGTCAAACCAGCTTGGCGGATTCCCCGCCAACCGGCTGGCCGAGCCGGTCGCTGCGCACGGCCTTGCCGCTCGCACCAGGGCGGACTGACGTGCCGCCGCTGCAACCGTCAATACATATGCTGCCCGCCGTTGATGCTCATCGTCGAGCCGGTTACAAACGCGCCATTTTCCGAGGTCAGGAAGGCCACCCCGCGGGCGATTTCCTCGGCCTGGCCCAGCCGTCCGACCGGGATCTTAGCGACGATCTTATCCAGCACCGGAGCGGGCACGGCGGCGACCATATCGGTGTCGATATAGCCCGGCGCGATGGCGTTCACAGTAACGCCGAACTTGGCGCCTTCCTGCGCCAGCGCCTTGGTAAAGCCGTGGATCCCCGATTTGGCGGCGGCATAGTTGACCTGGCCGTATTGGCCCGCCTGACCGTTGATCGAGCCGATGTTGACGATCCGCCCCCAGCCACGCTCGCGCATTCCGGGGAAAGTGGCCTTGGCCATGTTGAAACAGCCGCCCAGATTAATCCGCATGACATCGTGCCAATCATCGTAACTCATCTTGTGGAGCACGCCATCGCGGGTGACCCCGGCGTTGTTGATGACGATATCGACCGGGCCATACTCGGCAGCCACCGCCGCGCAACCGGCCATTGCCGCTTCATGATCGCCGACATCCCAGCGATAGGCAGGAATTCCTGTGGCGGCAGTAAAGGCCCTGGCCTTTTCATCGTTGCCGCCATAGTTGGCGATCACGGTGTGGCCCTGCTTTTTGAGCCGGAGGCAGATCGCCTCGCCGATTCCGCGCGTACCGCCGGTTACAATCGCCACACGTCCCATTTTCGTCCTACCCATACTTTTTACGCTACGGTATGCTTAAGCGGCAGACTACGTTGCCGCAAGCGCCGCGCATACGTAATTGGGAAAGATCGCGGTTCTAGAAGCGGAACTGGGTTCCGACATAGACGGCTTGGCTATCCTGACGGCCATCGGTCAGCGGCACCAGCCGGTCACGCTCCGAGGAATAGCGCACCCCAGCGGTGACATTGAGGTTGCGGGTCAGCCGGTAACTGCCGCCCAGATCAACCGTCTGTTCGGCCTCTCCCTCGAAAGTGCGCGGGGCGCTGCCTGGCTTGAGCTTTTCGTCGAGCGCGATCCGCGGGCTGAACCGTGCCGGATCGCCCTTTGCCGAAGTGCCCGGCTTGTAGCTGGCAAGATCGGGGATATCGACCTTCTCGCCCGAAATTCCCAAGTTCTGGGCGAATGATTTATAGCCGCGCGTAACACCCAGACTGTAGCCATTGGGGGCGAGACGCAGCAGGCCCTGGCTGCCGCCGGCGTCATTCGCGACCAGCTGAGGCTTGGTCCCGAACGCACTGGCATTGCGGGCATCAACGCGAACCGCCACGGTAACCGAACGATCACTTTGCGAGGGCGTTGCTGCCGGTGTGAACCGGAACAGGCGGCCCTTGGAGAGAGTGCGCACGGTGATGCTGCGGGCGAGGCGCGGATCGACCGTGGTGGGAACAAAGTTGCTCTGGACGCTTTGCGGCATTTCGAAAAGCTTTTGTGGTTCCAGCCCGCTTGAAACGGCGAGCACCGCACTAGGCAGCGCCAGCGCGCTGACTGTGCCGGACAGCAGCAGAGCTGTGGCGCCGCCGCCCCGCTTCTTGCCTCCGCTGGCAGCCAATGCTCCGCTCGTCACCACCACTATCCTGAAACCTGCTCCTGAGGGCTTGAAACTTGCAACTGCCGGAATGCCAGCCCGCCAGCCGACTCAATATGATCAAACCATGCGCCAAGTTGGCGAAAAGCCAAGCGGTTTTTGGCGCCCGATCCCTTAATCGCGGCTTAACCGGCCACCACAGGACTGGCCCTCCGCGCGATGTTCAGGACGGGTTCACTGCAAAGGCCGGCAAAAGGCGCCGCACAGCGCTCTTGCCGCCTTCGCCGCTGCGGCTATAGAGGCCCGACACAACGCGCCAACAACACGCGCCAACAACAAGCTGGGGCTTCGGCCCGGAAGCGTAATGATGAACAGGATTTGGAAAACACGATGACTGGTAGCTCTTCCAACGGCCACAAGACTCTGCAGATGCTGGCCCGGGCCGGAATTATCGGCTGCGCTGCGCTGGCACTGGCCAGCTGCGGCGGCAAAGAGCGCCCCAAGGCCGATCTTGCCGCCTCGAGGATCATGACCATTGGCGTCAACAGCTATCTGTGGCGCGCCAGCCTTGAAGCATTGTCATTCATGCAGTTTGTTCAGACCGACAGTGCCGGCGGCGTGATCGTGTCCGATTGGTATACCAATCCCAACAATCCCGGTGAGCGGGCCAAAGTCACTGTCACGATACTCGATCAGGATCTGCGCGCCGATGCGCTGCGGGTTGCCGCCAGCCGCCAAATTGCCCAAGGCGGCGGCTGGGTCGATGCCCCGGTTCAGGCAGCGACCGTGCAGAAGCTCGAAGACATCATCCTGACCAAGGCCCGCGATCTGCGCCGCAGCGCGATGCGGTAAAAGGGTTTCCACCCGCTTCCTCTCGACAAGTCCGAATGGCGGGTTAGAGGAACGGGCATGACTTCAGACCGTATTGATCCTGCCCGCTTCGATGCCGCAGCTGCTGATCCGCGTTGGCAGCGCGTGTGGGACGAGCGCCAGTGCTTCCGCGCCGACGATAACACCGCCAAACCGCGCAGCTTCGTGCTGGAGATGTTCCCCTATCCTTCGGGGCGCATCCATATCGGCCATGTCCGCAACTACACGATGGGCGACGTGCTGGCCCGGACCAAGCGGATGCAGGGCTTCGAAGTGCTCCATCCGATGGGCTGGGATGCTTTTGGAATGCCGGCGGAAAACGCTGCAATGGAAAAGGGCGTCCACCCCGGCGGCTGGACCCGCGCCAATATCGAAACCATGAAGGCGCAATTGAAGCGCCTTGGATTCGCGCTCGACTGGAGCCGCGAGCTGTCGACGTGCGAGCCCGAATATTACGGCCACGAACAGGCGCTGTTCCTCGATCTTTATGCCGCCGGCCTCGTTTACCGCAAGGAAAGCGCGGTTAACTGGGATCCGGTCGATCAGACCGTGCTCGCCAATGAGCAGGTGATCGACGGGCGCGGCTGGCGCTCGGGCGCGCTGGTGGAGAAGCGCAAGCTGAGCCAGTGGTTCTTCAAGATCACCCACTTCGCCGATGAGCTGCTGCACGGCCTGGGCGATCT
>JBKJTN010000045.1:0-57254 GCA_046590275.1 Novosphingobium sp.
GTGAGATCGCGGAGAGGCTTCACATAACCCATGTGTCCGTCAGTCAGGCTACGCGATCTCTCGAAGTTGCGGGCCTCGTCGCGTCACAGCTCGACGTCACCGATCGTCGCCGACGCCTCCTTTCGCTTACATCCGAGGGCCAGGCGCGGGTCCGCGACTTGGCACCTCAGTGGGCGGCGTTCGAAAGGGCAGCGGCGGCGCTGGACGAAGAAGCTGGTGGCGTAGTGCCCGCCCTCGATCGCCTCGATGACGCGTTGGAGCGAATGTCGCTTTTTGATCGGGTCTCCGAATTACTCGATCGATCGGATGCAGGGGACCGTTGACGATTGGGTCGAAACCGGTCGAGCCGCGTACGAGAGCCCAATGTCAGATTTTCCTCACTAGCTGTAAATGACCGCACCGCTCAACGACCGCCTATAGGCAGAGCACGGCGAGCCTCAAATGACTGACTTTGGGTCGGATGATGCCATTCAAGTGCAGTAAGCTGAACGGCAAAAAAGGCCCATTGGTGCCCCTTACCCCAACGTCCGCTTTGGCGATCGCGCTCCTGATACCTGCCTGACCAGAATCCACCAATTACCGCCACACCATGCCACCAAGAACAATGTCCGCTTCTGGCGACATATGACGGCATTTTAAAAGACCGACTTGGGGCGCAAAACAGCCGTGGTTGAACTTCCTCAACCAACCCCCCAAACCTCCCCTCAAAACGCCGGATCGTACCCCGGTGGCAACTCGCTGTCAGCGCCGTCGACGTGGATGCCGCATTCGGTTTTGTCCCAGCCTTTCCAGCGGCCCGAGCGCGGGTCTTCGCCTTGCTCGACGCGGGTGGTGCAGGGGGAGCAGCCAATTGAGGGGTAGCCTTGCGCGACCAGCGGGTGGGCGGGCAGGCCGGATGCGGCGAAATAGCTGGCGATCTGGTCGCTGCTCCAGTCGGCCAGCGGATTGACCTTCAGGCGGCCGGCGGCATCGCTGGTGTCGAGCTCGAAGGTTGGCAGGCCGGCGCGGGTCGCGCTCTGGAAGCCCTTGCGGCCGGTGAAGCTGGCGTCGAAGGCGGCCAGCGCGCGGGCCAGCGGCTGGACCTTGCGGATCTCGCAGCAGCCATCTGGATCATAGGACCAGCGCAGCCCGGTTGCGTCGCGCGCTGCCAGCAGTGCGGCGTCCGGGGTGAGGCTGCGCAGATCGGAAAGCCCGAGCCGCGCGGCCAGCGCGTCGCGGTAGGCGAGCGTTTCGGGGAAGTGCTTGCCAGTCTCCAGAAACAGCACTGGCACCGACGGATCGACGCTGGCGATCAGGTGGAGCAGTACCGCGCTTTCCGCGCCAAAGCTGGAGACGGCAGCAATCCGCCCCGCCAGCCCTTCGCGAATGACTGCCGCCAGCATGTCACGTGTCGTGGCCCCGGCGAACCGCGCGTTGAGCGCTGCCACATCCGCCGCGCTGAAGCGCGGGCCGGTGTCGAGCCGGTCAATGGTTCTGAGGCGCGCAGCCTCAGCCATTGCTGCCTTCCGGGTGTCGTTTCGCCCAGATCGGCTGGCGGCCATCGGCAGTCGGCTGATAGACGTCCTCCCACCGATCAAAGGCGGTTTGGGTATCGGCCGGATCGAGCGGCACTTCGGGGGCGAAACTGTCAAACCCGCAGCGGCGCATAAAGGCGATTTGGTCCACCAGCACATCGCCGACCGCGCGCAGTTCGCCCTGATAGCCCGCTTCGCGCAGGATCCGCGCCGCCGAATAGCCGCGCCCGTCGCCGAAGATCGGAAAGTTCACCTCGACCAGCTTGAGCCGATCGAGATAGGGCAGCAGTTCGCGCGCATCGTCGCCCGCTTCGAGGCGAACGGCGGCAGCATTGGTCTGCTCGCCGAAGCTGCCGACAGTGACGGCGGGATCGGCAACCGGCTCGTCGGTGCGGAAACGCAGGGACTCAACCATAAATCGCCTCCTTGAAGGGCTCCATGCCGATGCGGCGATAGGTATCGAGGAAGCGTTCGCCGTCGGTGCGGACGGCGAGGTAAAGCTCGGTGGCTTTTTCGACCGCGTCGACGATCCCGTCCTCGTCAAACCCCGGCCCGGTGATCTTGCCGAGCGAGGTATCTGCCGCCTCTGATCCGCCGAACGAGAGCTGGTAGTTTTCCACGCCCTTGCGGTCGACCCCAAGGATGCCAATGTGGCCGGCATGGTGGTGGCCGCAGGCGTTGATGCAGCCCGAGATCTTGATCTTGAGCTCGCCAATCTCCTCGCGCTTGGGGGCAAACCGTTCGGACAGTTTCTGCGCGATCGGGATCGAGCGGGCATTGGCGAGGCTGCAATAATCGAGGCCCGGGCAGGCGATGATATCGTCGATCGTATCAAGGTTTGGCGTGCCGAGCCTGGCCGCGTCGAGTGCCTGCCACAAGGTATGGAGATCGGCCTTGCGGACATGCGGCAGCACGATGTTCTGGGCGTGGGTCACGCGCAGCTCGTCGAAGCTGTATGCAAGCGCCAGGTCGGCCATCAGGCGGATCTGATCGGCGGTGGCGTCGCCCGGAATGCCGCCAACGGGCTTCAGGCTGATATTGACGATCGCATAGCCCGGCTGCTTGTGGGCCGCGCAGTTGCGATCCAGCCACAGGGCGAAGTCGGGGTCGGTGCGGTCCACTGCATCCGGTGCCCCGACCTCAAACGCTGGATCGGTGAAATGGGCTTTGATCCGCTCCAGTTCGGCCAGCGGCGGTTCGATGTTCTGGGTGAGGAGATGGGCAAACTCCGCCTCCACCTGGCGGCGGTATTCGTCGATCCCCAGCTCGTGGACCAGGATCTTGATCCGCGCCTTGTACTTGTTGTCGCGGCGGCCGTAGCGGTTGTAAACGCGCAAGGCTGCTTCGGCATAGGTTACGAAATGATCGAGCGGCACGAAGCCATTGAGCAGCGGGGCGATCATCGGGGTCCGGCCCATGCCGCCACCGACGTAATAGGCCGCGCCGATCTCGCCGGCATCGTTCCGGACGATCTGGATGCCGATATCATGCAGCTTCATCGCCGCGCGATCGGTGTCCGACGCGATCACCGCGATCTTGAATTTGCGCGGCAGGAAGCTGAATTCGGGGTGGAAGCTCGACCACTGGCGCAGCAGCTCGGCATAGGGGCGCGGATCGATCAGCTCGTCCGCAGCGGCCCCGGCATATTGATCCGAGCTGATGTTGCGGATGCAATTGCCGCTGGTCTGGATGGCGTGCATCTCGACCTTAGCGAGATCTGCCAGCAGGTCCGGCGTCTCGTCCAGCTTGATCCAGTTGTACTGGATGTTCTGGCGGGTGGTGAAATGGCCGTAACCGCGATCGTATTTGTCGGCGATATCGCCCAGCACCCGCATTTGCGCGGATGAGAGCGTGCCATAGGGGATCGCAACCCGCAGCATATAGGCGTGAAGCTGGAGGTAGAGCCCGTTCATCAGCCTAAGCGGCTTGAACTGGTCCTCGGTCAGATGGCCCTCGATCCGGCGGCGGACCTGATCGCGAAATTCCTCGACGCGGGTATCGACCATCGCTTGGTCAAGTTTGTCATATTTATACATCAGATCACCCAGTTGCCGGCTTCGGGATCGGCCGGCTTGAGAGTAAGGTCAGGGCGCACAGTTGGCCCCAGCGCGCGGACCCGGTCCTTGATGTGGCCGGGGCGCACTCCAGCTTCATCGCGGGCCGCGTCGATTGCGTAGGCCGCATTGACCCGGCGGGCTGCGCTTTCGCGGGCGAGGATCGTGTCGGCATGGTCGCCAACATCGACCGCATCGCCGACATGGAGCGACCATTGGACGCCGTCCCACCACACGACCGCGCCGGATTTCAGGTCATTGCCAGTCAGTATCTTCATTGCGTGGCCTCCAGCGCCAATGCGCGCAATTGCTGATGTTCGCCGGGCGATGCGGCAACTTCGCCAATCACGATTACCGCCGGGCTTATGACCCGTTGCTCGGCCACCAATGCGGCAAGCCCGGCAATGGGGCCGCGCAGCACCCGCATATCGGGGCGGGTTGCGCGCTCGATCACCGCAACCGGCATGGCGGGGGACAGGCCATCGGCGATCAGCTTTTCCGCAATCGCCTCAGCGGTGGCGACACCCATATAGATCACCAGTGTGCGGCCCCGGCCGGCAAGGCCCGACCAGTCCTGCTCGGTCAAGCCTTTGCACTGGCCCGCCACAAAGCTGACGATCGAGGCGCTGTTTCGGTGGGTCAGCGGCAGCAACGCGGCAGCGGCTGCGCCCATGGCGGCGCTGATTCCGGGGACGACTTCGACCCGCACTCCGGCGGTGCGGCAGGCCTCAGCCTCTTCACCGCCGCGCCCGAAAATGAAGGGGTCGCCGCCCTTGAGACGGATTACATCATTGCCAGCCAGCGCCTCACGCACCAGCAACGCGTTGATCTCGTCCTGCGGCATGGTGTGGCGCGAGCGCCGCTTGGCGACCGAAATCAGCCGTGCGGCGGGGTTTGCCATGGCAAGGATCGAGGGATCGACCAGCCCATCATGGACGATGATCCGCGCCTGCATGATCAGCCGCGCCGCACGCAGCGTCAGCAGATCGGGATCACCGGGGCCGGCACCGACCAGCCAGACGGTGCCAGCCCGTCGGCCTGTTTTGGAGTCTATAATGCTCATCCCAATGCAAATGGGGCGCAAGTGGTTTGCAAGCCAGTCAGAATGGCTTTGCAGCGAGTTAGATCAGCTTTCCGCCCAAGCAGCCAAGCCGCGCTCCAGATCGGCAATCAGATCGCCCGGATCCTCAAGCCCGATCGACAACCGCAACCCGAACCGGTCACCATTTGCCATGCCGGGCAGGGGCCATCTGGTTGCGCTGCGAAGCGGCGCGGGATCGACCGGGGTGACCAGACTTTCAAAGCCGCCCCAGCTATAGCCGATGCCGAACAGCGTCAGCGCGTCGATGAACCGGTCGCGCGCCGCGCCATCGCTGCCCTTGAAAACAAAGCTGAACAATCCGCAGCCGCCGGTGAAATCGCGCAGCCACAGTTCGTGGCCGGGCGATCCTGGCAGCATCGGGCAGAGCACGCGGGAAACTTCGGCGCGGCCTTCCAGCCAGCGGGCGATCTCTAGCGCGCTGGCGGTCTCGCGCTCAAGCCGCAGACCCATCGTCCGCAGGCCCCGTGCGGCCAGTGCGGCATCATCAGGCGAGACGACTTGCCCCAGCCCTTGGGCGCGCCGGCGCAGCTTTTCGTACCATTTCGGACCCGCGCTGGCGCTGCCCATCATCAGATCGGAATGGCCGCCGACGTGTTTGCTCAGGCTCATCACCGCGATATCGGCGCCGCGTTCCAACGCGGGCAAACCGAGCGGGCTAGCCCAGGTGTTGTCCAGCACAACGGTAACGCCGCGGTCCCGGGCAATCGCCGCCAGAGCGGGTACATCCTGGACTTCCATCGTCAGGCTGCCTGGAGATTCAAGCAAAACCGCGCGGGTCCGGTCGCAAATCGCAGCCTCGAAGGCGGCACTGTCCTGCGGATCGAACCACCGGGTTTCGATCCCTAAATCCTTCAGCAGCCCCCGTCCCATCAGCCGGCTCGGCTCATAGGCGTTGTCGGTCATCAGCAGCACATCACCGGGGCGCAGCACGGTGAGCATCACCCCGGCAATCGCTGCCACGCCCGAAGGGTAGAGCATCGTCCCGCTCGCACCCGGTTCCAGCTCGGTCAGCGCTTCGGCCAGCGCCCATTGGGTGGGCGCACCGCGGCGGCCGTAAAAGAACCGGCCATCGGCGTTCTTTTCGTTCCCGGCGTGGAGCGCGGCAGCATCCTCATAAAGATGGGTGCTGGCGCGCCATACCGGCGGGTTGACGACCGCGCCGGTCCACTCACGGCGCCGCCCGCCGGTTACCAGGCGGGTAGCGGGCCTCTGGCTGTCATCTTTACCAGCCACCGTCGTCAGGCGGCCGGCTTGGTCGCCTTGGGTGTATCCGGATCGGCGCCCCATTCGGTCCAGCTGCCATCATACAGCGCGACATCTTCCTTGCCGAGCAGATGCATCCCGAAGGCAACGACACAGGCAGTTACGCCGCTGCCGCAGCTGGTGACCACTGGCTTGGCCAGATCGACCCCGGCGGCATCGAAGGTGGACTTGAGCGTGGCGGCATCCTTGAACGTGCCGTCGGCATTGAACATCGCGGTATAGGGGACGTTGAGCGAGCCGGGGATATGGCCCGAGGCGATGTTGGGACGGGGATCTGCCTCGTGGCCCGCCCAGCGCGCGGCGCCGCGGGCATCAACCACCTGTTCGGACTTGCTGTGCAGATTGCCCAGCATATCCGCCTTGCTGCGGACGTTCTTGTCATCCGACCAGGCAGTGAAGTGGCGGTGGCGGAGGGTTTCCTTGCCTTGCTTCAGCGCACGGCCCTCGGCCTTCCATTTGGCAATCCCGCCATCGAGGATCGCGACATCATGCGCGCCGAACATCTTGAGCATGAACCAGGCCCGCGCCGAGGTCTTTAACGAGCTGTCATCGTAGATGACGATCCGGCTGCCATCGCCCAGCCCAAGGCTCTGCATCCGGCTGGCGAATTTTTCGGGGGGCGGCAGGGTGTTGTCGACCGCGGCATTGGCATCGACCAGATCGGCCAGATCCATGAATACCGCGCCTGGAATGTGGCCCGCTTCATATTCGGCATGCGCATCGCGGCCAGTGCCGGGCAGATGGCGGGTGGCATCGACGATCCGCAGATCGCTCGCGCCCATTTCATTAGCCAGCCACTCGGTTGAAACAAGACTATCCATGATCCTAAAATTCCTCTTCGGGTGGGTCCCTCCAGACCCGCGCAGCGCGCCCGCGCTGCAATTGCGAAGAGACGTTAGCCATGCACAGTGGCCCCGTCGAGAGGCTTAGTTCACTTCACGCTGGCTTACCCGCGAATAGGTGCGCGGGCCAAGGTCGAGGCGAAACGGCCGAAGCGTGGTTTGCGGACCTTCCGGCACATCGCCGACCACAAAGGTGCGGGCGAGGATGAACGGGTCCTCACCGGGCCCGCCCGCCTCGACCCGAAATCGGGCGAGGGGCACGAAATAGGCCTGTTCGCCCGCCCGGATCGGCGTGATCGCGGACAGCGGCAAGCGAATCTCGCCCGAAAATTCGGCGCTTTCTCCCGCCGCCAGCGTGGCCAGCGCGTGCCGCAGCTCCAACGCCTGACTGGTCTGCGCAATCTGTTGTTCGGGTGGCAGCGAAGCATGGGCAGAGATCATGTCTCCCTCGATCGCCAGCCCGACCAATACCCCGCTCCCATGGTTGGTCAGCTTCAGGCGGTAGCTGAGCGTGGTTGCCATCAGCGAAGCGTTGAGCCTGGTTGCCTCAAGCGTGAGGGTCAGGCGATCTGGTTCAGCAATCGGCGAAGGCGGAGCCGCAACACTTAGCTGTGGCTCTGGAATTACCGCAGCCGGGGCCGGGGCCGGCTTGGGCGCGTGAACGACCGGCATCTGGAATTCGACCACCGGCTCCTGCGTTCCGCTGCGTCGGCGCCACCACAGCAGCCCGAACAAGGCTGCCAGCGCGGTCGAACCGCCAGCAAGGTAAGGCCACCACCATGCGGGGCCTTGATCCGCGGGTGGAGCTGCGGCGCCCGGCGTCAGCGACGGGAATGAAGGCACCGCGCTACCCGATGTGTCAGTTGGGCCCGATGTTGCGGCCGGCAAAGCGCCGGGCAAGGCGCTGTTGACTGCGCTGGGTGCTGACAGGGCCGGCGTGGGCGCGCCACTTGCAGAGGTACCGGCGCCGGCTCTGGCGGGGGCGCCGGGGACGGTGCGCGCGGGAGATCTGCCGGGGGCTGGGGCCGGTGCCACCGTAGCAGTTGCAGTAGGTGTTGGACTTGGCGATGCAGTCCGGGTCGGGGCCGGGCTCGGTGCGGCACCCGGGGTCGAAGCGCCGGGATTCTCCGGATCGACCGGACCCGGCGCGCGCGAGGTTGAAGTGGGGGTCGGTTCGGGCAGGCGGAAATCGCTGGCCGACTGGGCAATTGCCGCATCGGTGAACAGTGCAAATGCCAGCGCGGGCACGATTCGCGCCGCTACCCCAAATTTGCCCCTTAACTTCATCATTTGGCGGTCCCGGCTCCCATCGTGTTCGCCGCTAGCGCGGCGTGGCTTGAATAGGAAGTGAACCTTGCACTTCCAACCGGTGACTTGTGCTGGGGCTGCGATGTCGGCATGGCTGCGACATGTCTGACACACCAAACACCCGCCACCTTGGCCAGAACAGCGCGCTGCCGACCTCGCCCGAACAAGCCGTGCTCGATTACGTGCCCAACCCGAGGGTCGGGGCGCTTTATCTGGTGCGATTCGCCGCTCCGGAATTCACTTCGCTGTGTCCGGTTACCGGTCAGCCCGATTTCGCCCATCTGGTGATTGACTACGCGCCGGGTGAAACCATTGTCGAATCAAAGAGTTTGAAGCTGTTTCTGGGTAGCTTTCGAAATCATGCGGGCTTCCACGAAGATGTGACCGTGGGTATCGGCCAACGCCTACTTGCTGAAATGAAGCCCAGATGGCTGCGGATCGGCGGCTATTGGTATCCACGCGGCGGCATCCCGATCGACGTGTTCTGGCAATCAGGCGCAGCGCCTGAAGGCCTGTGGGTGCCCGAGCAAGGCGTAGCCGGCTATCGCGGGCGGGGCTGATTGCCTGGTATGGCGCAATTCGGGCTTTTCAAGCTTTGGCCGGCGCACTATTGACCCCTCCCAGGGACAGGAAACTTAAGGTCCACGCACCAAGTGCGGGGCCGATTTCTGAAGAATAGACTGCAAAGTGAGGGAAAAATCATGAAAAGAACCCATCTCGTAGCATCGGCTGCCGTGCTGGCGATTGGCACCAGCCTGTTCACCGCTGCCCCAGCCATGGCGCAGGTGGCCGATTCGGCCAGTTCTGGCGATACGCTCGATGCGATCATCGTGACCGCGCAGCGCCGCGCGGAAGACCAGCAGGACGTGCCGATTTCGATTGCTACGCTGGGCGGTGAAACGCTCGCCGCGATCAGCGGAGCCGGAGCGGATATTCGCGCGCTTTCGGGCCGCGTACCCAGCCTCAATATCGAAAGCTCGTTCGGACGGACATTCCCGCGCTTTTACATTCGTGGCCTCGGTAATACCGATTTCGATCTCAACGCCTCGCAGCCGGTCAGCCTGGTCTATGACGATGTGGTGCTGGAAAGCCCGATCCTGAAGGGCTTCCCGGTGTTCGATCTGGACCGGGTTGAAGTGCTGCGCGGGCCGCAGGGCACGCTGTTCGGCCGCAACACTCCGGCCGGTATCGTCAAATTCGACAGCGCCCGGCCGACCTCGAAGAACAACTACGCCAAGGCCAGCTGGGGCAGCTTCAATACTATCAACGCCGAGACGGGTATCGGCGGCGAACTGGGTGGCGGCATTTCGGCCCGCGCTTCGGTGCTATACCAGCGCCGCGACGATTGGGTCGATAACCTTGATGCGCCCGGTGAAAACAACCTCGAGGGTTATGAGGATTTCGCCGCCCGGCTGCAGCTTCAGGCCAATCCGACCGAAGCGCTAACCCTGCGTCTGGTCGGCCAGATCCGCAGCTTCGATGGCACCGCGCGTGTGTTCCGCGCTAATGCATTTGCCACCGGCAGCAACAAGCTGATCGGTCTGACCGGTCCGACCAGCGAATTCCGCCGCGACCAGGTACGGGCCGATGGACTGAACTTCCAGAAGCTCAAGAATTATAACGTCGGCTTCACCGGTGAATATGATGCCGGCGCGGTGACGATCACTTCGGTGACCAGCTACTGGAACGCCAATCTGCGCAGCCGCGGCGATATCGACGGCGGGTTTGGCAACCAGTTCGCCCCCACCA
The DNA here is from genome assembly GCA_046590275.1 of Novosphingobium sp. Classification (GTDB taxonomy): domain Bacteria; phylum Pseudomonadota; class Alphaproteobacteria; order Sphingomonadales; family Sphingomonadaceae; genus Novosphingobium. Next base: position 9,833 of record JBKJTN010000045.1, read on the forward strand.
TGGGTCCGGGCTTCATTCCGTTTTCGGCCCAGTCGCAGGACAATGTTCCCAGCCTCGATCAATTCACCCAGGAATTGCGGCTCGCCTCGAACAACACCGGCGGGCTGGGCTATCAGCTTGGTGTTTTCTATCTGAATGAGAAGGTTGATATCGAGAGCTTCGATTTCGGCTCGCCAACCGACACGACCCCTGCCGCGATTGCGCTGCAGCGTCAGGACAGTAAAGCGTTCGGTATCTTCGGTGCGCTCAGCTACGAACTGGAAAACGGCCTGAAGCTGCAGGCGGGTGCGCGGTATAACGATGATAAGCGCACGATGGTCGCCTCTCGTCCGGTCGATAACCGCCCCGGCTTCCTCGGCTTTGGCGGTCCGGTTACGCCGCAGACCGCCAATGTCGGCGAAAATGTGCTGACCTGGGATCTGTCGGTCGCCTATCCGGCGTCGGACGACGTGAACCTGTTTGCCCGGGTCGCCAAGGGTTATCGCGCCCCTTCCATCCAGGGCCGGTTGCTGTTCAGCCGGGCGCTTTCGGTGGCCAATAGCGAAACCACGATGAGCTATGAAGCCGGGCTCAAATCGACACTGGCCGATGGCAAGGTGCGGTTCAACCTGACAGGATTTTACTTCAATACCAATGATTTGCAGCTGACAGCCGTGGGCGGGGCTTCAAACTTCACCGCCCTGCTCAATGCCGACAAGGTCAAGGGCTACGGCTTCGAGGCAGAGTTCGAAGCACGCCCCGCCAAGGGCTTCACGCTGACCGCCGGCCTGTCATACAACCACAATGAGATCGACGATCCCAATGCCTTCGTGGCGGGCTGCGGGGCGCCTTGCACCGTGCTCAACACTCCGCGCGCAGGCAGCCCGGGGATCTTCTCGATCGATGGCAACCAGTTGCCGCAAAGCCCGCGCTGGATCGCCAACTGGACGGCTGGCTATGCCGTGCCGATGGCGGGCGGCGAGGTCTATGCCTTCACCGACTGGGCCTATCGCTCGAAGGTCCAGTTCTTCATCTACCGCTCGGTTGAATTCAGCGATGACAATATGCTCGAGGGCGGTTTGCGCGTCGGCTATCGGACCGACCGGTTCGATATCGCCGCCTATGCCCGCAACATTACCAATGATGTCTCGGCCGTATCGGGCATCGATTTCAACAATCTGACTGCGATGGTCAACGAGCCGCGGATCTTCGGCCTTGAAGCCAGCGTCAAGTTCTGATGCCGATCACCCCGGGCCCGGTTCAGCCGGGTCCGGGACCGATTCCCCGCAAGTTCGCCAGCAGCTGCGCTACATCTTCTGCATCGTGATACAGCGCGAAGCCGATCCGCAGCACATCGCCGCGCACATCGGTGATTACGTTGCGAGCAGCCAGCGCAGCCTGCAATGCCGCTGCGCGCTTCCCCTCAAAGGCCAGAAACCGGGCTTCGGGCGCGCTGATCAAGGCAAAGTCGGGCAGCGGCGCGGCGGCGATCAACTGATCCTTGAGCAGCGAGACATGCGCCGAAATCGCCCCTGTCGTCAGCCCTTCGGCCGCCAGCATCCGCTGCACCGCGTTGAACCGGTATAACCCGCTCGGATCGAAGGTGCTGCCCAGGAATCGCCGTCCATCAGGGGCATAGCCCACCCCGCCCTGCTGCGAGGCGAGATCATCGAAGGCGGCATACCAGCCCGTAATCTCGGGGCGCGGTGCAAAGCCGGGCGGGGCATGGAGGAAGCACGCTCCTTCACCGGCCATCGCATATTTATATCCGCCGCCAAGGTAGAACATTCGTCCCGCTACGGCTGAAAGATCGGTCGGGGTGGCCATGAAGCCGTGATAGCCGTCGATCACCAGCCACGGCCCTTCGGGGCAGGACAGCGCAGCCAGACCGGCAATATCCGCGCCGGGTTGACCGGAATTGAAAAGTATCTGACTGGCAAAGATCAGGTCGAAGCTGCCGCCTTGCGCCGTCTCCAGCAGCCGATGTGCCGGAACCGTGACCAGCTCGATCCGCCCCGCCTCGGCCCAGCGCAGCGACTGGCGGCGGAACGAGTGGAATTCGCCGTCAGTGGCCAGAATGCGCGGTTTGGGCGACGCGATGGCCGAGACAATTCGGATCAGGAAATCATGGGTGTTGGGGGCAAAGGCGATTGTCGCCGGATCGGGCAAGCTCAGTTCGGCGGCGATATGGTGCTGCGCCTCGGGGATCACCTGTCCGAATATCCGGTCCCACTTGGCATCGGCATAAAGCGCCGCGTCGGCCCAGGCGGCGACTTGGCCGGCGAAGCTGGCATCGGGCCACAGATGGTGGCTGTGCGCGGCGAAGTGCAATCGGTCTGGCGCTGCTTCCAACGCGCGCGAGAACAGGTGCTTCCAGCTCATAGTTCCGTCCGCAGCGACCACAGTTCGGGAAACGCCCGCTTGGCGACGGTCGATTGGAGATAGGACACGCCAGCCGTTCCGCCGGTGCCCTTCTTGCCGCCGATCACGCGTTCTACGGTCAGCACATGCTTATGCCGCCAGCTGGCCATCGCATCATCCAGATCGACCAGCTTTTCGGCCAGCTGATAGAGATCCCAATAGCGCTCCGGTTCTCGATAAACAGCCAGAAACGCCGCCTCGACCCCCTCATGTGGCTGGTAGGCCTGCGCAAGATCGCGGTTCAAAACTTCGTCCGGGATCGCCAGACCTGCCCGCGCCGCCGCTGCAATCGCATCGTCCCACAGCCCCGGCCCGGCCAACGCCTCGGCCATCGCCGCTTGCGCAGCGGGCCGGTCGTTCTGATAGGCGAGGAACCGCGCATCCTTTAGCCCGAGGAGATACTCCACGGTGCGGAACTGGTCAGACTGGAAGCCCGAGCTGGGACCAAGCACATCGCGAAACCGGGTGTAATCGCTTGGCGTCATGGTCGCCAGAACGTCCCATGACAGGGTCATTACCGCCTGAATCCGGCTGACCCGGGCCAGCGCCTTGTAGGCCGGCACCAGCGCATCGGCCTGCACCTGGGCTTTGGCCAGACGCAACTCGCGGATCATCTGTTTCAGCCACAGCTCCTTGGTCTGGTGGATGATGATGAACAGCATCTCGTCATCGCAATCGGATTGCGGACGCTGCGCGCCAAGCAGTTCGTCAAGCGCCAGATAGCGCGCGTAGGTCATCGGGGCTGAGACATGGGGGGCTGAGGTCATGGCCCCTCATCCAATCAACTGGTTACAATTGCAAGCAACTGCTCAGCGTGTCCCAAGCCCGCGAGCGATAATCCCGCGCAGGATTTCCCGCGTTCCGCCGCGCAGCGACCAGCTGGGAGCGTTGAGCACGATATTGCCGAGCACGCTAGCATAGGCCGAGGCGGCCTGCGGATCGGGTTCGCAATCGAATAGTTCGCGGGCAACGTCGGGCAGACCTTGTTCAAACAGTGCGCCAACGTCCTTGACGATCGTGGCCTGAAGGCTTGCGTCCTGCTGGTCCTGAAGCATCGATGTAACCGAGCGCGACAAGCGCCGCAGCACCGCCAGCCGCGCGGTAACGCGGCCCAGAGTGATCTGCGCAGCATCGCTGGTCTGGCCCTGCAACACGCCGATCAGCTGATACAGCAGCTCGATCGAGGAGAGAAACCGTTCCGGGCCCGAACGTTCGAACGCCAGCTCGCTCATCACCTGTTCCCAGCCCTGACCCTCAGTGCCGAGCAGCATGTTTGCTGGAACAATCGCGTCCTCGAAATGCATCTCGTTGAAATGATGCTGACCTGCCAGATCGATGATCGGGCGGATGGTCAGACCTGGAGTGTTCTTGAGATCAACCAGAAACTGGCTGGTGCCGGCTTGCCGGTCGGCCGGGCCGCCGCTGCCGGTGCGGCAGAACAGGATCACCCAGTCCGCCTCATGGGCAAAGCTGGTCCACAGCTTGGTCCCGGTAATGCGGTAGTTGTCGCCGTCGCGGATTGCGCGGGTCCGGGTGGCGGCAAGATCGGAGCCGGAGTCGGGCTCGCTCATCCCGATGCAGAAGGCAAGTTCTCCGGCAGCAATCCGTGGCAGGAACCAGGCCTTCTGTTCCTCGGTGCCGTATTTGATGATGCTCGGCCCGCTCTGGCGGTCGGCGATCCAATGCGCGCCGACCGGTGCGCCTGCTGCCAGCGTTTCCTCGACGATGACATAGCGCTCATAGGCCGAGCGTTCGTGCCCGCCATACTGCCTGGGCCAGGTCATCCCCAGGTAGCCGGCCTGACCCATCGCGCGGGAAAAATCGCGGCTGAAGCCGTACCAATTGTCGGAGCGCTGGCGCGGGGTGCGATCCTTGAGTTCGCGATCGAGGAAGGCGCGAAACTCGGCCCGCAGGCTGAGGACGGCTTCGCTGTCGGCGGGCGGGGCGGGGAAGGGAATAGCGCTCATAATGCGGTCACCATTGGCCAATAGCCCTGTGCACCGGCAACAAGCGCGGCGCTGCCGAGCAGCCGGGCCCAATGGACCTGCCCGCCAAACTCGTCACGCCAGGTCCATAATGCGGTGGTGAAAAGATGGAGCCGGTGCTCGCGGGTAAAGCCGATCGCGCCGTGCATCTGCGTGGCGATCGCGGCGCCTGCCCCGGCGGCCTCGCGCGCGCGCAGCGTTCCCGCCGCGACACCCAGAAGATCGCCGCGGGCCAGCGCTTCGGCCGCAAGATCGGCGGCGGCGGTGGCGCATGCCAGTTCGCCCGCGAGCTTGGCCAGCTCATGCTGGACGGCCTGATTTTTCGACAGCGGCTTGCCGAACTGGACTCGGGTGCTGGTATGCTGAAGCGTCAGATCAAGCGCGGTTTCGAGCGCCCCGGCAATCTGGAAAGCCCGCAGCGTTGCGCCTTCGGCCAGCGGATCATGGGGCAGCGGCGCGCTGGCATCGATCTGCCAGTCGATTGCGATAGTCGGGCGGGGCTGAAAGGTCAGGGCATGACCAACCTCGGCGATGGACCAGCCAGAGCGCGGAACGCGGTAAAGCGTATCGCCCACGGCCAGCACCAGGCAATCGAGCTGCTCACCCCACGGGACGCGCGCGACAGTGCCGACCAGCCGGCCTGCCTCAACCCGCACATCATCCGCGCGGGCCAGGCCCGCCGGACCATCGGCCAGCGCCAGCCCGGCCTTGGCGAGCAAGCGATTTGCGCCCATTGTTTCGGCCACCGGCAGCGGCACGGCATGGGCACCAAGCAGCCGCAGTGCCTCGCCCGCTTCGGCCGCGGTCAAGCCGAAGCCGCCCTGATCCTCGCTCAGCAGCGCCAGCGGCAGGCCCATTTCGGCCACTTCGGTCCAGATTTCGGCCAGCCACTCACCTTGGCGGGCGCGGGCATGGGCGGCATCATCGATGTGCCGTTCAAACAAGCGTTGGAGCATGTCAGCTAGCATGGCGATCAATTTGCTCCCGATAGTTCGGCCCAATGCGCCAGATTCGCGCAGTCTGATGGTCTCAACACAAAACACAGTCGGAGCGCAACAGGAAGCTGCCTAGTTGGACAGGTCCTGACCCTAATGAATTGCTTCCCCGCCGCCGCGCTGAATCTCTTGCATCAGCTGCGCCAGATCAAGCAGCACCAGCCGCCGCCCGCTTTGCCGCAGTGCGCCCCTTTCGCTGAGCGCGCCGAATTCGCGTGTCACCATTTCGCGGTGGCTGCCGATCCGTGCGGCAAAATCGGCGTGGGTCGGGGCAGGGGCAATCACCACGCCTTCCGCGCTGACCGCGCCATCCTCAGCCAGCCGCAGCAGTTCGCAATGCAGACGGTTGCGGGCGGGCAAGGTGCCCAGTTCAAAGATCTTCTCGGTCGAAGCGCGGACCATCGCGGCAAACCTTCGCAGCAGCCACAGTGCCATTTGAGGATGTTCTTCAATCGCGTTGAAGAACGCTGCGGTCGAAATCACCGCCAGCTTGCCGTCGCATGAGGCAACGACCGTGGCAGAGCGGGCCAGACCGTCGATCGCAGCGAGCTCGCCAAACAGCTCGCCTGCGCCCATCTCGCGGATTGAAACCTCGCGGCCGGTTGAAGCAAACAAGGCAATGCGCACGCTGCCTTCAAGGATCAGATAAAGCTCGCGCGTTTCTCCGCCGCTCGACAGGATGACTTGGCCGGCCCGGACCTGGACCTCACGTGAATTTGCCAGCAGAACCTTGCGCCATTGGTCAGGCACAAGGTGCGATGCCTCTCGCCCCGGCTCACTGCCATCCATCCCCTGTTCCCTCGCGGCCTCAGCCATCCAGGTAGCGTTCCATATCGGACCGGGTAAAGCTATCGAAAACATGGTGCCGGCTAGAGGATTCGAACCCCTGACCCCCTGATTACAAATCAGGTGCTCTACCAACTGAGCTAAGCCGGCCCTTCGCGGCTCCCTTAGCCTCAGGGGACGCCAAAGGTCCAGCCCTCGGTTTGGGCGACGCCTGCAAGGCCAGGTGGCGACCAGAGATCGGAGTCGTGTGAGGCTTGGCGCAGCCAAGCTGCAGTGAGGATCGCATCGGTTGCGTGATCGGTGTAGCGAGGCAGGGCCATATGTCCGTCCACTCCCAGTTTGCCCAATGCCGAGTCCAGCGCAGTGCCGGTCGTCATTTTGGAGCGGCCAGCTGGAATTCCGGCCTTGCGGGCGGCAAGGCTGGTATAGATCTCGACCAGAACTGATCCATGGTTGGGCAATTTATCGAATGGCCAGACCGGGATAGCGCCTTCTAGCTGGTTCAGCACGCGCATTCCCGTCAGGCTCGATTTGCCGACCTGTGCGGCGCCGACCAGATTGAAGCAGCTCGACGGCGTCAATTTTTGATCGCGCTGCCGCTGCTCCGTCAGACGCATCCGCCCCGCACCCCCAATAAATAGATCGCCGCAATCGCCTTTGCCATGGCGGAAATGGCGACGCGCCACTGGGTGGAGTACGAAGCTCGTCGCAGAAAGGTGCGGGTCTGCGCTGGCGATGTCATCGACCATCCGCCAAAGCTGTTTTGCAGATCCGGGGGACTGGTCCCATCCGGGAAAATAGGCATTGGCGTCATTGAAGGGCAGGCCGGGCGACAGATCGAGTCCGACGATCGAGTCCGGCGGCAAGTCGGCCTGTAACCAGTCTAACACCTCGGCGCGCGACCAGCGATGTTCTGGCTTCACGAGTTCCGGTGCCGCGGTTCCTTCCTGGCAAATCGCAATCGCAATTCCCTTCTGTCGCGGTCCCTTCGCGCCGGACCAGTCGATTGCAATGAAGTGGCGAAAGCGTCTGGCCATCATGTTTGGTTTCGTTCCCTGCGCTGCTTGTCCCACCATTCCAGCCGCTTCAACACCTCGCGCTCGAAGCCCCGTTCGACCGGGCGGTAATAGGCCTGCGGTTCCATCCCCTCGGGCCAGTAATCCGCGCCGGAAAAACCGTCTTCGGCCTCATGGTCATAGGCGTAGTCCTTGCCATAGCCGATATCCTTCATCAGCTTGGTCGGCGCGTTGAGGATATGCGCCGGCGGGCTGAGTGAACCGGTCTCCTTCGCGCTTTTCCAGGCCTCTTTCTGGGCGGTATAGGCGGCGTTCGATTTGGGCGCGGTGGCAAGGTACAGGCACGCCTGGACGATCGCCAGTTCCCCTTCGGGCGAGCCGAGGAATTGATAGGCGTCCCTGGCGGCAAGGCACTGGGTCAGCGCCTGCGGATCGGCAAGGCCTATGTCCTCGCTCGCAAACCGCACCAGCCGTCGGAGCACATACAGCGGCTCCTCGCCGGCGGTCAGCATCCGGGCGAGGTAATAGAGGCTGGCCTGCGGGTCCGATCCGCGCAGCGCCTTGTGAAGCGCCGAAATGAGGTTGTAGTGCCCATCGCGGTCCTTGTCATAGACAGCGACCCGGCGCTGGAGGAACTTGCCCAGCGCGGCGGGATCGAGCGGCTCGGCAATGTTCGCGGCATAAAGCGTTTCGGCCTGGTTGAGCAGGAACCGTCCGTCGCCGTCTGCCGAGGCAACCAGAGCCTCGCGCGCGCTCTGGGTGAGGGGGAGCGGGCCTTGGAGCGCTTCGGCGCGGGCCAGCAACTGCGACAGGGCTGCCGCATCCAGCCGGTGGAGGATAACGACCTGCGCCCGGCTCAGCAACGCAGCGTTTAGTGCGAAACTCGGGTTCTCGGTCGTCGCTCCGACCAGCGTTACCGTGCCGCGTTCGACAAACGGCAGGAAGCCGTCTTGCTGGGCGCGGTTGAAGCGGTGAATCTCGTCCACAAACAATAATGTGCGCTGCCCCGCTTTGGCGGCGACCTCGGCCTCGGCAAAGACCTTCTTGAGATCGGCGACCCCTGAAAAAACCGCGCTGATTGCTACAAAGCGCATATTCACTGCGGCAGCCAGCAGCCGGGCGATGCTGGTCTTGCCGGTGCCGGGCGGTCCCCACAGGATCAGCGAGGAGAGGCGTCCGGCTGCCACCATCCGCCCGATCGCGCCTTCAGGCCCAGTCAGGTGCTGTTGCCCGATCACCTCGTCCAGTGCGGAGGGACGCAGCCGGTCCGCCAATGGCGCATCAGCACGCGGCGCTTCATCGACATGGGACGGGGCAGGCAGCTCATTTGGGAAAAGGTCACTCATCGCGGTCAGGATAGACGCGGAATGAAAAATTTGCAGCGCCTCTTGCAAACTTTAGTCTAAGATATATCTTAAATGCATCATATAGGAGTTAAGACACATGAGAATGCAAGGCTGCGGCTCACGCCGCAATGCAATGGGCCCGATGGCCTTCACATTCACTTCCGGTCGTGGCTGGGGCCGCGGTTGGGGAAGCGATTGGGCCAGTGACTGGGCCAGTGACTGGGCCAGTGACTGGGCCAGTGACCGGGCCAGCCGCTCACGCGGACCCGGTGCACGTGGCCGGGGTGGCCGCAACCGGGTGTTCGGCTCGGGCGAGCTGCGGCTCGTGCTACTCAAGCTGATCGCTGACGAGCCGCGCCACGGTTATGAGCTGATCAAGGCGGTCGAGGAACTGACCGGCGGCAGCTATGCGCCGAGCCCCGGGGTGGTCTATCCCACGCTCAGCCTGCTGACCGATGAGGGAGCGGTGGCCGAACAGGCCGATGCCGCGGCGCGCAAGGTCTATAAGGCAACCGAGCAAGGCCAGGCCGAACTGGCCGAGCGAGCCGAGGAAGCCGAAGCTCTGCTGGCGCGGCTCAAGGCGATGGGTGAGGGCGAGGAAAATCATCGCGCCCCGCCGATCGCCCGAGCGGTCGGTAATCTGTTCTCGGCGCTGCGCCACCGTGCCGCCGCGGGCGAGTTCGACCGCGAGACCATGCACCAGATCGCCGAGATCCTCGACGAAGCCGCCCGCAAGATCGAGCGCCTCTAGATTTGGCGGCTTGGTCAACTGATGGTATCCTCTCTCCTGTCGCGACAAATGGGGGAGTGGAACCATGACCGATACGACTTCCGGCAAAGTACCGATCAGCTTCTGGATTGTCAGCGGGCTGAGCCTGCTGTGGAACGCTTTCGGCGGCGTTCTTTACGTCATGACCCAGCGCCGCGACCCATCGGTGATGGAGGGCACTCCAGAGGCTGTGCTGCGGGGGCTGGAGACCATGCCAGTTTGGGCGGTATCGGCCTATGCGGTCGGCGTCTGGGCTTCACTGATCGGTTCGGTGCTGCTGGTGCTGCGCTCGCGCCATGCGGGCAACGCCTTTTTGGTGTCGCTGATCGGTGCGGTGGTCAGCTTTGGCTATCAGTTCGGTGCCGGCATGGTGCCGAACCCGGCGATGCCAGCGATGATCATCGCGATTGTCCTTTTCCTGTGGTGGTATGCAAAGCGCGCAGCCGCACAGGGAATTCTCAAGTAATCCAGCGTTTTGTAAAGGTTTTCTGACGGATCAGCCGAAGATAGGTATCGGCTACCGTCTGGTTGATCCGGTCCCAGCTGAAATCCAGGCTGCGCGCCTCGCCGGCCTCGCCGTGGTGGGCGCGAAGCTGCGGATCGGCGCTGTACTGGCGCAGCGCCTGGGCAAAATGATGCACCGCGCCCGGGCGGATCAGCCGGCCCGAGACCCGGTCCTCGACCAGGCTTTCGCTGCCGGTTGCCGCCGCCGCCACCACTGGCAAGCCGCAGGCCATCGCCTCAAGCGTGACGTTGCCGAAAGTCTCGGTGATCGAGGGGTTAAACAGAACATCCATGCTCGCCACCGCGCGGGCCAGGTCGGCCCCGCCCTGAAATCCGGCAAAGATTGCGTCCGGCAGCCGCGCCCCCAACCAGTCCTGCGCCGGGCCTTCGCCCACCACCAGCACTTTGTGAGCGGTGCCGCTGCGGCGCAGTTCGTCGATCGTGTCGGAAAACACGTCGAGCCCCTTTTCCATCACAAGCCGCCCCAGAAAGCCGATCGCCACCTCATCATCGGCGATCCCAAGGCTGCGGCGCCATTCCATATCGCGGTGCCCGGGATGAAAGATCTCGCGGTCCACCCCGCGTGACCAGATATCGATATCGAAGTTCATCCGCTGATTGCGCAGCACCTGCGCCATGCTTTCAGACGGCGCGACCAATGCATCGCAGCGCCGGTAAAACCGCCGCAGCAGTGCCTCTACCACCGGCTCCATCCACGCCATGTTGTAATAGCGAAAATAGGTCTCGAACCGCGTGTGGACTGACGCCAGCACCGGGATCCCGCGATGCCGCGCCCAGCTGAGCGCGCGGTGGGCGACAATATCGGGGGACGAGACATGCACCACATTGGGCGCAAATTCCTTGAGATCGCGGCGGATGCGCGGCGATAGCGCCAGCGGAAACCGGTATTCATCGCGCCCCGGAAAGGCGATCGAGGGCACCGAGATCAGCTCGCCTGTGGCCGCAAAGGCCGGCTCGTCCACCGTCGGCGAATAGACCCGCACTGCCGCGCCTTGCGCCAGCAGATAGCCGACCAGCCGGTTCAGCGCTTGGTTGGCCCCATCGCGGACGTAATTGTAATTGCCTGAAAAGAGCGCGATGCGAAGCTGGCCGGTGGTCATTCCCAACCTCATAGCCCGGAAGCGCGGAACGCGCGAGTGGCAGAAACATGCCGGCCCCGGGCGATGTTCTGCTGATCTCGGCGCGCATACGGTTCAGGGGAGGGATGAAGCGGTCCAACCCTGTGCGCCGTTTCTGTCAGGTGGCGCAGTCTAAATCGGTTCGCCGCATGATGTGCTCGCATTGCCCGCAAACATGGGGCTATTGTCAGGTCTGTTCATCTGCCAGCAAGGTTGACCTGAAAGGGGGCGGGCTTGGCGGGCACAGTTTATAAGGAGTAGCTTGATGCGTCTCATTTCCACAAGGTCCGGATCTCTCGTTCTGCTTGCGATGCTTGCTTTGCCTGCATCGGCCAGCTTGTCTGCGCAGCAGCAGGACCCTACCAATCCCAGTATCATCGTAACTGGCGAAGTGGCCCCTGATACCAGCGCGATGACCGCAGGGCCGGAGATCAAGGGTATCATCACCGCGCGCAGCGGCGACAAGATGAAGGTCACCGCCGCTGACGGAACCAACACAGTCGTCTTCATCAACGATTCCACCAAGATCAAGACGGGCGGGGGCTTGTTTGGCGGCGGGAAAAACAAGTTCACCACCTCCAATCTGCTCAACGGCCTGCCGGTTTCGGTCAAGACCATGCAAGCGGGCGCTGTTCTGCTGGCGAGCCAGATCACTTTCAAGAACAACGATTTCAAAACCGCGAATATGATTCGCAACGGCACTGCTCAAGGCTTTGCAGAGCAAACTGCGGCAACCGAGGCGCTGCGTGGCCGTATGGGCGATATCGACAAGTACAATATCAAGGGCACGACGAACGTGTACTTTGATACTGGCAAGTGGGCGCTGTCCACTCAGGCCAAAGACGAACTCTGCACCAGCGCAACCCAGGCCGAGGCGACCAATAACGCACTGATGCTTGTTGTGGGCTATACCGATTCGGTTGGAAGCGATGATTATAATCAGACGTTGAGCGAAAAGCGCGCCAGCAGCGTCATCAATTATCTTCAGCAGGCCTGCCGCTGGAAACCCTATCGCATGCTCACTCCCACCGGGATGGCCGAATCCGACCCGTTGGCGAGCAATGACACCGAAGAAGGCAAGGCTCAGAACCGCCGCGTTTCGGTCAACGTCCTGGTCAGCAAGGGTCTTGACGGCCTTTAAGCCGCGCTGGAATTGATTGCGAGCAGCCCCCGCGCGGGGCTGCTCGCAGATATCGGCGCCGGGCGTTGGCGCACGGCTGATACACTCGTGCCGCTCGCGCCGCGGATCGCAGCCCCTTGACCAATAGTCTAAACGCAGCCCGCGTGTGCCGACGGCCGGGGCAATCGGAATGATATTTTGAGAAGGGCGGGCAGCAACATGCCGGCCCCGGGGGAACTTCTCAAACTTCACTAAGTTTGCCCTGATAACGCACCGAATGCTTGCAGGGCCGAGTCGGTTGTCGGGGTGAAGAAAGCTGTGTGAAATCAGATTGTTATGACAAACTTCTGACATGATGCGACCCGGTTTTTGTTGCTGCACTCAGCATGGCCGGATCGGGGGCGTGTAGGAAAGTGATTGCTGGCATGGCCCCCTCCTGTTGAGCTCCACTCGCCTGCGGTTCAGGGGAGGGTAGGAGGTGGCCCACAGTCCAGCGCGGCCGTTTCGAGAGGTTGCCGGTGTTGAGGCAGATCATGGCCCGCTTGGTCGTTTAGAGGCGGCATTTCGTCCTACTGCCCAAACTTAGAGTCAAAGACTTTTGCCTGCTTCGCGCCGTCATTTCGGCCCTTCCATTGCCGCATATCTTCGCTCAATATCTGTCATTCCGGGTCCGCTCAGTTCGATAGACATTGGCCCATGGACAAGCTTATAAGCGAGGTGCGAAACGCAGGTTGCAGATGTGCGTCCAACCCTTGTTGGACGATAGGACTAACGAAGAGTAGACTTGCCCGATGCTGAGGTTAGCCGCCACCGTCAAAGTCCTGATCCTTATTCGTAAGCGCCCTGCACCAGGCACTGCAAGTGAGTGACGACGCTTCGTTTCGCGAGTTCTACGAGGCAAGCCCGGATGCCGTAGTCGTCATTGACCGGACGGGTAACATTCTCTTTGCCAATAGCCGAGTTGAGTCATTACTCGGTTACCTCCCGCAGGAACTCGTCGGACAGCCCCAGAGTGTGCTTATGCCGGCGCGGTTCCGCGACACGCATGCGGCCCATATTGACCGGTTTATGCTCGAACCCGCAGCCCGCATGATGGGGGTGGGCCTTGAACTTGTCGCAATGCGCAAGGATGGCAGCGAGTTCAAGACCGAGATAAGCCTTAGCCCATATCAGGCCCCGGATGGCTTGGTCGTGATCGCGGCCATGCGGGATCGCGAGACTCTACATCCCGGCGAGAGCATTCTTGAATCTGAAAACTCAGCCCTGCGGGATATGCTGGGACAAGCCCGACTCGATGCCGCTCGCCTGCTGGCGCAAGCCGGGATCGAAGCAACCGAGCACGAGGCAGCCCGGCGATTGCAAGCTCTGCTGTTGGAAGAGTTGCATCATCGCATGAAGAACATGCTGGCGACAATCGTCGGGATCACCTCGCAGACCTTGCGCGCCGCCGAGACCCTGGAGGAAGGACGGCAAGCCATCGCAAGCCGCCTGGTCGCCATGGGCAGAGCGCAAGACCTGTTGCTTCGAGCCAGCGAGGCAGGCGCCGAACTGGCAGACATTATTGACGCTGCTATCGAGCCCTTCATTGGCCCCGAAGGTGGGCGGTTTGTTGTTCAGAATACGCGGATCGCGATCGGTCCGGGGGCGATCCTGCCGCTGACCATGTCCCTCAACGAGTTGTGCACCAACGCGCTCAAATACGGCGCATTGTCCAACGAGGCAGGGCGCATCAACATCACCTCCACGGTCGATGAACGGACCCAGCTGTTTACGCTGACCTGGACAGAAACAGGTGGCCCAATGGTTCAGGAGCCGACCCGACGCAGTTTTGGCACGCGCCTGCTCGGGGCACTTGCCTCGCAGCTGCATGGCGATGTGCGGGTGCGATACGAACCGGCCGGCGTCGTGTATCAACTCGACATCCCGTTGGCACTCTTACGGATGCTTCGCGCCAGTTGAGATAATACAGCGACGGTCCATATCCGAATACGGCGGCGCTTGAACTTGCCTTAGCTAGCGCCATTCGTGATCGTTGGCTTAAATATGGAACAAAACGGTAGAGCCGGGGTTTCGGGTCTTGCAGTGCTTGACGCACTGTGAGTGCATTCACCGCGAGGACTCTGGGGTTTCGACCCAACCCGATCTTCGGTGCGGCCTTGACCGGGAGCCAACCAAGAATGTCGGAAATTCCGCCCTCTTCTGACCAGCAAGACGACGCCGAAGCCGACGTCGAAGACTTCAAGGAAGACCTTGGGCCTTTCGTCGTCGCGGCCGAAACCACCCGGATGCCGATGGTTTTCACAGATGCCAAGCAAGCCAACAATTCCATCATCTTTGCCAATGACAGCTTCATTTCCCTGATCGGATACCAACGCGACGAGATCTTGGGGCAAGGCTTCAACTTCGTCCTGGCCAGCGCGACCGACGCTGAACCGCTGGCGGCGATCAAGGCCGAGTTTGAAGAAGGTTTCTGTAAGGATCCGGAGATTTGTTGCCGCCGAAAGGATGGCAGCACGTTCTGGGCCGGCGTCTACATCAGCCCGGTGCGGGACGAGAGCGGCGACACGGTCCAGCATTTCGCATCGTTCGTGGATCTGACCCGCCACAAGGAAGAGCAGGCGCGGTCGGGGACACTGATCGACGAATTGAACGATCGGGTCAGAAACATGCTGGCCGCGGTTCAATCGATCGTCTCTCAAGCCTTCCGAAAAGACGTTGATCCAATGGCAACCCGCGACTTTATCGCGTCCCGCATTGCCGCGCTGGCCCGGTCCCACGCCCTGTTGGCCCACGGAGATTGGGGGAGGACTGGGCTGCGTGAGATTGTTGACGAGGCTTTGAAGCCGCTCATTGGGGGCGATGGTCGATCAGGGCGATACGTGGTCACGGGCGACAATATCCGCCTTCCTCCCAGGCGCGCCTTGGCCTTGGGCATCGCACTTCACGAACTCCTGCTGAACGCGGTTATCCATGGCGCGCTCTCCAACGATGCGGGATCGATTCTGGTGTCGTGGACGATTGAACCGAACCCGGCTGGCGATCGGCTGATTCTGGTTTGGCGTGAGCAGGACGGTCCATTCGTGACACCGGCTTCGAAAAGGGGTTTCGGCTCACGGGTGATCGAACAGGGGCTCGCCCATGAACTGGAAGCCAAAGTCCACCTGGATTATCCGAAGGACGGCGTAATCTGCACAATCGACATGGCAGCGCCCCGCGATGGCCGCGATGCGTAAGCTCCTCACCGGTCGCCGGATCTTGGTCGTCGAGGATGAAATGCTCGTCCTCATGGAGACAGAGGACATGCTTGCCGATCTCGGCTGCGACGCCGTCATCGCGGCCGCCACGAATGAGCAGGCCATAGCCCTTATCGAGGCCCAGCACTTTGATGCCGCCCTGCTGGACCTGAACCTGCATGGCGTCAGAAGCTACCCGGTGGCGGATGTCCTGGCCGCGCGCGGCGTGCCGTTTGCTTTCGCGACGGGCTACGGCGGTTCCGGCCTGCGGGAGAGCGATCGGGAGCGGCCGCTGCTGGAGAAGCCGTTCGGCTCTGCTTCCCTGGAAACGATGCTTGTCGCACTATTGTCAGCTCGTAGCGAAAGCAGTCCAACATGACTGTCAAAGACATCGGGCCACATGCGCATGCTCAACCCATAACGAATGGTGTTGGACACTGAACGGCCGACGCGACACGCGATAAACGAATGACAGTTCTGCGGCAGAACGGCCCAATAGCGGACTGTCCAGACACGGCCCCAATCCAGTCATTCCATAGGTAAAAGTTACAACTTCTCGGCGCGCCAGGTGTTGCCACAAACGGTGGTTTCTTGATCCCAATTAAACCGGAACAACTCGCTAACCACCCCGCCCAAAATCCCTTGCATACCCCGCCAGCGCCGCGAACACCGCGTCCTCGCTGCGGCTGGCGGCATTGCGCCAGCTGACTGCGTCGTTCTTGCTGTTCCGGCGGTTGCCGCGTGGGCCAATTACCAGCAGCGCGGGGGTGCTGCGCATGCGCTTGATGCCAAAGCGTCTGGCGATGTCCTGATTGATGCCGCCTCCGGTTTGCGGCACGGCGACGTCGATATAGATCACCACGAAGGCGCGGGCCGTCAGCGCTTTGAAGCGCGGGGTTTCGAGCCAGCCGGCCAGCGCGGTGCTATCGTGGCACCAGTTGCTGCCGAGTACGGCAAGGACAAGGCGGTTATCTTGCGCGGCCTGAGCAAGCGCGCTTGCCAGTGCTGCCTGTGCATCAGCGCTGGCGGAGAACGGCTTTGCCTCGGGCTTGAGGGGCGCTGCGGCGGGGCCGGCCGGCGCGGGCCCGGTTGCTGCGGCAAGCGGCAGCGGCGCCAGCAGGATAAGCAACGCTGCCAGCGCGATAAACAACGCGGCCACGGGTGCCAGAACGCTCGCCCGGTTTCTGACGTCCCGCCAAAGTTCGATCAGTGCTGCACCGTTCATCGCTGGCTTGGTGGCGGGGCCGGGCGGGTTTGTAAACTTGGGATTTTCAAACCAGATCCCCGCCGGCGCGCGAGGCACCGGGGGGAAGGGGCATTTCATGCAGGCGGCTTAATCAATAGCCGTTGTTGCCACCGCGATAGTCGTTCTCGTCGCCGTCGTTGGTGCGATCCTGATCATCGCGCCGATCATCGTTATCCCGGTCCCGTCCCCAATCCTGGCGTCCCCAATCCTGGCTGCCCCAATCACGGTCATGGTTGTTCCAGTGGCGACGGCCGTGATTGCGGTGACGGCCATTACGGTCACAATCATTGCGGTCATAGCCGTGCCGATCATAGCCGCGGTAGTCGTAGCCCCGCTGGTTATAGCCGCGCCGGTCGTAGCCGCGCTGGTCATAGCCGCCGCTGTTGTAGCCATCGTTATAATAGCGATCATCGCGGTTGCGGTTTGACGAGGTCGAGGCAGCAATCACCGCGCCAAGTATGCCGATGCCGATCACCGCCGCGATGGCATCGCCATTGCCGCGGCGGTTTTCATGGTTGGCCAATGCCGGGGTGGCCGTCATGCCGGTCAGGGCAGTGGCGGCCAGGGCCAGACCGAGGGTCGTCTTGCTGAAAATGCGCATAGCAGGTCTCCAGGGCTCAGCGCGGCGACATGGGCGACACGTTCTGGAGCCTTCGACACTGATTCGCATTTTCGGGCTGAACGATTGCGGCACGGCATTGGCAGCAATCGTTCAGGAAACTCCGGTGTTGAATTAACAGGCTGCGGTTCGGCCTAGGCAGCCTGCTTCTTGCGGCCGGCCTTCTTGCGCTCGTTCGGATCGAGCAGGGCCTTGCGCAGACGGATGCTCTTGGGGGTCACCTCGACCATTTCATCGTCGTCGATATAGGCGATCGCCTGTTCCAGCGTCATCACCCGGGGCGGGGTGAGGCGGATCGCGTCGTCCTTGCCGGTCGAGCGGAAGTTGGTGAGCTGCTTGGACTTCATCGGATTGACCTCAAGATCATCCGGCTTGGCGTTCTCGCCAATCAGCATGCCTTCATAGATCTTTTCCTGCGGCTTCACGAACAGCACGCCGCGTTCTTCCAGCATGTTGAGCGCATAGCCCACCGCTTCGCCGGTGCCGTTGGAGATCAGCACGCCGACCGGGCGGCCCTCGATCACGCCCTTGTAGGGGCCGTACTTCTCGAACAGCCGGTTCATGATGCCGGTGCCGCGCGTGTCCGAAAGGAATTCGCCGTGATAGCCGATCAGGCCGCGTGACGGCGCGCTGAAGGTGATCCGGGTCTTGCCGCCGCCCGATGGGCGCATGTCGGTCATCTCGCCCTTGCGGGTCGCCATTTTCTCGACGACGGTGCCGGCATATTCTTCGTCGACGTCGATCACGGTGACCTCGTAGGGCTCGGTCCGCTTGCCATCGTCGTCGGTGCTATAGAGCACGCGGGGACGGCTGATGCCGAGCTCAAAGCCCTCGCGGCGCATCGTTTCGATCAGCACGCCCAGCTGCAATTCGCCGCGCCCGGCCACTTCGAAGCTGTCCTTGTCGGCGCTTTCGGTGACGCGGATGGCGACATTGCTTTCGGCCTCGCGCTCCAGCCGATCGCGGATCATGCGGCTGGTTACCTTGGTGCCCTCGCGGCCCGCAAACGGGCTGTCGTTGACCGCAAAGCGCATCGACAGCGTCGGCGGATCGATCGGCTGGGCGTGGAGCGGCTCGGTCACCGAAGGATCGGCGATCGTGTTGGAGACGGTCGCGGTAGTGAGGCCGGCGATCGAAATGATGTCACCCGCGCGGGCTTCGTCGACCGGCACCCGCTCAAGCCCCCGGAAGGCCATGATCTTCGAAGCGCGCCCGGTCTCAACAATGTTGCCGTCGTTATCCAGCGCGTGGATCGGCATGTTGACCTTGATCGTGCCGCTGGCGACCTTGCCGGTAAGAATCCGGCCGAGGAAGTTATCCCGGTCAAGCAGGGTGACGAGGAACTTGAACGGCCCGTCCACATCGGCTGCGGGCGCAGGAACATGATCGATGATCTTCTGGAACAGCGGGGTCAGATCACCCTCGCGCGCGTCCATATCGTCGCTGGCATAGCCATTGCGGCCCGAGGCGTAGAGCACCGGGAAATCGAGTTGCTCGTCGGTGGCGTCGAGGCTGACGAACAGATCGAATACCTCGTCCAGCACTTCCTGCGCGCGGCCATCCTGGCGATCAATCTTGTTGACCACGACGATCGGTTTGAGGCCCAGCGCGAGCGCCTTGCCGGTAACGAACTTGGTCTGCGGCATCGCGCCTTCGCTGCTGTCAACCAGCAGGATCACGCCATCGACCATCGACAGGATGCGCTCCACCTCGCCGCCGAAATCGGCGTGACCGGGGGTGTCGACGATATTGATGTGCGTGGTGTGGCCATGATGGTCGTCCCATTCGACCGAGGTGCACTTGGCCAGAATCGTGATCCCGCGTTCTTTTTCCAGATCGTTCGAATCCATCGCCCGCTCTTCAACGCGCTGATTGTCGCGGAAGGTGCCGGACTGGCGGAACAGCTGGTCAACCAGCGTGGTCTTGCCGTGATCAACGTGCGCGATAATGGCGATATTGCGCAATGGGAGAGGGGCGGACATCGGGAAACTTCCATTCAGGATCGGGGACGAGCGGGCACGTGCTGCGCCGCAACATGCGCGCGCCCCTAGCTGATAAGGCGGCTGCGGGCAAGCGATGCGGCGAGGGGGTGGCAGGGGAATTCTGGTGTGACCGATTGGCAACACCGTTTCCCTCAAGCAGAGCCGCGCTATGATAGCAATTGTGCAGAACCGAACGGCTACCTATGCACGGCCCAAGAAAAGATAGGGTTGTTGCGGCGACAAGCACAAACGCTTTGATGGCAACCCGTGTTTGGAGAGGGCATAATAAACATGAAATTTGCATATACTCGCGCCAGTCTTTTGACCGGAGCCGCCGTGATTGGCCTGGTGCTTCCAGGCGTTGCCTATGCCCAGGCCGCTGCTGACGAAGCGCAGCCAGCAGCCGATGCCCAGACCGAGTCAGACGATTCTGCGATGGGCAATGAAATCATCATTACCGCCACCAAGCGCGAGCAGACCCTGCAATCGACCCCGGTTGCAGTCAGCGTGACCACTGCCGAGACGATCGAACGGGCCCAGATCCGTGACATCACCGATCTCGTATCGGTTGTTCCCTCGCTCCGCGTCAGCCAGAGCCAGAGCCAGTTTGCCACAACCTATTCGATCCGCGGTTTCGGCACGAGCGGCAACAATCTTGGCCTTGAGCCTTCGGTTGCGGTATTTGTCGATGGCGTCTATCGCAGCCGCTCGATCGCCCAGATCAGCGATCTGCCCGATATTCAGCGGATTGAGGTGTTGCGCGGGCCGCAGTCCACCCTGTTTGGCAAGAATGCCTCGGCCGGGGTTATCTCGATCATCAGCAAGAAGCCCTCGTTCGACCTGGGCGGCAGTGTTGAGGCGTCCTACGGCAATTACAATGCGATCGTTGGCAAGGCTTACATCACCGGTCCGCTTAGCGAGACAATCGCCGCCAGCTTCTCGGCCGGGATCAACAAGCGCGATGGCTATGTGACCAACGCCTTCAACGGCGATGATCTGAACAACCGCAACCGCTGGTTCACCCGCGGCCAGCTGCTGTTCGAACCGAACGACCAACTGAAGATCCGGTTGATCGCCGATTATGACCAGCTCGATGAAAAATGCTGCGCGGTGTTCAACCTGCGCCGCTCGGCAGCGTCAGGCGCGGTCCTGGCGGTGGGCGGTCAGCTCAACGATCCGGCCACGCCCTTCGCCGATGTGGTTTACAGCGACGTGGTGCCGAGCAGCAAGGTCCGCAACTACGGCTTCTCCGGCCAGATCGATTATGAAATCGGGCCGATTACGCTGACCTCGATCACCGCCTATCGCGACACCAAGCTCGATGCCAATCAGGATGTCGATTTCAGCAGCGCGCGGATCGCTACCGGAGCCAACATCGGCCAAGCCCGGCTTAAGACCTTCACCGAGGAATTCCGGATCGCGACTGATCTGGAAGGGCCGCTCAACCTGTTGGTCGGGGCCTATTACTTCAAGGAAAAGGTCGATTCGGCTGACCAGATCGTTTATGGTGCAGACTTCCGCAATTACGTCGATCTGCTGATCCGCGGTCTGACCAGCAACACCCAGAACGCCAACAGCATCGAAGCCACGTTTGGCGGCGCGCCCAACACGTTCTGGCAGGCGGGGCAAGGGTTCTTCAACAAGTTCAGGCAGGATAACGAGGCTTACTCGCTGTTCGGTAACGCCGATTTTGCGATTTCCGACAAGCTGACCCTGACGCTGGGCGCAAACTACACCCATGATGCGAAGGACGTTTCGTCCAACTCGGTCAGCACTGATCTGTTCTCCTCGGTTAATATTCCGGGGCGGATTACCCAGCTCAACCAGTTCTTTATCTCGCGGACGATCGGGGGTATCCTTGCAGTTCCGGGTGGCTTTGCCAGCCCCGGGCAGGTCGCGTTCTTCCAGGGAATCCAGCCGGTCGCATATCAGCAGATCGTAGCCGGGGTGAGCGCGCAGACCGCGCCGTTGATCGGGTTCCAGGCGCTGCAGTTCCTGCCGCCCATCCTCAACATTCCCAATGTGGTGGAAAACGGCAAGACCCGTGATAGCGATTGGTCCTATGTCGCTCGCCTCGCCTATGAAGTGAACGACCACCTGAATGTCTATGCCAGCTGGGCAACCGGTTTCAAGGCCAGCTCGTGGAACCTGTCGCGTGACAGCAAGCCGCTGTTTTCCGATCTGGGCGCGATCCAGACTGCCGGGATTGCAACCCCCAATCTGCGAGCAGGCACGCGCTTTGCCCGGCCCGAAAATTCCGAAGTCTTCGAATTGGGGATCAAGGGCAACTGGGGCATTGCCTCGGCAAATCTGACCGTGTTCAAGCAGTCGATCAAGGACTTCCAGGCCAATACCTTTATCGGAACCAGCTTCGTCTTTGCCAATGCCGAGAAGCAATCGACCTTTGGCATTGAATTTGACGGGCGGGTCAATCCCACCCGCGAATTGTCGCTGATGGTGGCGATGACCTATCTCCAGCCGAAGTATGACAGCTATGTCGGCTCGGTCTTTGGTGATGTTTCTGGCGAGAAGATTGGCAACATCACCCAGCTCAGCGCGACATGGGGCGCGCAGTGGGACAAGGAACTGCCCAGCGGCGATCATTTGATCCTGTCGGGTGACTTCCACTATGAAGCCCCGGTCCAGGTTGAGCCGGGCCTGACCAACTATATCGGCCGCAACCTCGATGGGTCGCCGAATTACTTGCCCGCCCGCCTTGCAGCGAGAGAGTTCCGGCGTGAGATCAACGATCTCAACGCCTCGATTACCTATGCCTTCGAAATGGGGCTGGAACTCACGGTGTGGGGCCGCAATCTGCTGGATCACCGCTATGTTGCGGATATCTTCGATTCAGTGGCGCAGAACCAGTCGGTCTCGGGCTACACCAACCAGCCGCGCACCTATGGCGTGGCCGCAAGGTTCAAGTTCTGACGGGTTAGGCCTTAAAGATAATCGAAATGGGGATCGGGCAACCGGTCCCCTTTTTGTTTGCCAGTTCGCCATTTTTATGATGATTTCCAGCTCTTGGCCGCATTCCCGGCCATTTGAACTGGGGGAAGCTGCAATGGTATGGATGATCCTGCCTTATAAACGTTACGCTGATTTCTCCGGTCGGTCGCAGCGCATGGAATACTGGATGTTCACGCTGTTTACAGTGCTGGTCACTCTTGTGCTTGTTGCTGCCATGCTTGCTGGAGGCAACATTGATATCAGCGATTTTGAAAATCCAGATGCGATGTCGAAGCTGGCGGGCACCACCAGTTTCACCGTCGGCGCAATCCTGCTTGGTCTGTTCTGGCTCGGAACCATCATTCCCAGCATTGCCGTGAACGTCCGCCGTTTTCATGATCGGGATATGTCCGGCTGGTGGGTTCTCGGTTTCGCAGTGCTTAGCAACTTGCCCTATATCGGATGGATCATATCGCTCGGAAACCTCGTTATTATGGCTCTTCCCGGGACGGCCGGGTCCAATCGTTTCGGCGATGACCCCAAAGACCCAACTAATGCCGATGTGTTTTCCTGAGGTTTAAGCCCTTTGCAAAGGGGGGCAAGGCTCTGTGAGTGCCTGTGGAGGCCCTCTCTTCGCTTAACCCAATTTTCAGCCATATCTGGCAGCTTCGTCCGTAGATGCAAACGGAGGGTTGCAGATGGAATGGATGCTTCTGCCATTGCAGCGTTACGCTGAATTTTCGGGCCGATCGCGGCGCCGCGAATATTGGTCGTTCGTCTTGCTGAACGTGATGGTCATGGGCTTTGCCACCATCTTGATGCTCGGCGGCGGGTTACTGAGCGCGATCGAGCAACGCGATTCCGGGTTTGTCATGCCAGATAGCCTGTTGTTCTGGCTCGGCGCGGTCATCCTCGGCTTCTGGTGGCTTGGCACTTTTATTCCGAACCTCGCGCTAACGGTGCGCCGGTTCCACGATTGCGGCCTGTCGGGCTGGGCCTACGTTGGACTAACGGTGCTGGGCGCTATTCCCTATATCGGACTGCTGGCCAGCCTGGCTTATCTGGCCGTGCTGTTTCTGCCCGGAACCCCTGGCATCAATAAATGGGGCGAAAACCCGAAATATCCCGGCGAGCATTACGCCTACGCGTTCGAATAATGCCAAATGTCGTTGAGGCCGCCTTGCCCCGTCCCCTTTAGGGGAGGGGCTTAGCTACAACTCTCGCAGCGCCTGGGCTGGCCGGGCTCGCAGCAGCGGGATTGATCCGGCCAGCGCGAAACTGATCACCAGCACCAGGCCGGCTCCCAGCACGCCCAGCACGACTGGCCAATCGGGCAGCCAATCGAACTCGAACATCTGGACGATCACCAGCCATGCGGTCGCGCTACCCAGCGCCAGCGCCACGCCCGCCAGCAGCAGCGCCAGCGCGCCATATTCGGCCAACTGCAGCAGCAGCAATTGCCGCTGGCTCGCGCCCAGCACCCGCAGGATCACATTGTCATAGAGCTTACTGGCCCGCGCGGCGGCAATCGCCCCCAGCAGCACTGCAATCCCCGCCAGCACCGCCACCGAAGAGGCGGCAAGGATCGCCGTCCCGACCTGGCGCAGCAGATCGCGCGCTTCACGCAGGACTCCGCCGACCTCGATCACCGAGCTGGATGGGAAACCCCGGACCAGCGCCCGCAACAACTCGCCCCGCGACGGACCCGGGGGCAGATCGATGGTCGCAGCCAGATTATGCGGCGCGTCCTGAATCGCGTTGGGGGAGAAGACCAGCACATAGTTGAAACCCATGCTGTCCCAATCGATCCGCCGCAGCGAGGCGATCGTGGCGGTGCGTTCAACCCCCAGCACGCCGATGGTCAGCCGATCGCCCAGCTTCAGGTCCAGCGCCTCGGCCAGTGCGACGTCGATCGATACCAGCGGCGGGCCGGAATAGCCAGCCGGCCACCACTTGCCCGATGTCACCACATTGCCTTCGGGCACGCTGTCGCCGTAGGTCAGCCCGCGCTCGCCGCGCAGCGGCCAGGCCTCCTCGGGGATTTCCTTGAGGTCGGAAACGCGGATCATGCGCCCGGCCGGACCATAGGCGAGGATCGCGCCGCGCAGCGCCGGGACGGTGCGGACCCTGGCTTTAGGTGCGATCCGGGTGACAGATGCGGTGAACTCGTCGACCCGATCACGCGGCACGTCGAGCACGAAATAGTCGGGCGCCTTTTGCGGCACCCGCGCGGCGATGTTGCGATCAAGGCTGGTCTGGACCGCCGCCAGCAGCACGAAGGCGGACAGGCCAAAGCCCAGCGCGGTAACCAGCGCGCCGGTCTGCGCGCCGGGACGGTGAAGATTGGCGAGCGCCGCGCGCAGCAGCGGATCGCGCGGCCGGGGCAGGCGGGCCGCGAGCCAGCGGATCGCTTGCCCCAGCAAACCCAGCAGCCCGAGGACAACCACTGCACCGCCCAGGAACCAGGCGGTCACGATCGGCTGTGCAGCGGTAAACAGTGCCAGCGCGGCGATGGCGGCCATGCCAAGCCCGACCGGCAGCAGCGCATCGCGTCTTGCCTTACCAAGCGGTGAAACCCGCGCTCGCATCAGCGCCATCGCCGGGAAATGCCTCGCCCCCAGCAGCGGCGGGGCGGCGAAGATCAGCGCCACCAGCAAGCCATAGGCGCTGGCCCGCAGCAGCGCGGGCGGATCGAACACAATGCCCGGTGACACCGGCAGCAGGCTGCCCAGCGCCATGCCCAGCAGCGGGGTTACAGCCACGCCTGCGGCCAGACCGGCCAGCGCGCCGACGAGCGCCGCAACCGCGATCTGGATCAGGTAGATCCGCGCAATGTCGCCGCTGGTCGCTCCCAGCACTTTCAAGGTGGCGATGCTGCCGCGCCGTGCTTCGAGATACGAGGTGACTCCTCCGCCGATACCGATACCCGCAATCACCAGCGCGGCAAGGCCCACCAGGACCAGAAATTCGCCCATCCGGCTTACGAACCGTTCTGCCCCCGGCGCGGCCTTGCTGCGCTCGCGGATCGTCAGCCCGGCGGCGGGGAACTGCTTTTGCAGCGCGGCCTGCACCTGCAACGGGTCACGGCCGGCCGGCAGCGCAATCCGGTATTTGCTGCGATACATCGCGCCCGGCTGGGTCAGGCCCGCCCGGGCCGGGAAACTCTCGGCGACGATTACCACAGGACCGAGCGCAAAGCCTTCGCTCAGCCTGTCAGGCTCATCGGCGATGATCCCGCCGACGCGCAGGCTCTGGCCGCCAATCGTGAAGACATCGCCGGGTTTCAGCCCCAGCCGCTCGGTTGCGCCTTCGCCCAGCCAGGCGTCGCCCGCTTGCGGCGCGCCGACTGCGCGGCCATCCTTGAGGGTCAGGCGGCCTATCAGTGGCCATTTTGCGTCAATCGCCTTTAGCTCAACCGGCGCAGCCAGTTCGCCGGAGCTGGCCCCAGAGCTGGCCATAGCCTGCATCCGGGTTCCGCCCGAGACGGTGCCGAGCGCCTTGAATGCTGCCATTTCCTTGGGACTGGCGGCGCGCTGCCACACTTCCACCTGCAAATCGCCGCCGAGCATGGCCCGGCCCCGCGTTGCCAACTCCTGCTCGATCGCCCCGGTCAGCGTGCCGATCGCGGCCAGTGCGCCCACGCCCAGGAACAGGCAGACGAGCAGCAGGCGCAGCCCCCGGAACCGCGCGTTGAGATCACGCCGCGCGATCTTCCAGGCGGTGGGCCAGGGCATCGACTGAGGGAGCGAATTGCTCACGCCGCAGTGTCGCTGGCGATCCGCCCGTCGGCCAGCGTGATTACCCGCTCGCAAGCACTGGCCAGTGCCGGATCATGGGTGATGATCACCAGGGTCGCGCCCGTCTCGGCGCGGCGGGCGAACAGCAGCTCGACGATCCCGGCGCCGGTGGTGGCATCGAGATTGCCGGTCGGCTCGTCGGCAAACAGCAGCGGCGGGCGCGGCGCGGTGGCGCGGGCGATGGCGACGCGTTGTTGCTCGCCGCCAGAAAGCTGCGCCGGATAATGGGTCAGCCGGTGGCCAAGGCCGACCGCATCAAGCTCGGCGGCTGCGCGGGGCCAGGCATCGTCCATTCCAGCCAGTTCCATCGGCGTTGCGACATTTTCCTGCGCGGTCATGGTTGGCAGCAGATGGAAGGCCTGAAGCACAATCCCGATCCGGCCCCTGCGAGCCTGCGCCAGTCCATCCTCGGATAGCGCCGCAAAATCGGCGCCCGCCACGCTCAGCGTGCCTGAACTGGCCCGCTCCAATCCGGACAGCACCGCCATCAGCGAGCTCTTGCCTGAGCCCGAAGGCCCGAGCAGCGCCAGCGTCTGGCCAAGCGGCACGGTCAGGTCGATCCCGCGAAGGATTTCTACCGCGCTGCCACCGCTGCCGAGGGTGAGGGTAAGGTTCGAGGCGGAAATCGCCGGGGAGGGGCTTGTCACGGCGCGGCAATGCCATAGCTAGGGGCATTCCGGCAAGAGAGAGTTGCGAAATGAAATTGACTTGGGCGGTTCTGGCTTCTGCGCTCGCACTGTGGGGATGCGGTTCGCCTGCGCCGGTGCCGCAGCCCAGCGCCACAGAAGCTGCGCCCGAAATCCCCGTGATGGGCCAGGAACAGCAGATCGTCGCCTTGGGTGACAGCCTGTTTGCAGGCTACGGGCTTGAGCCGGGGCAGAGCTATCCGGCCCGGCTCGAAGCAGCGCTGCGCGCGCGCGGCATCAACGCGCGGATCATGAATGCCGGGGTTTCGGGCGATACCACTGCCGGCGGGCTTCAGCGACTGACGTTTACCTTGAACAGCCTGCCACAGCCGCCCGCGCTGGTGATTATCAGTCTGGGCGGCAACGACATGTTACGCGGACTTCCACCCGAACAGACCGAAGCAAACCTTGATGCGATCCTTGCAGAGCTCGGCAAGCGCAAGATCAAGGCGGTGCTGCTGGGGATGCTCTCGGCGCCCAATCTGGGGGCGGATTATCGCGCGAAATTCGATCCCATTTATCCGGCGCTGGCGAAGAAGCACGATGCGGCGCTGGTGCCGTTCTTCCTCCAGCCGTTGATCGATAAGCCGGAGCTGATCCAGCCCGATCATATCCACCCGACCTTGCCAGGGATCGATTTGCTGGTCGGATCGACGGTTGCAGCGGTGGCGGGAGCGCTGCCTAAATCCGTTCCAGCGACCCCTCGCTAACCCGCCAGACCGCTGCCTCGCCCGAGATTGCGGCGAACGGCGCGGCTTCGGTGCCGGTCAGCCAGACTTGCGCCGCACCTTCGCGCAGCCGCTCGAACAGCGCTTCACGGCGGATCGGATCGAGATGCGCGGCGACTTCATCGAGCAACAGCAGTCGCGGGCGTGCTTCTTCAAGCAATCCTGCATGGGCCAACGTGATCGCAATCAGCATCGCCTTTTGTTCACCGGTCGAGCATTCGGCGGCGGGCTGGTTCTTGCCCGCCATTGTCACGGCCAGCTCGTCGCGGTGCGGCCCTGCCAAGGTGCGTCCTGCGGCGCGATCGCGGCGGCGGCCCGCCGCCAACGCCTCGGCCAGCGCATCTGCGTCGATCGGACCGCCCGGCTGATAGGCCAGCGTTGGCCGGGCAAACGGTGATTGCGGCAACAGCCCCAGCGCTTCGTCCAACCGCGTGATCATGCCAGCGCGGGCCTGCGCCAGAGCGGCTCCCGCCTCGGCCAACTGGGCTTCCAGCGCGTCGAGCCAGGTTGGTTCAGGCTCGGCGGTTTCGCTGAGCAAGCGGTTGCGTTCGCGCAAGGCATTGTCATAGCGCGATGCGGTGCGGGCGTGGCCGGGCTCCAACGCCAGTACCAGCCGATCGAGGAACCGCCGCCGCGCGCCCGCGCTTTCGGCAAACAGCCGGTCCATCGCCGGGGTCAGCCAGCCGACGCTGAGCCATTCGCCCAGCCCGACCGCTGCTGCCTCGGCCTGGTTGATCTGGACAATCCGCCGCCCCGGGCGCTCGCTGCGGATGCCGGTTCCGATCTGCACCACCCCGTCGCTACCGGTCAGTTCTGCGCTGACTGCAAAGGCGCCGCTTGCACCATGCCCGGGCATTTCGGCCAGCGCAGCGCGGCGCAGGCCCCGGCCCGGCGCGAACAGCGAGAGCGCCTCAAGCACATTGGTCTTGCCGGCGCCGTTCTCGCCGATCAGCAGGTTGAATTTTGCCGTCCCATCGATCCGCGTGTCGCGATGATTGCGAAAGTCAGTCAGCAGGATCCGGTCGAGTGCCATGGTGCCGGGGCGATAGTCTGAGAGAGGCGGGAACGCCACGCAAAAGGCGTTTGCCGAAAGTTGGGATATTTCACCAACTCTTCGATGTTCATCGCAGCGAAAGAATCGCGGACTGCAGGCAGAATGGCATATTTCAGCCATTTTCCTTGTTTGGCACGCCTCATGCAAACATCATTGCATTCGGTGGAACACTCCACTGACACCAAACACAAGAAGGGAAATTACCATGACCAACACCAATTTCGCCAGCCGGTTTACCGCCGCCATCTCTGCCTTTGCGCTCTCGCTGGTCTTGATCAGCGGCACCGTGACCGTCCCAAGCAGTGCTCAGGCGCATGATGCCCAGTTCGCCTCGACCTACCTGAGTGTCGTCGCATGAGCGCGCTTGATCGCCAGCGCGGCGACAGCGCACCAGTTACCGGCGGCTTCCGTCTTAACAAGGAACGCGGCAAGTTCATGGGCGTAAGCGCCGGGATTGCCGACTACTTCAATGTCGATGTCACGCTGGTCCGCCTGGGCTGGGTAATCGGCACCCTGGTGGGCTTCGGCTCGCTGATCCTTGTCTACATCGCGATCGGCCTCATCGCTGATTGATTGGGCCGATTGATCCGACCCCCGGCGAGAGGCCCCGCCCACAACCAGGGCGGGGCCAATCAGCAGCCGGAGCGATTTCAAGTAAAATGGAACATTTCACGGCTCGGAAATCGCGACCACATAACCAGCTAAATCGCATCTGCCTTGGCAAAGGGTGAGAAATCGGTCCCGGAGTCGAACACCTCGACTCCCTCGCGCGCCTTGAGCCAGCCGACCACCGCGTAGGTGACCGGCGTCAGCAGGGCTTCCCACAACACCTTCAGCAACCAGTTGGTGACCATCACCATCAACACCTGCTCGTTCGACCAAATCCCAAGGAACGCGATCGGATAGAAAATCGCGCTGTCGATCGCTTGTCCGAAGAAGGTCGAGCCGATCGTGCGGCTCCACAAATGCTTGCCTTGGGTCAGGATCTTCATCTTGGCGAGGACGAAGCTGTTGACGAATTCGCCCGCCCAAAACGCGATCATCGAGGCCGCGACGATCCGCCAGGTGCTGCCGAACACGCTTTCATAGGCCGCCTGACCGCCCCAGCCGTCCGCCGCCGGCATCGTCACCACGGCCCAGCTCATGAAAGCCATGAAGGCCATTGCGGCAAAGCCCATCCATACGCAGCGCCGGGCGTTGGCATAGCCGTAAACCTCGGTCAGCACGTCGCCGATCACGTAGGAAACCGGGAAAAACAGGATACCTGCGCCAAATGTGTATCCGCCCAGGCTCGCCAGCTTGCTCGCCCCGATCAGATTGGACAGCAGCAGGATCGCCACAAAGGCGGCCATGACATAATCGAAATAGCGGAAATGCCGCCGTGCGCTGGTTGTGCCGTCAAGGCGGGAGAGGGTTTCAGTCATGGCCGCGATCTACCCCGATTTGCACCGGCTGCAAACCATGCTTAAGGCAGCTTTGCGCGCGCCCGTAGTTCAACTGGATAGAGCACGAGCCTTCTAAGCTTGGAGTTGCAGGTTCGAGTCCTGCCGGGCGCGCCATTGTTTATTTGCCCTCAAGCGCCGGGCGGCCGCATCCGTGGCCTTGGCTTTCCTCGCATAAGCTCGGGCGGCCAGTCGGCCTTGCGAACCCTGCCGGGTTCGATGAAGATATTTTTGCAATAAATTACAGAATCTTAACTACATCTTGCGATTTATTTTCGAAGATGTGGGAAATGTCACATTCCAGTAGTCGTGAGTCCCTTAAAGCGGACCTGCGACCCACCCGGTTGCTTCGGTAACCGGCTACTTGCCCTCGTATGCAAATGCGAGGGCATTTTTTTGTCTAACCCCGTTGGATCAGATCCAATGCTTCACTGGTGATCGGATAGCCGGCATTTTCAGGGATGGTCAGCCATCGTGCGCCATCGCGTTCCTCGACCGATGGTGTGATCATCTGGCTCGGGAAGGTCCGGACATGTGCCAGCGCCGCATCGAAATTCGCGAATTGGGCCAGCCGCTCCAAATTGCGGCGGGTCGGGAAGATCACCTGAATTTCGCCCGCATCGGCCATTCGCAAGGCTTCGCTGGCGCTGACCCAGAACAGGTGGGTATTCTCGGTCTGATCGACCAGCAGATCGACTGCGCCCGTGCCAAGGTCGGCCAGATAGAACCGCGTGTCGTAAATCCGCATGTGGCGGTGCTTTGGCCGCCAACGCGAGAAGGGCACCAGTCCGGCCAGATCCAGCGTCCAGCCCATCGCTTCCAGCACCGGCGCAAGCATCGCCTGTTCCAGCAACAAGGCGCGGGCGATGTGGGCTTGCTCAAGCGTGGCGCGCTGATGCATGCCAACCACCAGCCCGGTCTCCTCAAGCGTTTCGCGCACTGCGGCAATCCGTGCGGCCAGTTCACTACGCTCGTCTTCATCCGCCGCGCCAAGCTTGTCAGCCAGCTCAAAATCGGCCGCATCAACCCGGCCGCCGGGGAACACCGCCGCACCGCCGGCAAACCGCATCTCAGCCGAACGCTGAACCATCAGCAGCTCAGCCGCGCCGCCTGCTGTATCGTGGCGAAAGATCACCAGCGTGGCCGCCGGGCTTGCGGGCGGCGCTTCGTCTGTCTCGGCATATTCGTCAGGATTTTCCATCGGCCTTACCGTGCGTCGTCCAGCCTGGTTTGCCAAGCATTATTCAGCGCCTGATGCTGTCGGTAAACTTTACACCAAGCAGATCGACCCTCTGCTCCCCGGTCAAAAAAACGCTTGAAAAGCGTGACTTTCAGAGTTTGGCACGGGAGGTGCACTGGTAGTTGTACCCCCAAGCAGTCTCGAATAGAGGCGGGGCCGCAATCTGGTCTCCGCGGCCCCGCCTCCCCGAGATGCTTCTCCCGAAATCGCTGAAATTTGGTTGGCGAAGCGACCTGTCATTCAGGAATGGGCTTGCTCAGGCAGCGGGCGCAACCTTGGCCTCGTCCATCAGTTCCTGCAGCTCGCCGGCCTCGAACATTTCCATCATGATGTCGCTGCCGCCGACGAATTCACCTTTGACGTAAAGCTGCGGGATCGTCGGCCAATCTGAAAAGGCCTTGATGCCCTGGCGGATATCCATGTCCTGCAACACATCGACGCTTTCATAGCCGACACCAAGGTGTTCGAGGATCGCGATCGCCTTGCTGGAAAAGCCGCATTGCGGGAACAGCGGCGTTCCCTTCATGAACAACACGACATCGTTCGAGCTGACGATCTGGGCAAGGCGGGCATTTGTATCGGACATGGCTGGGTCAACCTGATCGGGAAAGGATGAGAAGTTCAATTGGGAACGGCGGTGGTCAGTTGCAAGGCGTGAAGCTCTCCGCCCATCCGTCCGCCCAGCGCATCATAGACCAGCTTGTGCTGGGCAACCCGGCTCTTGCCCGCGAATGACTGCGAGGTGACGCGGGCAGCATAATGGTTGCCGTCGCCGGCCAGGTCGGTGATCGCAACCTCTGCATCGGGCAGGGCGGCGCGGATCATCGCCTCGATATCAGCGGCGGCCATTGCCATGATCAGGCTTCGCCCATCAGCGCGCGGCGGGCTTCGACTTCCTTGGCTTCCAAAGCGGCGCGGATGTGTGCCTCACTGGTTTCGATCCCGGCCGAGATCAGATCACCGAGCAGCTTGCGGACCACATCCTCGTCGCCTGCCTCCTCAAAGTCCGCCTGCACCACGCTTTTGGAGTAGGATTCGGTTTCGGCCGCAGAAAGTCCCATCAGCTCGGCCGCCCATTGGCCCAGCAGCCGGTTGCGGCGGGCGTGGATGCGGAACTGGGTTTCCTCATCATGGGCATACTTGGCCTCTTCGGCCCGCTCACGATCGTTGAAATTGGTCATTGGTCGTTCCTTTATTGTGTCGCCCGCTCTCCCAAAGTGAGCAGTTCAGCCGTACATCTTCACCACAACTTTGCCGATGGCCTTGCGGTCCGCCAGCAGCGCAATCGCCTCGCCGCCGCGTTCCAGCGGCAGTGTAGCAGAGATGCGCGGATTGATCTTGCCTTCCTTGAGTAGGCGGAACAGCTCGGCCACATGGACGGCGTTTTCCTTGGGGCTGCGGGCAACAAATGCGCCCCAGAACACCCCGCAGACGTCGCAGCTTTTCAGCAATGTCAGATTAAGCGGGAGCTTGGCGATGCCGGCCGGAAAGCCGACCACCAGAAAGCGGCCTTCCCACGCGATCGAACGGATTGCCGGTTCCGAATACTCGCCGCCGACGATATCGTAGATCACATTGGCGCCGTTCGGCCCGCAGGCGGCCTTGAACTGATCGATCAAGGTCTTGGACTGTTCGCGATCGAACGGCGGGCGGCCATAGATCACCACCTCGTCTGCACCCGCTTCGCGCGCGACCTGCGCCTTCTCTTCGCTGGATACGGCAGCGATGACCCGCGCGCCGAACGCCTTGCCGAGCTCGACCGCCGACAGCCCGACTCCGCCGGCTGCGCCCAGGATCAGCAAGGTATCGCCCGGCTTGATGTGGCCGCGATCCTTGAGGCCGTGGATCGTGGTGCCATAGGTCATCAGGATCGAGGCAGCGGTTTCAAAGCTCACATCGTCTGGCACGGCGAACAGGCGGACGCTATCGACGCAGACTTTTTGAGCGAGGCCGCCATGGCCGATCCCGGCCAGCACCCGGTCGCCAACTGCCCAGCCGGTGACGCCATCGCCCAGCGCCTCGATCACGCCGGAAATCTCGCCGCCTGGCGCAAACGGCCGTTCGGGCTTGAACTGATAGAGATCACGGATGATCAGCGTATCGGGGAAGTTGATCGCGCAGGCTTTGACCGCCACCAGCACCTGACCGGGGCCGGGGGTGGGGGCGTCGATCTCGTCGAGGGTGAGTGTTTCAGGGCCGCCAGCGGCGTGCGATCTAAGAGCTTTCATGCCTGGACTCCGGTTCCGGTGGCGAGCCAGGGCAGCTTGGCCCTTGCGCCTGTTTCATATGCGGCGATCGCATCGCCGCGCGCCAGTGTCAGCCCGACCTCATCCAGCCCGCCCAGCAGGCAGGCCTTGCGGAACGGGTCGATCTCGAAGGTGTAGCGATCCTGAAAGCGGGTGGTGACGGTCTGGTGTTCCAGATCGATCCGCACTGGGTCGGTCTTGGCAACCTCGAGCAGCCGATCGATCTGCGCCTGCGGCAAAACCACGGTAAGTATGCCGTTCTTGAAGGCGTTGCCCGAAAAAATGTCAGAGAACGACGGCGCGATCACCGCCTTGATGCCAAGGTCTAGCAGCGCCCATGCCGCGTGTTCGCGGCTGGAGCCACAGCCGAAATTGTCGCCCGCAATCAGGATTGGCGAGCCTTTGAATTCGGCCGAATCGAAGATGTTGGCGGGATCTTCGCGGATCGTCTCGAACGCCCCGCGCCCCAGGCCTTCGCGGCTGATCGTCTTGAGCCATTTGGCCGGGATGATCACATCGGTATCGATGTTCGCCCGCCCGAACGGAATCGCCCGGCCGGAAACTTCGCGGACCGGCTCCATCAATCGGTCTCCGGCGCGTCTTCGGGATGCGGCGGCGGTGAGGTTGGCTTGGGCTCCTTGCGCCGCGAGGCATAGAGCAGCGCCGCTGCCAGCGCGGCCGAGCCAATCGCGGCCCCGGTCATGGCGGCTTTTCCGGTCCAGTTGGGTTTGTCGGTCTTTTTGGTCATGGGATCACCTATCGCTGGGGAAGCGGGGTCTTGGCAAGGGTTCTACGCAGCAGGGAGCAATTCGCGGACATCGGTAAGTTTGCCAGTCACCGCCGCTGCCGCTGCCATCGCCGGGCTCACCAGATGCGTCCGCGCTCCGGGGCCCTGCCGCCCGACAAAGTTGCGGTTGCTGGTGCTCGCACACCTCTCACCCGGCGGCACCTTGTCGGGGTTCATGCCAAGGCACGCCGAGCAGCCCGGCTCGCGCCATTCTAGGCCGGCTGCGATGAAGATCTTGTCCAGACCTTCCTCCTCGGCCTGACGTTTGACCAAACCTGACCCCGGAACAACGATCGCCCATTTCACGCCCGCGGCCTTGTGGCGGCCCTTGAGCACGGCGGCGGCGGCGCGCAGGTCTTCGATCCGGCTGTTGGTGCAGCTGCCGATGAAGATGTTCTCAACCGCGATGTCGGTCATCTTCGTGCCGGGGGTGAGTCCCATATAGGCCAGCGACGCGCGGGCGGCTTCCTGCTTGGACGGATCAGCAAAGCTTTCCGGCGCGGGCACTACGCCGCCGATTGCCACCGTGTCTTCGGGGCTGGTGCCCCAGGTAACGGTCGGTTCAACGTCAGAAGCCTGGATCACGACGGTCTTGTCAAAGCGCGCGCCGGGATCGGTGGCAAGCGACTTCCACCATTCCACCGCGCGGTCCCAGTCGTTGCCCTTGGGCGCGTAAGGGCGGCCCTTGAGGAAGGCGAAGGTCGTCTCGTCCGCCGCGATCAGCCCGGCCCGCGCGCCGGCCTCGATGCTCATGTTACAGACCGTCAGCCGGCCCTCAACGCTCATCTCCTCGAACACTTTGCCGCGGTACTCGATGACGTGGCCGTTGCCGCCGGCCGTGCCAATGCGGCCGATGATGTGGAGGATCAGATCCTTGGGGGTGATGGCGGGGCCAAGATCGCCCTCAACCCGGACTTCCATGGTTTTCGACGGAGTGAGCAGCAGCGTTTGCGTCGCCAGCACATGCTCAACCTCGGAAGTGCCGATCCCAAACGCCAGCGCGCCCAGCCCGCCGTGGCACGAGGTGTGGCTATCGCCGCAGACGATCGTGGCGCCGGGCAGCGAAAAGCCCTGTTCCGGCCCGACAACGTGAACGATGCCCTGCTCGGCATCGGCATCGCCGATGTAGCGGATCCCGAAATCGGGGGCATTGCGTTCAAGCGCTTCGAGCTGCGCGGCGCTCTCCAGATCGGCAATCGGCACATGCCGGCCGGCACCGTCGCGCCGCGCGGTGGTGGGCAGATTGTGATCGGGAACTGCCAGCGTCAGATCGGGGCGGCGGACCGTGCGGCCCGAAACCCTGAGCGCCTCGAACGCCTGAGGGCTGGTCACTTCATGGACCAGGTGGCGGTCGATATAAATCAGACAGGTGCCATCTTCGCGACGCTCAACCAGATGAGCGTCCCAGATCTTCTCGTAAAGGGTGCGCGGAATGTTAGCCATTCAGGTGCCCTAGCCCCAGCTTGCGACGAATCGCAAGCGGTGGTCATGGAATTGTCAGCTTAATGCGCCTACATAGTGGTTATGACCGCAGCGCCGCATTATTTTCCGATCAAGATCGTTCCCGATGACATCGATTTCATGGGTCATGTCAACAATGCGCGCTATCTGTCGTGGGTCCAGGATGCGGTGCTGTCGCACTGGCACAAGCTGGCGCCCGCAGAGGCGGTGGAAGCGCATGGCTGGGTCGCGCTGAAGCACGAGATCACCTACCGCAAGCCCGCATTCCTTGACGACGACGTGATTGCCAATGTGCTGCTGGAACGGATCCAGGGAGCGCGGGCCTTTTACGAAACCATCGTCAAGCGCGGCGAGGAAGTGCTGGCCGAGGTCAAATCGAGCTGGTGCTACATCGACACCCAAACGCTGCGCCCGGCCCGGATCGGTGAGGAAATCGCCGCCTTTTTCTTCCCCCCGCGCGATCAAGCGGAAGATTGAGCCGATGAGCGCGCTTTCTACCACTGCGATCGTGCTTGCCAGCGTTTTGGCGATGGAGGGCGTGGCTTGGGCAAGCCACAAATATATCATGCACGGCTTTGGCTGGGGCTGGCACCGCGATCATCATGAACCGCATGACAGGCCTCTGGAAAAAAACGATCTGTTCGGGATCGTCGGCGCCGGCATAAGCATTTCGATGTTCGCCATCGGCAGTCCCTTGGTCCGAGGGCCAGCGGCGTGGGAGCCGGGAACCTGGATCGGGCTCGGCATCCTGATTTACGGGATCATCTATACGCTGGTTCACGATGGGCTGGTCCATCAGCGTTATTTCCGGTGGGTGCCAAAGCGAGGTTATGCCAAGCGGCTGGTCCAGGCGCACAAGCTCCATCATGCGACGATCGGCAAGCACGGCGGGGTCAGCTTCGGCTTCGTAT
This sequence comes from Novosphingobium sp., assembly GCA_046590275.1. Lineage (GTDB taxonomy): Bacteria > Pseudomonadota > Alphaproteobacteria > Sphingomonadales > Sphingomonadaceae > Novosphingobium. The sequence goes on from JBKJTN010000045.1 coordinate 46,274, forward strand.
TCGCGCGTGATCCGGCAGCACTGAAGCGGGATCTGGCGGCACAGGCAAAGGCCGGTGCGGCCGTAATCCGTCAGGCGGAAGCCGCGCCCTCGGCATAACGCGCTGCGGTCTCGCGGATCAGCGCGATCATGTTCGGCACACCCTGGGTGCGATTGGAACTGAGCTGGTTTTTCAGATCGAACGGCGCCAGCGCGGCGGCAACATCCATCACGGCGACTTCGGCGGCGGGCTTGTCCTGCACAGAAGAAAGCACCAACGCGATGATCCCCTTGGTGATCGCGGCGTTGCTGTCCGCCATGAAATGGAGCGCGCCGTCCGCGATCGTTGGATAGACCCACACGCTGGCCGAACAGCCGCGGACCAGCGTGGCATCGGTTTTCAATGCAGCGGGCATCGGCCCCAGCTCACGGCCCAGTTCGATCAACAGGCGGTAGCGCTCGTCGCCTTCGAGGAAGAGATACTCATCGCGGATGTCATCAAGGCTGCGCATGGACGCGGCCTCTAGCGGGGTAGCTCTTACAAATCCACCCCGGCGGCAATCGCTTCCAGCTTGCGGATCCGTTCCTTGAGGTCGGAAATCTCGATCCGGGTGCCGATGCCATTGGTTCCGGCATTCGCGCCGCCCTCGATTTCCGGGCGCTGCCGGTGCTGGTCGAGCTCGCGGGCCTTGAGGGCCAACCAGCCCTGCCAGCCCTTGAGCATGGTCGCAGCGACAACGCACAGGCCGATCAGCGCGGCGGCGGCAATCAGGAGATATTCGCTTTCCATTGCGGGGGCTCCTTGGGAAGTGGGGCCGGCGGGACCGTTACCGGTCGCGCAGGCTTTCGATTTCATCGGCGACCTGCTGACTGCGCAGCCGGTCGGAACTGTTGGCATCGGTGGTAATGCGTTCAAGCACTTCAAGACGCTTGCGCAGCGCGATCACTTCGCTTTCAAGCTCCTGCTCGCGCGGAGTGTGCTCGCCATCGGACACTTGTTCATAGCTGCCGTCGATTACCTGCCGGCCGCGCGAGCGCCGGGCAGACCTTGGGCCGCTGTCTCCATGCATCGCCTGGTAACGGGCTTTGAAGATTGAGGCGATCGATACGATCAGAATGATCATGATCACCATGATTTGTCCGCCTGACATAGTCTCTATTCTCCTTGGCCCAGCAACAGTCGGGGTCGGTTCAATTCACCGCAGGGTCGCGTAGATCCTCGATCGCGGCGGCCAGATCGACGCCCTTGTCCGTGGCGATGCGTTCCAGCACGCGGACCCGCGTTTCGAGCCGTTCGGTATGCGCGGCGTATTGCGCGGCTTTTTCGGCGGTCTGGCTGGCGGTCAGCTCAAGCTGGCGCTCCTTGAAGGCCAGTCGGCGCTTGTAGCCTTCCATCAGAATTGCGCTCACCGCGATGATCCCGATCATCAGGGCACTCAGCCCCATGAAATCCCCAAAACTCATTTCGTATTCTCCCGCTGGTCGATCAGCGCTTCGATCTCGCTGGCAACGCCATAGCCTTTGTCGGTGACGATCCGTTCGAGCACGTGAACCCGGTTGGTAAAGCCAGCCAGTTGGTCGCGCAGTTCGGCGTTTTCGTCGCGCAGGGCCTTGGTCGCGTCGGTTTCGGCATGAGCGGTCTTGCCGCCCCATTCGTCTTCCAGCGCATAGCCGTGTTTGGCGCGGATCCAGTTGTTGATCAGCCAGCCGCCGGTCGAGATCGCGATGATCAGGATGACGAAGTCAGGTCCGCCCCAGTTCATCGCGGCAGCTCCCGGTCGCGTCGGTCGATCAGCGCCTCGACCTTGCGAGAATCGCGCAGCGCCTCGATCTGGCTGGCAACATCATAGCCCTTGTCGGTCACGATCCGTTCGAGAACGCGGACGCGCTCTTCCAGTTCGGAGGTGTGCGAAACATATTGCGCGGCCTTTTCGGCGCTCATTTCGGCGGTGGTTCTGAACTGCATTTCCGCGATCTTCTGGCGGTGGCTCGTCCAGACTTTGATAATCGGAATGGACAGCGCAAAAAGCGGTATCAACACCCAGATTGTATCCGGTCCCATAATATTCTCCCCAATTCGGAGCGCTTAGCGCAGCCGTTCGATTTCGTCGGACAGGCGCGGGTTGCCGCTGACGTAGTAGAGTTCGACATCGGCCAGGCGGCGGTCGATATCGCGGAAGGTTGCGCGGACATCGCGGGCGGTGCGGGTCGGCGACTGGCGCACGCGCTGCCAGAACTGCTGCTCCTGCCGGTCAACATAAAGATGCGATGGCTTCTTGGGAGCGAAGATGCCGATCCCCAGATATATCAGCGGGAGGAACCCCAGGCCCATGAAGGTCAGGGCAATGGCGCCAAGCCGGACCCAGAGCACATCAACCCCGGTGTAGTCGGCAATCCCGGCACAGACGCCCATCAATTTGCCGTTGACCTTATCGCGATAAAATCGCGTGCGCGGGCTGTTCATTTGGAAGTCCTCCCCTTTTTGGCAAGCATCCGGTCAAGTTCACGCAGCGGCTGGTTGTCGATCTCGCGGTCATGAACGAGCCGCGCGGGCTTGAAATCGGGGTCGTCGCTGGCAACCAGACGCTCGACAGTATCCATCCGGTCATCCAGCCGGCGGGCAAGCGTGTAGAGCTCTTCCAGCAGCGTTTCGTCGTCGCTTGTCAAAGTGGCGGCGGTCTTCCAGCGCGTCACGTAGTGGAGGATGATCCAGGGCAAGGCGACGAACAGAATGCCGCAGATCATCACTGGAATTAGAACGTCTTCCATGGCTCAGTCTTCCTTCTTGGCGGCCGCAAGGGCGCGCTTCATTTCTTCGAGTTCCTCATCGACCTTGTCAGCCCCGGCCAGCGCCGAAATCTCGTCGGACAGGCTCGGCCGGGCAGTGCCATCGGCCAGGTTCAGCGCATCGGCGCGGCCCTCGGCGTAATCGACCCGGCGTTCGAGCTGGTCGAACCGCGACATCGCTTCATCGACCCGCTCGCTGGCCAGCAGCGTACGCAGCTTGACGCGGTTCTCGGCGCTTTCAAGCCGCGCGGCGATCGCGGTCTGACGGCTGCGGGCTTCGCGCAGGCGCGTCTGGAGTTTCTCAATGTCGATCTCATAGGCGCGCAGCGCATCGTCGAGCACGGTGATCTCGGTCTTGAGCTGATCGGCCATGTCGGTGGCCTTCTTCTTCTCGACCAGAGCCGCGCGGGCCAGATCCTCGCGGTCCTTGGACAACGCCAGCTGGGCCTTTTCGGCCCAATCGGCCTGCAGCCGGTCCAGCTTCACCGTGTGGCGATGCATTTCCTTCTGGTCGGCAATGGTGCGCGCCGCGCTGGCGCGGACTTCGACCAGGGTTTCCTCCATTTCGAGGATGATCATGCGGATCATCTTCGAGGGATCGTCAGCCTTGTCGAGCAACTCGTTGAAATTGGCGGCGACGATATCACGGGTACGCGAGAAAATGCCCATCCAGGGAACTCCGGTTGTGGGAGTGGGGGAACGACGGAGGCGTTCAACCTCGGTGTCGACGCGGGAAGTACGGCGGGTTTCGCCGGTCAGGGTTTGGGCCGGAGCGCGCGGGTGGCGGGGGGACTGATTCCCGCCAGCGGGGGCCCGGGAAGGCTCCGGCCCAAGGGGGTTAAAAGGGTCAAGATCCTTCGGATCGGTCATCGCCGCGTTCAAGCCTGTTGGGCCTGCGGGGCAGCGCCAGTCCGGGCGAAGGCCGGGGTGCTATCCAGCTGCTGGGCCAGTACGAAGACATTCATGGCAAGCACGGCAGTGACGCTGGCGAAGATCGCCATATCGAGCTTGCTGGACTTACGGAGAGTCTGGACGTTCATGGCCTTAACCTCGTTGATACAATGCCGGATCGGCAGTTGTTCATGTCACAGCAAGCACCGTGCCAAACCCCAAAACCTGCCAATTTTCCCGGTTTCCGCAGCAATTCGACCAACGACATTTGGTAAGGCTTGCGAGGTGTTGGCAAATTTCGCTATAAGTTGGGTATGGAGCGTGAAACACAGTTTCTGGGCCAGTCGGGTGCCTTCCTCGATGCGGTCGAACGCGCCAGCCGCGCCGCGCCGATGCGCCGTCCGGTGCTGGTGGTGGGCGAGCGCGGCACTGGCAAGGAACTGATCGCCGAACGGCTCCACCGCCTCTCGTCGCGCTGGGGCGAACCGCTGATCACGCTGAATTGCGCGGCTTTGCCAGAAACGCTGATCGAGGCGGAGCTGTTTGGTCATGAGGCAGGAGCTTTTACCGGTGCTACCAGAGCGCGTGCGGGAAGGTTTGAAGAAGCCGACAAAGGGACGTTATTTCTCGACGAACTGGCGACCTTGTCGATGGGTGCACAAGAACGCCTGCTTCGCGCGGTCGAATATGGTGAGGTAACGCGGATCGGATCGTCACGGCCGATCATGGTCGATGTCAGGATCGTCGCCGCCACCAACGAGGATCTGCCGCGCCTCGCCGAGCAAGGCCGGTTCCGGTCCGACCTGCTCGACCGGCTGAGTTTTGAGGTGATTACCCTGCCGCCGCTGCGGGTGCGGGAGGGTGACATCTATGTCCTCGCCGAATATTTCGGGCGCCGCATGGCGACCGAGCTCGACTGGGACGAATGGCCCGGCTTCTCCAACGGCGCGATGCAGGCGTTGGAAGATCATCAATGGCCGGGCAATGTCCGCGAGCTGCGCAATGTGATCGAGCGCGCGGTTTATCGCTGGGACCAGTGGGACCAGCCGATCGCCCATATCGTGTTCGATCCGTTCGATAGTCCCTGGAAGCCCGCCGCCATGCCACGCGCTGAGCAGGCGGGTGAGCAAGCCGCTGCCAATATAGTTGCAACCCCGGTACAAACCCGTTTCGATACCATCGAAGATCTGCGCGGCGCAGTTGACAGCCACGAGCGCGCGATCCTCGAACATGCCCTTGGCAAGCATCGCTACAATCAGCGCCAGACCGCCAAGGCGCTGGGGCTGAGCTATGATCAACTGCGCCACTGTATGAAGAAGCATGGCTTGATGGAGCGCGGCGGTTAGGGAAATTGCAATAGAACACGGCTAATGGTGCCCTTGCAAAGCCATGTCGGGAAGGATGCTGTTTTGTTAGGAATTTTTCGTGGTCTGGGTATGGCGGGGCGCATTCTGTTCCTGGCAGGTTTCTCTCTGTTGATGGCTTTCGGGATTGGTACAAGCTACATCGCGGCGGATCCCGAAGGGGCGAGCGAACTGGCGCTGAGTGTGGTTGGTGCCAGTGCAGAAAAAGATTCACTCGACCCGTGGAGTCGCACGCCAACCAGGAGCGACCCCGAAGAGGCGGCAGCCGATCGGGCCGACCGGATCGAGCGGATTTATGAAAACCGCGAGTACACCGGGGAAACAGGCGAATAACGGGCCATGGAAGACGAAGATCAACCTGACCAAGAGGAATCGGTTTACGCGCCGCTTTTGAACAAGAAGTTCGTGTTTTCGGCGTTCGTGTTTTTGCTGTTTTTTCTCTACGTCAAGTCGGCAGAAAACATGGTCGATAAGTTGCACGAAGCGCAGGATGAACGTCAGGCGCAATCCAACAAGAACGCATGGGCGTTGGACAAGCCAGCCCAACCCGCGCGCTAGCTGCCGGGCCTTGGCAATCCGGACGAACCAGCCGGCCATGGCCATTTCAAACTCTCCAGATGCGCTTCACCCGATTTGCGCCTGTGCGCGGAACTATCGTGTTCACCATGCGTTGGTTCGCTGATGGGGTGCTTTGGTGGCACCCCAGGCGAGAGGGACTATTCATGCAACGAGGCGGAACCGGCCTGATCCTTTTGGCAGTGGCTGCGCTTGGCGGCTGTAATTTCGCGCCGGGCGGCGATCCCGACCAGCAGGGTGCCCCGCAAGCTGCGTCTTCCTCTGCCGCCCAATCCGATGCCCTTGCCGCCCATGACATTGCGCAGGGGCTGCAGCTGCCGTCCGATCTGGCCGACGATCAACCGCGCGAGGTGATGCAGGCGCAGGTGGTGCTCGACCGGCTGGGCTTCACCCCCGGCGTGGTTGATGGCAAGCAGGGCGCGTCTACCCGCAATGCGATCATGGGGTTCCAGGAAGCCAACGCGTTGCCGCTGAGCGGGATAATCGATCCTGCAACCCAGCAGTTGCTGGCACGGTGGAGCAACATTCCCGCCACCCGGATCGTGACCATTCCGGCCGATTTCGCTGCTGGACCGTTTGCGCCGCTGCCGAAGGACGCGGCGGATCAGGCCAAATTGCCTGCGCTTGGCTATGAAACGCTGGAAGAAAAACTGGCCGAGCGGTTTCACACCACGATCGAAACGCTGAAGCTGCTCAATCCGGGCGGGGTGCCAGCCGGTGCTACCTCCGCTGCTCAGCCATCTCCAGCCGCCACCTTCGAGCCCGCTCCCGCCGCCAGTGCCAGTCCGGCCAGCACCAGTCCGGCCAGCGCGGTCACGACCTTCGCTGCTGGGCAGCAAATCCGTGTTCCCAACGTCGGCGGCGATGTAATCGACCCCGCGCAAGTTGAAGACACCGCATGGCGCACGACACTGGCGCACCTAGGCGTTGGCTCAAACCAGCCCAAGGCCGCGCGCATCGTGGTTAGTAAAAGCAAGGGCTCGCTCAAAGTATTCGATGCCGCCGACAAGCTGGTCGGGATGTTCACCGCGACAATGGGCTCAAGCAAGGATCCGCTGCCGCTGGGCAATTGGAAAATCAACGGCGTCGCCCGCAATCCGCCGTTTCATTATAACCCCAAGCTGTTTTGGGACGTGTCCGATACCAAGGAAAAGCAACTGCTGCCGCCGGGCCCCAACGGACCGGTCGGGGTTGCGTGGATCGATCTGAGCAAGCCGCATTATGGTATTCACGGCACACCCGCCCCGGAAACCATCGGCCGCGCGGAAAGCCACGGCTGTGTGCGGCTGACCAATTGGGATGTCGCCCGGCTGGCGCAGATGGTCTCTGGATCGACCAAAGTATTGTTTGAGGCCTGATATGGAAATGGGCTGGACAGGAGTGGTCAGGACGGTTGCCGTTACCGTGGTGGTGACCTCTGCGGCATGGGTCACGGCCGGAGCGTGGTGGCTGCAAAGCAGCTCGTATTGGGCGCGGGAAACTCGGGCGGTGGCGGCGGCGGCGCAAGGCCAGAAGGGCATTAATCCCGGCACCCAGCTGCGGGATATGATGGCTTTACAGTCCCCTGGACAGTCGCCGGTCGCTGCCAAGCCGGGAACGCCCTTGCCGGCAGCGATCTCCTATGATGCCGCTGCAATCGGACCGTTGAAGGTTCCGGTGCGCGGAATAGTGCCGGGGCAACTTGTCGATACATTCAGCCAAGCCCGCTCGGGAGGGCGGCTGCACGATGCGATCGACATCATGGCCCCGCGCGGCACTCCCGTGATCGCGGCGGCACAGGGCACGGTCGAACGCCTGTTTTACTCCAATGGCGGGGGGCTGACCGTCTACATCCGCTCGCCCGATCGGCGGCTGATCTATTATTACGCCCATCTGGAGGGTTTCGCGCCCGGTCTGGCCGAACGTCAGCTGCTGCGCCAGGGCGATCCGATTGGTGCAGTCGGCTCTACCGGCAATGCCGATCCCGCGGCGCCGCACCTCCACTTTGCGATTCTCGCAACCATGCCCGAGCGCAAATGGCATGAGGCGACAAGCCCGATCAATCCCTATCCGCTGCTCGTGAAGGCGCAATAGTCGGCGCTGCATTTCGGGTGCTTGCAATTCCGGCAAAACCAGCCTATCTGCCCCTCACTACCCCGACATTGTTAGCAACGTTAGGGCTGGCGCCGAAAGGGGCCGGCGCCAAGCGGCTTTGCTTTCCGGTCGGAAAAACGGAGCAGGCATGGCGAATATCGCGCGTATTACAGAGGTTGTTGAACCGGAGGCTCGCGCCCTCGGTTTCGATCTCGTGCGCGTCAAGATCTTCGGGCGCAGCGAGGCCGGTGACGGCGAGGAGCGCGCGCTCCAGATCATGGCCGAACGGCCCGATACCGGGCAACTGGTGATCGAGGACTGCGCCGCGCTGTCGCGCCGGATTTCCGACCGGTTCGATGCGCTGGAAGAAGCCGGCGACGATGTGATGGAAGGCACTTACCGCCTCGAAGTCAGCTCGCCGGGGATCGACCGCCCGCTGACCCGCCCCAAGGATTTCGCCAATTGGGCCGGACACGAAGCGCGGGTCATGCTGCTCAGCCCGGTCGACGGGAACCGCAAGACGGTGCAGGGCGATCTGATCGGGATAGAGGGTGAGATCGTTACTCTGGAAGACCGCAAATCCGGCCGGGTGGAATTTCCACTGGCCGATGTTCATTCTGCCAAGTTGGTCCTGACCGACCGCTTGATTGCCGCGACCCGTCCGCTGGACAGTAGCGGTGCCGACGAAATCCTAGAAGAAGTGGAAGAGTAACCGATGGCCAGTCCAATCTCCGCCAACCGCGCCGAACTGCTCGCGATTGCAACCGCGGTGGCGACCGAGAAGATGATCGACAAGTCGATCGTCATTGAGGCGATGGAAGAAGCGATCCAGAAATCGGCCCGCAACCGTTACGGTGCGGAAAACGATATCCGCGCCAAGCTCGATCCGCGCACCGGCGATCTGCGTCTGTGGCGCGTAGTCGAAGTGGTTGAAGAGGTTGAGGATTACTTCAAGCAGGTTGATCTCAAGCAAGGCGAAAAGCTTCAGCCCGGCGCCCAGCTGGGCGATTTCATCGTCGATCCGCTGCCGCCGGTTGATCTCGGCCGGATCGATGCCCAATCGGCCAAGCAAGTGATCTTCCAGAAGGTCCGCGACGCTGAGCGTGACCGTCAATTCGAAGAATTCAAGGACCGCTCGGGCGAGGTGATCACCGGGGTGATCAAGTCGGTCGAGTTTGGCCATGTCATCGTCAACCTTGGCCGCGCCGAAGGCGTGATCCGCCGCGATCAGCAGATCCCGCGCGAAGCTGCCCGGGTGGGTGAACGCGTCCGTGCGCTGATCCTCAAGGTCGAACGCCAGAACCGCGGACCCCAGATCTTCCTCAGCCGCGCGCACCCCGAATTCATGAAAAAGCTGTTCGCGCAGGAAGTGCCCGAGATTTACGACGGCATCATCACCATCATGGCGGCCGCGCGCGATCCGGGCAGCCGCGCCAAGATCGGCGTGATCAGCCGCGATTCGAGCATCGACCCGGTCGGGGCCTGCGTCGGCATGAAGGGCAGCCGCGTCCAGGCGGTGGTTCAGGAAATGCAGGGCGAGAAGATCGACATCATTCCGTGGAGCGAGGACACCGCGACTTTCGTGGTCAACGCGCTCCAGCCCGCCACGGTCAGCCGTGTGGTGATCGACGAAGAGGAAAGCCGGATCGAGGTGGTCGTCCCCGACGACCAGCTCAGCCTGGCGATCGGGCGGCGCGGCCAGAATGTGCGGCTCGCCTCGGCGCTGACTGGATCGGCGATCGACATCCTGACCGAGCAGGAAGCCAGCGAAAAGCGCCAGCGCGAGTTTACCGAACGCTCCAAGCTGTTCGAGACCGAGCTCGACGTCGACGAGACGCTGTCGCAGCTGCTGGTCGCCGAAGGGTTCAGCGAGCTGGAGGAAGTCGCATACGTTTCGCTCGACGAGATCGCCTCGATCGAAGGCTTCGACAACGAGCTGGCCGAGGAACTCCAGAGCCGTGCGACCGAAGCGCTCGAACGCCGCGACGAGGGCTATCGCGAGACCCGCCGCGCGATGGGTGTCGAGGATGCCTTGGCCGAGATCCCGCACCTGACCGAAGCGATGCTGGTCACGCTGGGCAAGGCCAAGATCCTGACGCTCGACGATCTGGCCGATCTGGCCACCGACGAACTGATCGCCAAGAAGCGCGCCGAACCGCGCCGCCGCGAGAACTCGCCCGCCCCGGTCATGCGCCGCGAAAGCCGCCCCGAGGACAAGGGCGGGGTGCTGGGCGAATACGGCCTGAGCGAAAGTGTCGGTATCGAGATTATCATGGCCGCGCGCGCGCACTGGTTCGAGGACGAAGTAACCCCCGAAGTAGCTGGCGCTGCCGAACCTCAGGAGGCCGCCGATGCGGACTCCGCACAATGACCCGCTAGGTTCCGACATCTCTGCTGGCCGGGCGCCCCGCGAGGCACCCGAGCGGCGCTGTATCCTGTCAGGGGATCACGGCGCGCGCGACGATCTCGTGCGTCTGGCGATCTCGCCACCGCTCGATGACGGGCGTTGCGAGGTGCTGCCCGATGCGCTGGCCAAGGCACCTGGGCGCGGAGCGTGGCTGGGCGTGGATCGCGCCGCGCTCGAAGCGGCGATTGCCAACGGCAAGTTCAAGGGCGCGCTGGCGCGGGCTTTCAAGGGCGAGGCGCTGACGATCCCCGCCGACCTGGGCGCAAAAATCGAGGCCGCGCTGACCCGGGCGCTGACCGACCGGCTCGGGTTGGAACAGCGCACCGGCAAGCTGCTGACCGGGTCAGACCGGATCGCCGACAAGGCGCGCGCGGGACAGGTCGCGTGGCTGGCCCATGCCGGCGACGCCGGGGATGACGGGTCGCGCAAGCTCGACCAGGCGTGGCGGGTGGGCGAGGATGCCGAAGGCTCGGGCCGCAGCGGCGTTACCTTGCCGCTGGACCGCGCGGCCCTGTCTGTGGCATTGGGCCGCGACAATGTCGTCCATCTGGCGCTGACCGATCCTGCGGCGGCCTTGCGGGTCGCCGTGCCGCTTGCGCGCCTGATGCGCTTTCTCGGCCGCGACAGCGGCGGGGAAGCACGCCCGGAAGTAGATGAAACGACTGGCCCGTCGCGCACCTGCGCGGCGTAGGCCCGATGATTACGAATAAGCGAATCCGAACGAAGGACCGAGTGGCGAAATGAGCGAGACCGACAACAAGCCGACCCTGGGTCGCCGCCCGCTGGGCCTGAAGACTTCGGTCCAGGCTGGCGAGGTCAAGCAGACCTTCAGCCACGGCCGCACCAACAAGGTGGTGGTCGAGGTCAAGCGGCGCAAACTGATGGGCAAGCCCGGCGAAGCGCCG
>JBKJTN010000109.1:0-14347 GCA_046590275.1 Novosphingobium sp.
CACACTGCTTTCTGGAGCGACAGTTTCACCCGCCGCCGCTGCCTGATCCCGGTCAGCGCCTGGGCAGAGCCGCAGGGCAAGCCCGGCCAGATGACGCGCAGCTGGTACAGCCTTCCAGGCGGCGAGCCCTTCGCCGTGGCCGGGCTGTGGCGCGCCAGCGCGGAATGGGGCGAGGTCTACACGCTGGTGATGGCCCAAAGCAGCCCGCAGATGGCCGAGGTGCATGACCGGATGCCGGTGATCCTCGCCCCTGAGGACTGGTCCCGTTGGACCGGTGGGACGCCTGATCAGGCATTTGCCCTGTGCCGCATTTGGCCGGGCGAACTGATCGCTGACCACACCGCTGAACGCTGGGCGGGCGGAGACAAAGCTTTGCGACAGTCCTCGCTGATCTAGGCGTAACTCACGATCTCGAATTCGATCCCGTCCCAATCGAAGAAATAGAACCGCCGCCCGGGCTCGTAATCCATGTGGCCGAACGGCTCGAGACCTGCTGCCACTACCACCGCTTCGGCGCCGTCCAGATCATCGACCACCAGCCCGATGTGGTTGAGCGGCGCTCCCTTGGCGAAGGGGCCGCCTTTGCCCTCATTGGTATAGACCGCAATGTAATCGCGTTCGTTGCCGACATGGATGGTCCAGCCGCCCAATTGCGAGGCACCGCGCCAGCGCTCGTGCCAACCGCACAGCTGCTGGAGCAGGGCCGACGAGCGATCCGGATCACTGACGGTGATGTTGGCGTGTTCGAGAAATCCTTGGGGCATGATGGCAGATCCTTTCGGTAAAGCGCTGAAAATGAACGGACTGCCGAATTTTCGAATCAGCAGCCTTGCCCATTGTGCAACCTCAAGCTAACTTGAGGTCAAGCAATTTCAGGCGAAACGCGATGCTGGACAAGAATGACCTCCTCCCGATCGGCGTACTTGCCCAGCGCACCGGGCTCGCTGTTTCGGCGATCCGCTTTTACGAAGAGAAGGGCCTGATCACCTCGCTGCGTACCAGTGGCAACCAGCGCCGGTTCCTTCGCTCGGACATCCGGCGACTGAGTTTTATCCTGATCGCGCAAAAGCTCGGGCTGGGTCTGGTCGAGATCGAGATTGAGCTGGCCAAGCTGCCGCAAGGGCGCACCCCCAGCCAGTCAGACTGGCAGCGGATCAGCCGTTCGATGCGGGTCCAGCTCGATGCCAAGATCCAGCTCCTCACCCGCACCCGCGCCAAGCTGGAAGAATGCATCGGCTGCGGCTGCCTCAGCCTGCAACGCTGCCACCTCTACAACAAGGACGACCGGGCGGGGACGGCGGGCACCGGACCCCGGTATGTGCTGGGTTAGGGCAGTCTGGGACCTACGTGTGGGACATTTCAGCTACGAACCAGTTGCAGACATCGCCCAGTGGTCTATTCCGTTCGGATGGACGAAAGTGGATACAAAGGCGGGACGACAGTTGAAGGGAGGTGGGGCTGCATTGCCGCAGCCGTTCTCAGCCTTCCTATCTTTGCGTTTCTTTTGCTTGCCGACACTTTAGGGGACTGCGTACCGGATACGGTATGTAAGAAGGGGTTCCTAACGCAAGTCCTGCTTCCTTCAGCCATCTTTGCGATTGGCATCGGTTTGCTCGTCCGATGGGCAGTGAAAGCAGCACGGAAGAGAGGAAGTTAACCGGCCCAAGGCAGCCCCACCTCAGCTACTCCGCCGCGAGCAATTCCTCCGCCGCCCCCAGATCGACACTCACCAGCCGCGAGATCCCCTGTTCGACCATGGTCACGCCGAACAGGCGGTGCATCCGGCTCATCGTCACCGCGTTGTGGGTGACGATCAGATAGCGGGTGTCGGTTTCCAGCACCATCGCGTCGAGCAAATCGCAGAAGCGTTCGATATTGGCATCGTCCAGCGGCGCATCTACTTCGTCGAGCACGCAGATCGGGGCGGGGTTGGTAAGGAACAGCGCGAAGATCAGCGCGATCGCAGTCAGCGCCTGTTCGCCGCCCGACAGCAGAGTGAGCGATTGCAGGCGCTTGCCCGGCGGCTGGGCGTAGATCTCAAGGCCAGCCTCGAGCGGATCGTCCGAATCGACCAGCGCGAGATGGGCCTGACCGCCTTCGAACAACCGGGTGAACAGGCGGCGGAAATGGGTGTCGACCGCTTCGAACGCGGTCCGCAGCCGCTCACGGCCCTCGCGGTTGAGATTGCCGATCGAGCCGCGCAGGCGGTGCACTGCCTCGGTCAGTTCGGCCTGCTCGGCGGTTGACGTGCTGGCCTTTGCCTCAGCTTCGGCCAGCTCATCGGCGGCCACCAGATTGACCGGGCCGAGCCGCTCGCGGTCAGCCACCAGCCGGTCCATCGCGGCCGATTCTTCGCCGGCATGGGCGACGCTGGCGGCATCGAATTCAAACCTTGAGGCGAGCAGCGGCGGCGGGCACTGGAAACGCTCGCCCGAGATACGCGCCATCTCGGTGCGGCGCTCTTCCTCATTCTCAGCCCGCGCGGCGGCCCCGGCGCGGGCCTCGCGCGCAGTGGCGAGAGCTTCGTTGGCGGCGGCAAAAGCGCTGCCCAGGCCACGCGCGACTTCGTTCGTCTGAGCCACAAGGGCTTCTGCCTCAGTCAGTTCCGCGCCCAGCCTGGTGCGCACGGCATCGCCCGATTCAATTTCGCGGATCAGCGAGGCGGGCTTGGCGGCGACGACATTGCGCTCTTGCTCAATCTCCTCAAACCGGCGCCCCATTTCCGCCAGCCGCCGCGCGGCATCGCCGGCCCGGGCCTGCCAGCCCTTGATGTCGCCGCGCTGCGCACCCGTCCGTTCGCGCGCGACAGCCAGCGCCTGATCATGCGCGGCAAGACCTGCGGTTGCGGCTTGCAAGCCTGCCCGCGCCGCATCGTGGCGCGATTGCGCAGCGCTGAGCGAGGCGCGCCCGGCCTCGGGATCGGGCAGCGAGCTGCGCTTGGCCATCGCCGTATCGCGCTCCGCCTGAGCGATGCTGCGCTGTTCGGCAAGGTCTGTGCCTGCCTCGGTCAATTCGGCGCGGCGGATTTCAAGCCGGGCCTTGGCTGCCTCGGCCTGATCGAGGGCGCGCAAGGCGCTGCGTTCGCTCTCTGCGGCGGCGGCCAGCGCTCGTTCGTTTGCTATGACTGTCAATTGCAGTGCCGCCAGCTCGGCCTGAGCTGCAGCTTGTGCCGTCTCGGCCTCGCTCACTGCGGCCCGCAGCGCCGGCAACTCGGCCTCCAGTGCGGCAAAGCGGTTCTCTGCTTCGAGCCGCGCCGCTTCGACTGCGCCTTCGCCGCGCGAGACAAAGCCGTCCCAACGGCGCAGCCGTCCGGCGCGGGTCACCAGCCATTCGCCCGGAGCCAGCACTCGGCCATCATCGCTTTCGGCGACACGGACCAGTGCGAGCCGCGCCAACAACTGCGGCGGGCATTCGGGGACATGCGCGGCCAGACTGTCACTGACCGGCACTGGCGCGCTGGCCCCGGTCCAGTAGCGCCCGTCCTCGTCCGCCGGGGCCGCCCCCAGCGGCGCGCGCGCATCGCGGCCGAGCACCGCGGCGAGCGCGCGTTCATAGCCCGGCGCGGCACGCAACCGGTCGAGCGCCACCGGCAGGCCATGCTTGGTGCTGGCCTGCTTTGCGCGCATGTCCCGGTCGCGCTGCAGGGCCAGCCATTCGCGCTCTATTCCGGCAAGATCGGCCCTGGCCGCCGCCAGTGTGCTGCCCGCTGCATCTCGCAAGTCCCGCAACTCGCCCTTGCGCGTGTTTTGCGCATCAAGCGCGGCGCGAACCTCAGCCAGCGCCGCGCCTGCCGCATCGCGCGTCCCAATCGCTGCCGCCACGGCCGCATCGGGATCGCCTTCGCGGGCAAGAACCGCGCGCAGTTCGTCCTGCCGCGCTGCTTCATTGGCAAGGCGGGCGAGGCGCTGTTCAGCAGCTGACAGCGCGGCTTCGGCGACCCGCCATTCGGCCTCGACCCCGGCCTGGGCGGCGGTCGACTGGGCAAAAGCGAGCTCGGCCCCGCGCAGATTGCGATCGGCATCGTCCAGCGCGGCGGCAATGCCCGGTCGGCGCTTTTCATCCGCCTCGAGCGCCGCCTCTCCCGCAGCAAGGTCGCTCTCCAGCCGGGCCAGCGCTTCAGCGGCATCCTTGGTCAGCCGGTCAGCATCGCCGCGATCTTCGTCAAGCCGGGTCTTCTGGCGGTCGAGGTCCTTCAGCCGTTCCTCGGCGGCTTCCAGCTGGCTGGTCAGCGAGGCCATTCGGTGGCCATGCGCGGTGGCATCGTCGCGCCGGTCAGCCAGCGTGTCGCGCGCTTCGGCCAAGGCTTGCGCTGCCGCATGCTGCGCGGTTTGCGCCGCCTTGGCCGAACCCTGCGCCTCGCTTACCCGCGCATCGGCTGCCTGGGCTTCCGCGCGGGCGGCATCGGCGGCGGCGGCGGCATCGCGCCAGCGGGCAAAAACCAGCCGGGCTTCGGCGAGTTTGATCTTGTCGGACAAGGCTTTGTAGCGATCCGCCGCGCGGGCCTGCCGCCTGAGTGCGGTGATCTGGGCATCGAGCCCGGCCATGATGTCTTCCAGCCGGGCCAGATTAACCTCGGTCGCGCGCAATTTCTGCTCGGCATCCTTGCGGCGCACGTGCAGCCCGGCGATTCCGGCGGCTTCTTCCAGCATCATCCGGCGCTCGGCCGGTTTGGCGGCGATTACCGCGGCGATCCGACCCTGGCTGACCAGCGCCGGAGAATGTGCGCCGGTTGCGGCATCGGCAAAGACCAGCGCCACATCCTTGGCCCGCACATCGCGGCCATTGACCCGGTAAGCGCTGCCGGCACCGCGTTCGATCCGGCGGACGACTTCCAGCTCTTCGCGCCCGCCTGCCCCGCCATCGATTTCGGCATGGAGCACAACTTCGGCGAAATCGCGCGGCGGACGCTGGGTTGTGCCGGCGAAAATCACATCGTCCATGCCGCCGCTGCGCATGGATTTGGGGCTCGATTCGCCCATCACCCAGCGGATCGCTTCGAGCAGGTTTGATTTACCGCAGCCATTGGGCCCGACAACACCGGTCAGCCCCTGCTCGATGCGCAGTTCAGCCGGCTCAACGAAGCTTTTGAAGCCGCTTAGTTTGAGCCGTCTGATGCGCATATCGCGCTCGTTTCCGTGGCGGTCAGACGCGCCTAGCGCGCACCGGCCTTTTCGAGTTCAACCTTGATGACTTCCCAGGTATTTCCGTCAATTTTCTGGCCGTTCAGGGTGAGCGTGGGAGTGCCCTCGATCTTGGATTTTTCGCCCTGGGCGGTCGAGTTTGTTGCAAGCCTGGTAGCCTTGGCGCTATCGGCCAGGCAGCTCTTGCCCTGATCTACCGCTACTCCGCGGCTTGCGAAGAACTGGTCCATTCCCGCCGCTGCGGCGATGGCGACAAAGCGCTGTTCGGGCGGAAGCGCGGCCGCTGCCTGCAGCTGAGCCTGATCGCTTTTCTGGAGGTTTTCGAACATCGTCTTCTGCCAGCCCCAGAATTGATCGCTGAGCGGGATGACCGCTTCGGGTGAGCCACAAGTGGCGAGCAGTACGGCGGGAACATCGAGGAAATTGTTCATCATGAAACGCAGTTCAAAACTGACTCGGCCGCTGGCGACAAAATTGTCGCGGATTTCTGCGGAGCCTTTTTCCGAGAATTCTGCGCAGTGCGAACAGCTCAAAGCACCAAACTCGACCAGCTTGATCGGTGCCTGAGGGTTGCCCATCTGGTAGCCGCCATCGGCCGTTGTCGTCACCACATCCGACCAGGACTTGCCCGCCGGAGGTGCGATCTTTGCGATCGGCGCGCCGCTGGGCGCTGCGGTTTCAGCCGTGTCCTTGTTGCAAGCGGCAAGGCCGAGCGCGAGCGGGGCAAAGGCCAGCGCGATGGCGATCTTGTGCGCGGCAGAACGAGGGGCGGCAGAAGCGGTCATGGTTCTGGATTTCCTTGAGTGATATTCGGCCAAGCTAGACCAGCGGAGCGGGGGTTTGAAGGGTGATGATGGCGCGATCCCCGCGATCTTCCACAGGAATCGCGCTAATCTGAGGGTTACATCCGTGCTTCGATCTGCGGCCGAAGCATTGCCCAGTCGTGGGTCCCGAAAAGGAGCAGATTGTTGAGCAGGAAGCTGGGAGTCGATTCCACCCCCAGAGCTGCGGCATCGGCAGTCGACTTGGCCAGCCGTTCGGCCATGGGCTGATCGGCCAGACAGCGATCGACGGCAGAACGGTCATAGCCGCGGGTAGCCATGATCGCATAGAACTTGAAGTCGGTCGCGATAGCCCGGCTCTGGGCAAGCCGGTTGCCCTGGGTCCAGCGGGCTTGCTGCGCGGGAGTGGAATGGTGCAGCGATTCGATCCAGATCGGCTGGCTGCGCATGATTGCGGCATGATTGAGGAAGAATTTCTCTTTCGGTCCGCAATTGGTCAGCATTGCTGCAGTAAGATCGATCGGATCGCGGACCAGATGGCGTACCTCGACCGAGAGCCTGCCATTATGCACATAGGTCAGCCGCATCGGCGCGTCGGCTTGCCTCTCAAACTGCGAACAATGCGGGCAGGTATAGCTGACGAAGGTGACGAGTTTCACCTCTGCTGCCGGGTTACCGAGCAAGTGGCCACCGGATGGCAGCAGCGCAACCGTCTGGTTCCAGTTGCGCGCCGCAGGCTTGGCAGCTCCGGTCAGGAGCAATGCGGCAAGCGCGAGGGTGATCAAGCGGGTAGGCGACATGCGTTCAACTTTCTTCCGGGGTTTGCGAGCCAAGGCTGCGTGCGAGCGATTCGAGCACCGTCCGCAACTCTGGGTCGCCGATATCGCGCAGACTTTCGCCCAGTTCCATCGGAATCGGCCTGAGCGAAGGCGGCGCAGTGGTGGTGGTTCCAGCAGGCGGCGGCTTAACCTCGCCTTGCCGAAGCTTGACCCGGGCGACTGCCTTGTACCCGAAAAAGCGATTTACGCGCTCGATGATCTCAGGGATCACGTGGCTGATGATCGGTGCGTGAGCCGGAATGACGACCAGCTGGAGGATGCCATCGACCTTTTCGCCGGGCGGAAAGCGAATTGCCTCGGGTGCGCAAATCCGGGCGTGGCGCGCTCCCACGATCTCGGGCCAGCGCGTGACTACGCTTGATTGGACAAACCCAAATCGGCGAAAGGCGGTCCGCCCGATCTGCGGCATCAGATCGGAGATGGCGCGCGCCTGCCCGCCGCGCGGCCGCTCATACTGGCGCGGCTCGGCCTTTTTGCCTGAGTCAGCCTTTTTTCCGGCGTTACCGGGCCTGGCTTGCTCATCCGGCTTTTTGTCGTTTGGACCACGTTCCATTATGCGCGCCGCAATGCCATAGCGCCGCAATGGATGCCAGCGCCGTGACAATCTCCGACCGACTGCTCGGCTGGTATGATATTCATGCCCGCAACCTGCCGTGGCGCAGCCCGCCGGGATCATCTAGCCCTGATCCTTACCGCGTCTGGCTGTCGGAAGTTATGCTCCAGCAGACCACGACCGCAGCGGTCGCGCCCTACTTCATGCGCTTCATCCAGCGCTGGCCGACAGTCGAGGTTCTCGCAGCGGCTGAGGACGGCGAAGTGATGGCAGCCTGGGCAGGGCTGGGATATTACGCAAGAGCCCGCAATTTGCTGGCTTGCGCGCGAGCGGTGGCGCTAGCGGGCGGGAGTTTTCCCGCTACCGAAGAGGAATTGAACAAGCTTCCAGGGCTTGGGGCATATACCGCCGCTGCCATCGCCGCGATTGCTTTTGGGCAGCGGGCAGTCGTCATCGATGCCAATGTCCAGCGCGTGGTGGCGCGGTTGTTTGCGATCGCTGAGCCACTTCCGGCAGCACGGAAGGCGATCGGTATGCGGGCCGAACAGATTACCCCGGACCAGCGTTCTGGCGATTTTGCCCAGGCCATGATGGACCTTGGCGCGACCATTTGCACCACGCGCCGCCCCCGATGTCTGCTGTGTCCATTGGCCGGGGAATGTCAGGCCCGTAGCCTTGATCCTGAGCGATTTCCTGCCAAGCAGGCCAAGAAACCCAAGCCGCAGCGCATCGGTCGGGCCTTTTGGATCGAGCGTGCAGGGGCGGTTTGGCTGGTCCGCCGTGAGGGCAAGGGGATGCTGGGCGGGATGCGCAGCCTGCCCGATGATTGCTGGAGTGCGCGAGGTGATGGGGCAAAGGAACCGCCACTGATCGGACCGTGGGACGCAGCCGGCAGCGTCCGCCACAGTTTCACGCATTTCGATCTCGATTTGCAATTGATGCTTTATTCGGGAAGCGATTGGGCTAGTCTGGTCGACGATGCCGGTGAATGGTGGCCACTTGTTCGGTTGGAGCAAGCCGGTCTGCCGACACTGTTTGCCAAGGCCGCGCTGCTGGCGACGGCTTGAAAAGATATTTAGGAGAATTTGTGTGCAAGACGAGATTTCCAGCCTGATTTCGCGCCGTTCGCTGCTGCGCGGAAGTGCCATGCTGAGCGCGGGCGCTGGGCTTGCCAGTCTGCCGTTCGGTCGCAGTCTGGCTTTCGCTGGTGAGACGCCGGGAATCGAGGGGCAATGGCCCACCGTCACCGCGTTTCTCGACAAATATGTCGGTGAGAAGAAGGTCGCGGGCATGGTTGCGGCGTTGGGCTGGGGCAGGGCTGCGCCGGGTTACATCGTGCGCGGCAAAGAAGGTTTCGACGACCCCGATGCCAACGGGGCCAACAGTTTGTTCCGGACCTATTCGATGACCAAGCCGGTAACGGGCATGGCGGCGATGATGCTGATCGATCAGGGAAAGCTGAAACTTGACCAGAACCTGGCCGATATCTTCCCGGAATTCGCGCAGATGTCTGTGGCACTTGATCCGAGCAAAAGCCTCGATGCCCGCCCCGCCAAAACCCGGATCACGATCCGCCATTTGCTGACCCATACCGCTGGTTTCGGCTATGCCGGGGTCAACCAGGACAAGGTCAGTCAGGAACTGCGGCGGCTGGGTGTCAGCCCTGCATCGATTACCCGGATGGTCCTGCCAGGAATTACCGACGGTCAGCCGACCCCTGCTGCGGAGGAATTCATGCGCCGCGCGGCCTCGGTTCCGCTGCTGGCAGAACCCGGCACCGCGTGGCGTTATTCGATGAGCCTCGATGTCCTCGGCATCGTGATCGCGCGGGTCGCCGGAACTGCCTCACTGGCTGAATTCCTGGCCGAGCGGATGTTTGGCCCGGCCGGAATGACCAGCAGTTATTTTCAGGTTCCGGGCACCGAGGTGGGCCGGCTGACCACCAATTACGGCATCCTGGGGGGCAGCCCAGTTCCGCTCGATCCCGCCGCAAGTTCGGTCTATCTCGATAAGCCGGCATTCGCTTTTGGCGGGGCCGGGTTGGTGACAACTCCGGCGGATTACGACCGATTCCTATCGATGATCGCCAATGGCGGCGTTGTGGGCGGCAATCGCGTGATGAGCCGCGCCGCAGTCCGGCTTGGCACGTCCGACCTGTTGCCCAGGGGCACCGATATCAAGGACACCTATATCGACGGTGCGAAGTTTGGAGCGGGCGGCCGGGTTGGAGTGGGCCCAACAGCAGGGACCTTCGGCTGGTCGGGTGCGGCTGGAACGGTTGGCTTTGCCAATACAAAGACCGGGCTGCGGGCCGGATTGTTCGTGCAATATACCCCCTCCGGGGTTCTGCCGATCCAGAAGGACTTCCCCGGTGCGGTGCTGGCGGACCTTGCGGCAAAGCATAAACGCAAGTGAGCGCGGTGCTGGCATTCGCCGGAGCAGAGCTCGATCGGGCCGACCATATCCGCAATGATCCGGCCGCGCTCGCGGGGCTGATGGACTGGCGTGCGCGGCTGCTCCAGCTTGATGGCCTCGATCCAGTGATCACCCCGGAAGGCGCGCTGGGCTGGGGCACGCTGGCTGACGTCGATCCCGAGGCCGAACTGGTGTTCCTTGGGCTTCAGGGAACTCATGGCTGCTTTGCCGAGGTTCCCCGAGCGTTGACCGGCAGTGTGGCCCCGGCCAATCCGCGTCTGTGGGCAGCTATGTCTGCGCTCGAGCCTCAGGAACTGGCGACTTATGGCGGCGCGCGCAGCCTGGTCGATTGGCACGCCCGCCACCGCTTTTGCGCCCGCTGCGGCAGTGCGACTAAACTCGCCAAGGGCGGCTGGCAGCGCAATTGTACCGATGCCGCCTGCGGCGGAGAACACTACCCGCGGGTCGATCCGGTAACGATCATGCTGGTCGAGCATGACGGAAATCTGCTGCTTGGCCGCCAACCGCGCTTTCCGCCCAAACGGTTTTCCGCACTGGCCGGATTTCTCGAGCCAGGCGAATCGATGGAAGAGGCGGTGGCGCGTGAGATTTTCGAGGAAGCCGGGGTCCGCGCCCGCAATGTCACCTATGTCGCCAGCCAGCCGTGGCCGTTCCCATCCTCGCTGATGATAGGTTGCCACAGTTACACCGATGATCCGGCGTTGACCATTGATACCAATGAACTGGAAGAGGCCCGCTGGTTCACGCGCGCCGAAGTGGCGGACGCCATGGCGGCGCTGACCGAAGGGCGCGAAGACGGCGCCTTCATCGCCCCGCCGCCGTTCGCAGTGGCGCATCATTTGCTCAAATGGTGGCTCGCGCGGTGAGCGTTCCGGCCAAGGTAACGATCGATATCTGGTCGGACGTGATGTGCCCGTGGTGCATCATCGGTTATCAGCAACTGCAAAAGGGGCTGGAGCAACTGGCAGGTGAAGTCGAGGCCGAGGTGCGCTGGCACGCCTTCGAACTCAACCCCGATATGCCGCCCGAAGGTGAAGAACAATCCGGGCATATCCAGCGCAAATATGGCCGCACGGCAGAGCAGGCTGCTGCGGGCCGTGAGCAAATGCGCGGGATCGCCGAGCGGGCAGGCTATAGCTTCAATTATACGGGGGAGGGTGAGGCTCCGGCGGGGATGATGTGGAACACCTTTGCCGCGCATAAGTTGCTGCTGTGGACGCTCGCGACCGAAGGCCCGGAGCTCCAGACCCGCCTAAAGCGCGCGCTATTCGATGCGCATTTCCAGGCGCGGCGCAATGTTTCCGATCCCGATGTGCTGGTCGAGATCGCAGAAAGCGTTGGCCTCGATGCCGGATTGGCCCGCGCCGCGCTCAACGACGAAGCACTAGGCGAACTGGTCCGCCGCGAACAGCGCGAGGCCTGGGATATGAACATCTCCGGGGTGCCGGCGATGGTCGTGAACGGCAAATTTATGATCCCTGGCGCGCAGGAGCCCGAGGTTTATGCGAATGTGCTGCGGCGGGCGGTGGCGAAGGGGATTTAAACCAGTCCCAATTTCGCTAGTTCCCCCGCCAACCGCCCGGGCATAGCTTCTCCCGCATCCTCACCCTCGGCCAGATCGCGCGGCGCGTCTGCGTCTTCCAGGTAGCGCCAGCCCTGGTGGGCGCGGCGGGGGATGGGGTAGAGGTCGATCAGGCGCGCGGCGATCACGATATGGGTCTTGCCGCCTTCCGCTGGTTCAAACCGCAGGATCGGGGAGCGCATCACCAACTGGCCCTTGAAGATCCAGAACAGCGAGCCACCGATCAATTCGGCATGGCGCTTGGGCAGATAGCGGGTAGTCAGGAATGCCTCGTCGCCGCGAGTGGCGAACCAGCTTTTCATGTCTTCGAGCGATTTGGCTCCAAAGGCGACTTTGGTCAGGTGGAGCGGCATGGTTTACCCGACGAGCCCGCTGGCCACCGCCAGCCCAAGGAATACGAAGAAGCCCATAGAATCAGTAATCATCGTCACGAATACCGACGAGGCTACCGCCGGATCCTGATCGAGCCGGTCAAACACCACCGGCACGATCACGCCCGCCAGCCCCGCCGTGATGATGTTGATGATCACTGCGGTGGCGATCACCAGTCCGAGCAGCGGGTTCTGGAAGAACAGCGCGGTCGCGATCCCGATCAGCATGGCAACGGTGCTGCCGTTGAGCAAGGCGACGCGAATCTCGCGCCACAGTATGCGGCGGGTGTTGGACCGGGTCAGCTGGTTGGTGGCCAGCGCGCAGACGGTGACCGCCATGGTCTGCGTGCCCGCATTGCCGCCGATCGAGGCGACCATCGGGGAGAGCGCAGCCAGCGCCACCAGCTTTTCGATTGCCCCGCCGAAGCTGGCGATGATCGTTGCGCCGAGCAGCGCGGTAACCAGATTGGCGATCAGCCAGCGGACCCGGCTGACGTAAGTATCGCGGATCGGCTCGTTGATGTCCCCGTCGCCCGCACCTGACAGCAGCAGCGCATCCTCGCCGGCTTCTTCCTGGATAATGTGGACCACGTCATCGACGGTTATCTGCCCGACCAGCCGCCCGCCCTGATCGACCACGGCCGCAGAAATCAGCGCATATTTCTGGAACCGCAGCGCGACTTCCTCCTGATCCATCAGCACCGGAATCAAGGTCTGGTCACGCTTCATAACATCGGTCAGCGCGATATGACGCGGGGTCCGCAGTACCCAGCTCAGCTGGCACGAGCCGAGCGGTCGGTGCGCCGGATCGACGATAAAAACTTCCCAGAATTCGTTCGAAAGCTCGCTGTCTTCGCGCAGGAAATCGATCAGATTGCCGACCGTCATATGCTCGCCCACCGCGACAAAATCGCGGCTCATCAAGCGGCCAGCGGATTCTTCAGGGTAAGCCAGCGCGCTTTCGATTGCGGCGCGATCTTCCGGCTCCATCTCGGCGAGCACGGCCTGCTGGTCGTCCTCGTCCAGATCCTCGAGCATCGCCACCGCATCATCGGTGTCGAGCTGTTCGGCGATATCGGCGACGGTTTCTGCGGGCAGCGATTCGACCAGCAGCTCGCGGACGTGATCGTTGAGTTCAGCGATCACCTCGCCGCCCATCAGATCCGAGATCGCCTTGGCCAGCGGCGCGCGCTCGTCCGCGTCCAAAAGTTCGAACAGATCGGCAATGTCGGCCGGGTGCAGCGGCTCGACCAGATCATAAACCGCGTCGTTCTCGCCCTGGTCGAGCGCATCGCGGACTCGGCGCACGAATGCGGGTTTAAGCCGGTTTTCCTCGTCGAGCGATTCACTGTGACGCGGTTCGGCGCCCGTATAGACGGCGTCCTCAAGCAATGCCTGGTCAAGTTCCTCAGGGTTCATGCGAGGGTGGTCTAAGCCGGAGAGGCACAATTGCAACCTGACTTGCCGCGCGGACGTGACTTTGTCCCAAACGTGCCTATATCAGCCCGCGAAATTCAGGAGATTCTCAATGTCAGATAAGCTTACCCTTACCCTTGATTCCGGCGATGTCGTGATCAAGCTGCGTCCCGACCTTGCCCCCGGCCACGTCGCCCGGATTACCGAGCTGGTTGGCGAAGGCTTTTACGATGGGGTGAAGTTCCACCGCGTCATCCCCGGCTTCATGGCCCAGGGCGGTTGCCCGGATGGCACCGGCATGGGCGGTTCGTCCAAGCCCGACCTCCAGGCTGAATTCAACGCCGAACCGCACGTCCGCGGCACTTGCTCGATGGCCCGTACCAGTGCGCCGAATTCGGCCAACAGCCAGTTCTTCATCTGCTTCGACGATGCCAGCTTCCTCAACAAGCAGTACACAGTCTGGGGCCAGGTAGAGAGCGGCATGGAACACATCGATGCGCTGCCAAAGGGTGAACCGCCGCGCGAACCTGGTGCGATCATTAAAGCAATTGTCGGCTGATTTCTCCCTATCCGTGGCCCGGCTGGGCCAGGCCACGGACCGGACGAACAGTTTCAATTTCCGACGGTGACGCTGCCCGAACGGATGCCGAGCTTTGCCATCTTGTGGACGTAATGCTTGCGTTCATGAGACAGTTCGACGCTGTATTCTTCCCAGGCATCGCGGCGATCTTCGATATCGCTGACATGGCGCAGATCGCTGACCAGTTCCTTCCGCGCCTCGTTCAGATTGGCGCGATAATTGAACCAGAACTTGCTCTCGATGCCGCCAATCGGCGTGTTGATGATGCGGGCTTCCTCTTCATGCGCGATCTGCTCTTCATAGAGCATGGCAGCAGCCTGGGCGCTGCCGAACGTGGCGGTGACGCAAGCCAGTGCGGTGAGTGATCCAATGGCGAATTTGTTCATGTGATGTCTCCTCATGTGTCCGGCGGACGCCCTTTTGAACGTCCGCTTGAAGTGAAAACGATGCACATCAGGATTTTCATTCAACCTCCCTGAATTTTTTCAGAAAGGGTGGGGTCAGGTTCCGGGTACCCTAGCCGCGATCACAGCTACAGCCCTGCCTTGACCAGCCAGTCATGGAAAATCCGCACCGCGCGTACTTCGAGCGCGCGCGGGCGGCAAATGAACCAATAGCTGTATGGGCTTTCGACCTCGATCTCGTAC
>JBKJTN010000170.1:0-48408 GCA_046590275.1 Novosphingobium sp.
AAGGGATATTGTTCATCGACCACCTGAGCCGTCTTAAGCGGCAGATGGTGCTCAAGAAGCTGGAAAAGCTGCGCAAGGCGGCTTGATAGGGCTGGCGTTCCCGCTCCGTTCCGGTTAGCTTGTCGGAATGGACTCAACGCTTCTCATCGTCATCATCCTGCTGCTCGGCCTTGGGGCCGGCGCTGCGTTCGGCTGGTTTTTCGGATCCCGGCCATTGACAGACCTTCGTCAAAGGCTGGCTGAGCAGGAAGGAGGGGCGAAGGAAGCTGATGTTCGCTTTCGTCAGGCGATCAAGGAGCTGGGCGATGCCCAGATCGAGTTGGCGACTTTGCAGGCCAATGCCGCCAATTTCGATACGCAAAAGCGCAGCTTGATCGAGGCGCAGGAGAGCTTGAAGCAGTCCTTCGAAGTGGCGGGCGCGAAGATCCTTGGTGCCGCGCAGGAAGCCTTGCTTAGCCGCGCGCAGGAACGGTTCACTCAGTCTGAAGAAAAAAACGAAGCGCGGATCAAGGCTCTGCTTGAGCCGGTCGGGCAGCGACTAAAAAGCTATGAAGAGCAGGTCACCGCGCTCGAAAAGCAGCGGGTCGACAGTTTCGGACAGCTCGCCGGAGTGATTGAGGAAGTGCGCAAGGGCCAGGAAGAGGTCAAGCGTGAGGCGCAGCGGCTCGGTAACTCCTTGACCAATGCCCCCAAAGCGCGCGGACGCTGGGGCGAACGAGCGCTGCAAAACGTGCTGGAACAGTGCGGCTTGTCCGAGCATACAGATTTTAACCTTGAGCATTCGATGGAGACCGATGAGGGCCGTTTGCGCCCCGATGCGATTGTTCATGTTCCAGGGCAGAAGAAGCTGGTGATCGACGCCAAGGTCTCGCTCAACGCCTATCAAGCAGCTTTTGAAGCCGAAGACGACGGTGAGCGTAAGCGCCATCTCGATCTCCACGCGCGTTCTATGCGTAACCATGTCCAGACTCTCGGTGCCAAGAGTTACCAGAGCCAGTTCGAGGAAGCGCCCGACTATGTCGTGATGTTCGTACCGGGAGAACATTTCGTCTCTGCAGCGCTGGAGCATGATCCGGAATTGTGGGACTTCGCCTTCCGCAACAAGGTGCTGCTGGCGACGCCGACCAATCTGGTGGCTATTGCGCGCACCGTGGCGATGGTCTGGACCCAGGATAAGCTGGCGCGTGAGGCGGGAGAAATCGGTCGCCTGGGCGCTGAAATCTATGACCGCATGGCGACCGCAGGCGAACACCTCAAGGGTGTGGGTGCAGGGCTGGACCGGGCGGTGCGCAAATATAACGATTTCGTTGGCAGCTTTGAACGCAACGTCCTGACTTCGGGTCGGCGTCTGCGCGACAAGGGGATCGCCATCGGCAAGCGTGAGATTGAAGACGTTCCGCTGGTTGAAGCTATTCCGCGCTATGGGGAAGGTCTGGCCTTGCCGGGCGCTGACCCCGCCAATGATGAGGCAGCCGAATAGCGCTTAGTTCACCCGCTGCAATTCGGCCGAATGGGTAGCCGAGCGCATTGTCAGCCGCCCGCCGGTGATCGTCACGCGGGGCTTGCCTCCAAGCAGCGCCGTGACCGCGCTCTCCTGCGCCATCAACCCGTCGCAATACATCTGAGTCGCGATCAGACGATCGGCGATGAGCCGATCCTGTTCCATTCGCCATTCCCCGCCCATGCCATTGCAGCCGACATTGGCGCCAAGCCGGTCCGTCTCGAAATTTAAACTTGCCTTGGCAGAGACCGGACGCGCGCCATCGATCATGGTGAAGGCCCATTTGGTCCCGCTCAGATCAGGACTTGCGCCAGAAAGCGTGGTGCAGGCGGCGAGCAGGGGTAGGGCGAGGAGCAAGGCTTTGGTGTTCATAGCGATCTGATGCCACCGCCCGGATGATCGGGCAATGAACGAACTCCTAGCGATCCAGCGCGGCCAGTGCTGCATAGGCCAGCACGGCGGCGGCAACCGCCGCATTGAGGCTGTCGGCGCGGCCCTTCATCGGAATGGTTACCCGCAGGTCGCAGGCGTCCTCATAATCTGCCGGAAGGCCGCGTGATTCATTGCCGACCAGCAAGAAGCAGGGCGCCTTGTAGGCTGCGCTGCGATAATCGGTTGCATCACGAAGCGAGGCAGCGACAAGCTGGCCGCTTCCCTCACGCAACCACGGCAGGAACTCATCCCAGCTGGCCCGCGCAATCTTTTGGGTAAACACCGCCCCCATGCTCGCCCGCACCGCTTCGACCGAGAAGGGGTCGGCGCAATCGTCGAGCAGGATCAGCCCGCCCGCGCCTACCGCATCGCCGGTGCGCAGCATGGTGCCAAGGTTACCCGGATCGCGCAGCGCTTGTGCCACCAGCCAGATCTCTGCGGTGTCGCGGGGGATCGCGGCCAGGCTGGTGTCGAACTCGGCAAAGACCCCGGCAACGGCCTGCGGATTGTCCTTGCCGGTGACTTTGGCGAGAATGTCCTCGTCCATTTCGATCACATCGCCGCCGGCTGCAAGAACGTCGGCCTCCAGCGCATCCAACAGCGGGTGCGCCTCCCGCGAGGTTGCCATCACCAGTATTTCGGGGAGCTTGCCGCTGTCCCGCGCGTCGGTCAGCAGGCGCAAGCCTTCAGCAAGGAACTTTCCTTCCTGCTTGCGGTATTTCTTGTCACGCAAACTGCGGATGAATTTGACCGTGGGATTGGAGAATCCTGTTATGGTGCGGCGCTGGCCCAAGGACTTAATCCTCGCCGAAGCCGTCCCTGATCAAGCCAACCAACTTTGCCAGCGCCTGATCGGAACCCTCGCCGTGGACCTTGATCAGGATCGAATCGCCCTTGGCCGCGCCGAGCATCATCAACCCCAGGATCGAGCCGCCCGCCGCATCCGCGCCGTCTTTGGAGACCCGCACTTGCACCCCCGTGGGCAATTTGGCGACTGCATTGACGAATTTGGCACTGGCGCGGGCATGAAGGCCCCGGTTGTTGATGATTTCAACCGTTTCGCTCGCTTCACTCATACCTCGTGCCCCAGAAACTCGGAAGCGATGGTAATGTAATTGCGTCCCGCTTCACGCGCTGCGCGAATGGCTGCCGCCACATCCATCGTCTTGCGCGCGCCAGCCAGCCGGATCAGCATCGGCAGGTTGATCCCAGCAATCACCTCTACGCGGCCGGTTTGCATTAGCGAGATGGCGAGGTTGGAGGGGGTTCCGCCAAACAGATCGGTCAGAATGATCGTGCCTTCGCCCGCATCGACCGCTTTGATCGCATCGGCAATCTCACGTCGCCGCGCTTCCATATCGTCGTTGGGGCCGATGCAGACGGTCGCAATGGCTTCCTGCCGGCCGACGACGTGCTGCATCGCGTGCACGAATTCCTCGGCGAGTTTACCGTGCGTTACCAGGATCAAACCGATCATTTTGGGCTGATGCTCCGAAACTTTGGTTCAGCGAATCCCGCCGCAAAGTGGCGCAGGCCAATGGAACCGTCTGCGGCCATGGTCAATGCTTTCCTTTTGTCGATTTGGGTTTTCCTTCGACCAGATCGGCGGCCCGTGACGCCAGGTTGCGGTGAAGGAGCGATGGCGCATAGTTCGCATCGCGCAAGGCGCCGACAATCTGCTCGGCAGTGAACACCGACCGGTGCCTCCCGCCGGTGCACCCAAAGGCGATGTTTACATAAGCCTTGCCCTGCGCCTGATAGCGGGGAAGCAGCATCAGCAGCAGGTCACGGATCCGGGTGTACGCGTCCTCAAAAGCTGGATCGTTGCGGATGTGGGCAGCAACCGCTGCGTCTTGCCCGGTCTTGGGTCGCAATTTGGCATCCCAATGCGGGTTGTCGAGGAACCGCATGTCAAACAGTAGATCTGCAAGTGGCGGCATCCCGCGCGAAAAGCCGAAACTGGTGACAGTGATCGTCATCGGATGGTCCGATTTTGACTGGAATTGCTCACGCACCGCTTGTTGGAGATCATTGGCGGTGAAGCTGGTGGTGGTCATCACCATGTCCGCCCAGCGCCGCAGCGGCTCCATCAGCTCCCGTTCGGCCGCGATCCCGCTTGAGGCCGGGAGGTCCTGCGCCAGGGGATGGCGGCGGCGGGTTTCGTTATAGCGCCGTTCAAGCTCCTTGCCGGAGCAATCGAGGAACAGGGTGGTCAATTCAAGGTCAGCCCGGGTGCTCAGTTTCTTGACCCGCTCGATCACCTTTGCCGGATCAAACCCACGGGTGCGCGAATCGAACCCGATCGCCAGTGGCGCCCGGGTTTCCGCGGCAGGGGCGTCGGGGCTGTCGATCAGCCGGTCGAGCAGGCGGATCGGGAAATTGTCGATGGTTTCCCAGCCCAGGTCTTCCAGCACCTTAAGCGCGGTCGATTTGCCCGCACCGAGCAGTCCGGTGACGAGCAGCACACGCTGCTTGACGAGTGGCGCGGATTTAGCGGGAGACTTGGACGGCATGGCGCACATCTTTGGGCGAGACGCGCTGGAAAGTCCACGGGGACGGGCCTCCTGTGCCGTTGCGGGGCGAGTGCTTAGCCAAGACCATACTCTCTGAGCGCAGCCTCGGCGCGCAAATGGAGCGCGGGGCTATCCGGCCACAGGCGGACAAGGGGGATTGCCAATCCCATCAGTTCAGCGTTCTCGCTCGTTTCGATAAACCGGGGCGCGTCCCGGTCAAGCCGCAAGACCAGCGCGACCGGCACTTGCTCGGCGGTTTCAAAGCGGAGCAGGCCGACATTGCGAACCTCCAGCAGCCCCGCGATATTGCGCGGGGGTGAGGCGAGCAGCCGTTTCTCAAATGTTGCATCAGGGCGTAGATCGAGTGTCACCCCGTCATCGCCCACCAGCACGGCACCGCGATCGATCAGCGCCAGCGCCAGGCTCGACTTGCCGCTACCCGCCGGACCCTCAATCAGCACGGCGCGCCCGCCGATCGCGACGCAGGTAGCTTGATGAAGCTGGCTCATTGCCGGCGTTCCGAGTCCGGCAAGGTCACCACGAGCCGGGCCCCCGGTTTGCCGTCTGGCCGATCGGTTGCTGTCAGAGTGCCATCATGGGCTTCGACAATCGACCGCGCGATCGCAAGCCCCAGGCCGCTGTGGCTTCCAAATGCCTCGTCAGCCGGGCGGAGTGAGTGGAACCGCTCGAACACTTTTTCGCGCTCGGGAGCGGGAATACCCGGGCCATCATCGATCACCGCCAGCTCGATCCCGTCAAAGCGTCGCTCAACCGCGACCAGCACCGCGCCGCCAGCGGGTGAGAATGATATTGCGTTGTCGAGCAGGTTCTCAAGCACCCGCTCCAGCCGCGCCGGATCGCCGCCGACCGTCCAAGGGCCGGGTCCGCGCAACTGGACCGATACACGGCAATCACGGTTGACCCCGCGCGCCTCGCGCGTTGCGATAATTGCACGGGTCATGGTAACCAGATCGAACTGCATGAACTCGGTCCGGCTCAGCTCGGCATCGATCCGGCTGGCATCGGCTATCTCGGTAACCAACCGATCGATCCGCTGCACATCATGCACGGCGATCGCAGTCAATTGCCGCCGCAGATCGCCTTCCCCCACTTTCTCAAGCGATTCCAGTGCACTGCGCAGCGAGGCCAGCGGGTTCTTGATTTCATGCGCCACATCGGCAGCAAAGCTTTCGACCGCATCGATCCGGTGGCGCAGTGCGGTGGTCATATCCGAAACCGCGCGGGCGAGCATGCCGATTTCGTCGCGCCGTTCGGGCAAACGCGGGACCACCACTTCCCGGTCGCGCCCCAGCCGCACGCGCACCGCTGCCCGAACCAGCATCCGCAGCGGCTGGACGATCGTGCGGGCCAGAAACAGCGAAAGCTGAATCGAGATCAGCAGCGTTACCGCCAGCACGATTGCCAATGTCTGGCGGGCATCGCGCACGCTCTGGGTAATGTCGGGCGCATTGCGGGTCGAGAGCAAAAGCTCCCCCCGCACGCCAACCGGCGCGGCTGCGTTGATGACCGGGGTCTGATCGGGCGCTGACCGCTGGACCACAACAGACAGGCCGGAGTTTTTGGCTTCGGCCAGCTCGGGCCAGTCCGTGATCGTGTCGGGAACCGGATCACGGTAAATCGGAATCGCGGGGCTTCCGAGTACGAAGTTCATTCCGCGATCGAGAATTCTCGCAGCCTCCTGATACCAGGGTTCGGTCGCAGGATCGATGAAGCGGAACGAGGGTTCCGTGATCGCGAAACTGTCGGCAATCAGGTTTCCCTGCGCAGCATAAAGCCGCAGCCGCAAATGCTGCTCGCTGCCGATCCGGACGAGCAATTTGTCGCGCTGACGCAGCGGGGTTTCGATCAATGCGTCGGCTGTGATCTCCGCTTCGCTTCGAGCCAGCTTGAAGCGCTCTTCCAACAGCTGATTGCGGTAGCTGTCGAGATAGAACAGGCTGCCTGCCATCAGGCCCAGTGCGATGATATTGACCGCCAGGATACGCGCTGTCAGCGACGTCCGCCGTGTCCAGAACAGCCGGGCGGGGCCGCGCGGGTTGACTGGTTCAAACTTCGGCAAAGGAATAGCCCGCGCCATACAGCGTCTCGATCGCAGCGAAATTGGGGTCAACCCTGCGGAACTTGCGCCGCAGCCGCTTGATATGGCTGTCGATAGTCCGGTCATCAACAAAGACATCGTCGCTATATGCCGCATCCATCAGCTGGTTGCGGCTTTTGATGATCCCCGGCCGGCTGGCGAGCGCCTCAAGCAAAAGAAATTCGGTAACGGTGAGCGCCACCGGGCGGCCATCCCAGCTGACCTGATGGCGCGGCGGATCCATTACCAAACGGCCACGGCGAATCGGTTGGGGTTGATCGCTATCCGCCGATTGTTCCTCGTCGGTGCTTCGAACCAGCTCGCTGCGGCGCAGGATCGCACGGATCCGAGCCACCAGCAGACGCAGGCTAAACGGCTTGGCGATATAGTCATCGGCCCCCATGGCCAGGCCGAGCGCCTCGTCCCGTTCTTCGTCCTTCGATGTCAGGAAAATTACCGGAAGGGCTGATTTTTCACGCAGCCGCTCAAGCAATTCCAGCCCGTCCATCCGCGGCATCTTTATGTCGAAAATCGCCAGATCCGGGGGATTTTCAAGCAGGGCCTTAAGCGCAGTCGGTCCGTCGGTATAAAGCCTGGTGGCGAATCCCTCGGCCTGCAAACCGATCGAAACGGCGGTCAGAATATTGCGATCATCATCGACCAGCGCAATCGTCTGGGGGTCGGTGGGGGTAGGTCGCGCCGGATCGGCCATATACGTTGCTGCCAATTACACTGCTGCCGGTCCGCAACTGTTGCGTGGGAACAAGGAGTTAGCCCCTTGTGCTGAAACTGACAATCATGCAGCGATTTCAATATCTAAACGATTGATTAAAAAGTGGATTGTATTGCACGCAGGTCAGTTTGACGCAGCCGCGCCCTTCGACTATGCGCGCTTCTCGAACGCTTGCATTCGTATGCAGGGCCGGGATGATGCAACCATGCCGCCCCTTTTCGATCACGGAGATAAATTTGACCGGTGCACTTTCCTACCCGCTTGATCGCCAGGGCATTTCGACTTCGGCGACGATCCATGCCAATCTTGGCACAGCGCCGCTGGTTGAGCATTCCTTGCACAACGGCGAGGGCATGCTCGCCGCCGACGGTCCGCTGGTGGTGGAAACCGGCAAGCACACCGGGCGTTCGGCCAAGGACAAGTTCATTGTCCGCGATGCCGAAACAGAAAGCACCGTATGGTGGGGCAATACGAATGCCTCGATGACGCCGGAAAATTTTGCCGCGCTCAAAGCTGATTTTCTCGCCGCTCTGGGCGCGAAGGAAACGCTCTACGTTGCTGACTTGTTTGGTGGTTCGCAGCCGGAACATCGGGTCACCGTGCGCGTGATCAACGAGTTGGCGTGGCACAATCTGTTCGTCCGCACGCTGCTGGTTCGCCCGAGCGAGGCGGAGCTTGAAGCCTTTGTGCCGGAATATACCATCATTGATCTGCCCAGCTTCCGCGCCGATCCGGCGCGCCACGGCAGCCGCAGCGAAACCGTGGTCGCGGTCAATTTCACCGAGAAGCTGATCCTAATCGGCGGGACGTCCTATGCCGGCGAGATGAAGAAAAGCGTGTTCGGGATCCTCAATTACCTGCTTCCGGTCAAGGGCGTCATGCCGATGCATTGCTCGGCCAACATTGGTGCCGACGGCAAGACTGCGGTGTTTTTCGGCCTTTCAGGTACTGGCAAGACCACGCTTTCAGCCGATGCCAGCCGGACACTGATCGGCGATGACGAGCATGGCTGGTCGGATAGCGCGGTGTTCAATTTCGAAGGTGGCTGTTATGCCAAAATGATCCGCCTCTCGCCCGAGGCCGAGCCCGAAATCTTCGCGACCACCAAGCGCTTTGGAACGATCCTGGAAAACGTGGTGATTGATCCCGTCACCCGGACGCTTGATTTCGATGATAATACGCTCGCCGAAAACAGCCGCGGTTCCTATCCGATCGACTTCATTCCCAATGCCAGCGTCGACAATCTCGGCCCGGTGCCAGCGAATATCATCATGCTGACCGCTGATGCCTATGGTGTGCTGCCCCCGATTGCCCGGCTCACCCCCGATCAGGCGATGTATCACTTCCTGTCGGGCTACACCGCGCGCGTTGCCGGCACCGAAATCGGCGTGACCGAGCCGGAAGCGACCTTCTCCACCTGTTTCGGCGCACCGTTCATGCCGCGTCACCCCTCGGTCTATGGCAACCTCCTCAAGGAGCGGATTGCCAAGGGTGCGGTCAAGTGCTGGCTGGTCAACACCGGCTGGACCGGCGGCAAGGCGACCATGCCGGGGATCAACCGGATGCCGATCAAGGCCACCCGCGCGCTGCTCAACGCCGCGCTCGATGGCAGCCTCAATAATGCCGAGTTCCGCAAGGATCCAAATTTCGGGTTTGATGTGCCCGTGGCCGTGGCAGGCGTCAATTCCGCACTGCTCGATCCGCGCGGAGCCTGGGCTGATCAGGCTGAATATGATCGAACCGCGCAAACGCTGGTGCGCCAGTTCATCGATAATTTCGCGCAATTTGCCGACCATGTCGACGAAGGCGTCCGCCAGGCTGCCCCTACCGCCGCCTGATAAGGCCTGGGAAACCTCGGGTCACCACATTGATCTGAGGGTTTTTTCGATGACTGATGCAATCCGTTTTTTTGCCGATGATGCAGCCGTTCGCCGTGTCGGCGAGGGGCTGCTGGCGCCGACCCTGCCCAAGGGGGAATGGACCCATGAAGCCCATCTCGCCGTGTGCCTGTGGCTGCTGACTGAGCGCCCCGATGTCTTGCCGGAGCGCGATCTTCCTGACATTATCCGCGCCTACAACGTAGCGACTGGCGGGGTGAACGATGACACACAGGGCTATCATGAAACGCTGACCCAGCTCTATATCTGCGGGGTTCGTGCCTTCTTGGCGAGCGCATCGCCAGGCGGACTGATCGAACGGGTCAATGCGCTTCTTGCCAGCGAAATGGGCCCACGTGATTGGCCGCTCCGGTTTTATTCACGCGAAGTCCTGTTCTCGGTCGCGGCGCGGCGCGGCTGGGTGGAGCCGGATCTCAATCCCATCGGCGCTTGACCCTTTGTTGAGGCAATTGCGCCGGAGGGGCTCGCATTGCTGGCGTTCGCGGCGCTTGTCTCGCGAGCACTTCTGCGATAGCCAGAAATGAGAACGTTCACACGATTCATCGGAAAGTTGGGAAATGAGCTTCAAGCGGCTGGGCTTTGCGGCGGCAATGCTGACTGGATTGGCATCTTGCGGCGGAGACAATGGCAGCGCGGGGGGTGTCATTCCAACGCCTGCGCCCACGCCAAGCCCCACCGCCAGCCCAAGTCCCAGTCCGTCACCCAGCCTGCAACTGACCTTTGCCGACGAGTTCAATGGCACGGCGCTCGACAGGAGCAAATGGAACGTGGAGGGGCCGTCTTTCTGGGTCAACAGCGAAATTCAGGCCTATATCGATAGCGATCAGACGATCACCTTCGCCTCGCCGGCGGGGGCTGATGGCGGGGCTCTGGTACTTAAGCCAGTTTACAAGCCGGGCTATTCAACCCCGACCGGGCGCACCACAGACTTCGTTTCGGGCCGTATCAACACGAGTGCGAAGTATGACTTTACCTACGGCAAGGCCGAGGCCCGGATCCGTATGCCGGATGCGACCGGAGCGTGGCCGGCATTCTGGCTTCTTGGGTACGGCAACTGGCCTGACAGCGGCGAAATCGACATCATGGAGTATGTCGGCGACAAGTCGTGGACCAGTGTTGCGATTCACGGCCCCGGATATTCGGGCAATACCCCGTTGGTCAGTCGGCAGACCTTCCCGAGCGGACAGGACGCAACCGGCTGGCATGTCTATGGCGTTGAGCGGACGACCGATACGGTGGTTTTCTCGGTCGACGGCCGCGAGATCTATCGCGTGACCAAGGCTCTGGTGGAAACCTATGGTCCGTGGCGGTTCGACCGGCCCCAGTACTTGATCCTCAATTTCGCGCTTGGCGGGGTCTATCCCAACTCCGTAAATGGGGTGACCTTTCCATATTACGGCATGCCGCAAACGACCGCAGACCGGATCGCTGCCGGGCAAGTGACCATGGAGGTTGACTGGGTGAGAGTCTGGACTGCCGGTTGAGATAAGGCGTGGCTGGACCGAGCTCTCTGCCAGAGCGATTTCGCTTTTGCCGGCAGCCACTTCGGCGCATCATTTGGCTTCCCGATCCACGGAGTCGCAATCATGGGCATTCTCGACAGCATTCTGGGGCAAGTGAGCCAGCACGCCGATGTCGGCAATCTTGCCACCAAGCTTGGCATTGATCCCGCCATGGCCGAAAAGGCCATCGCCGCGCTGGGCCAGTCGCATCAGGAACCGGGCGATACCATCGAGGGTGCCGCTGCCAAGACTGGCCTCGACGCCAGCACACTCAACCAGATCGTCGAGCAGATTGGCGGCGAGGGGTCTCTGGGGGCATTCAGCCAGATGCTGAAAGATCACCCGCAGGCCTCCAGTGTGCTCGGAATGCTTGACCGCGATGGCGACGGCAATCCGATCAATGATGTCCTCGGTATGGCCAAGGGGCTATTCGGCAAGAACTGAGCGACTAGGTTTTTGCTGCCTCGATGTAGCGGCCGACATTCTGCGCCAGCACGTCGAGCGGGACATTGCCCCCGCCGACCACTGCATCGTTGAATCCGCGCAAATCATATTTCGCACCCAGCGCGGCCTTGGCCCGGTCTCGCTGGGCAAGGATTTCGCTGTGACCCAGTTTGTAACCGCAGGCTTGTCCGGGCCAGCTGCAATAGCGATCAACTTCGGATGTTACTTCAGCAAGGCCAGAGCCGTTGGTGGTGGAGAACCAGTTGATTGCCTTTGCTCGGCTCCAGCGTTTGGCATGAAGGCCAGTATCAACCACAAGGCGGCATGCCCGGAACGCGATCGACTGGAGATAACCAAGCTGGCCGACCGGATCTTCGGCATATGCTCCCAGCTCGTCCCCCAGCGTCTCGGCGTAAAGCGCCCAGCCTTCCGAATACGCGTTAAAAGCCAAGATCGTGCGGATAAGCGGCAGTCGGTTGGCATATTCACCTTGCCAGACATGCCCCGGAATCCCTTCATGGAAGGCCAGCGTGGGCAGGCTAAACCGGCTATGTAAATCCGTATCGCCCAGATTAAGCCAGACCTTGCCCGGAATGCTCCCGTCGATTGAGCCGGCCCCGCCATAGGCCCCCGGCGCGCCCAATTCTTCAGCGATTGGCAAGCGGCGGATTTCGAGATTGCCCCTGACCAGCGTGCCGAACGCCTGCGGCATCCGGGTGCGGATGAAATTGATCTTGGATTGCATCAGAGCGATGATTTCAGCCCGGCCCTTGTCATCATTGCTGAACTTGAAGCGGGCATCGTTTCCGAGCGCTGTCATCCGCGCGCCCACCGTGCCGCTGGTATAGCCCA
This sequence comes from Novosphingobium sp., assembly GCA_046590275.1. GTDB lineage: Bacteria > Pseudomonadota > Alphaproteobacteria > Sphingomonadales > Sphingomonadaceae > Novosphingobium. The sequence goes on from JBKJTN010000170.1 coordinate 11,974, forward strand.
GCTTGCGCAGAAGCGGGTCCATTCGGCCGTGCAGCTCGGCCAGTTGCGCATGGCCCAAGGCGTGAACCTCGTCCGGGGAGCGCCGGGTGGTTGTGCTGGCACGCAGCCCCCAGGCGTACCACTCGTCGCCACGCGGACGCGCCCACAGGCCGGCCTCGCCAGTGGCTTTTGCGCGGTGCCGCTTGAGCTCGGCTAATTGGCGCTCAAGCGCGGTTGCAACCGGGCCGTTCGCCAGTGCCGCAGCACGCTTTCCCCAGTCTCCTGGAATATCACGGGTGCGACGAACCAGCGACTGGACCAGATCGCCTCCGCCGCGCGCATCGGCCAGCGTCCGCTCCATTTGGGCGATGGCTTTATCGAGCAGGAAAGTGGGGGCGATCGCGCCGATCCTGCCCGCTGATTTGAGCCGTCCCAACTCGCCGTCCAGCTGGGCGGGCATCGCGCCAAGCCGCGCCAGATAACTCTCCGCATCGGCGGCATTGCGCACCGGATGGTCACCATCAAGGAAGCGCGGAACATCGAGATAAGCCCCGACATTCTGGATCACGACATAGGGCGTGTTGCGCCATCCGCCCACCGCGACATCGCCGTAAGGAAGGGCAAAGCCGTCCAATGCGGTGCTGAACGCACTCTTGACCACGGCGAGGCTGGTCTGGGTTCCGGCATCCAGTCCGGCTGGTGACACCCCTTGGACCTGCCGCAGCGCCTTACGCAGAGCCGCGGCAAATTTGGCTTGCCCTGAGGCGGAACGATCCCCCAGCTTCGAACGCAGGTTCGCATGGGCGTCCTTATCGAGCCCGAGCGAGGTCGCTCCTTCAGGACCGAGCTCCAACAATTGCCAGGCGATCGCGTCAAGTAGCGCTTGCGGCGTGGCGGGGAGCGGGCCCGATGCGAGCGAGCGGGCACAGCCGGGCAAAGCCAGCGCGCTTCCGCCCGCTGCGAGGGTAGCCAGCAGCTGGCGGCGATCAAAGGTCAGTGATGTCATGGCGCCAGACTGTCCGGCGCCATAAAAACTGTCAATCCGCGAGCCGGTCAGTCGAGCAGTTCTGCCGGAACCTTGCCGCCATTTGCCGCCAGTTCGCGCATGGTGGCTTTGTGCAGCCAGATGTTCATTTCGGCCGAACCATCAAGCGCGCCGGTGTAACCAAGCTCAGTCGCGAGTTCCTTGCGGTTGGCGAGACTGGAATCGATGCCCAAGAGTTTCATCAAATCGACGATCGAGGTGCGCCAGTTGAGGTCCTTGCCCTCAGCCAAGGCGGCTAGATTGGCGACGACATCAACCTCGGCGACCGCCAGCGAAGGTGCAGGCGCAGCGGCAGGAGATTGGCCGGTGGCGGCAGCGGCAGGTGGACTCGCGGTCTCTGCCTTGCGTCCGAAGATAGCGTTCTTGATGGAGCTGAAGATCGACATGGCAGCATTCTCCTGAAACTTAAACGGGCCGACGAATCGATCCGGGAGTGAGCCCCCTCGTGCCAAAGTATCTAGCATGATGGTTTGGGTGTCGATAGGGTCTCGTCTTGAGGCCGGAGAAACTGATTATGCGTGCTTTGCAACGAATTCGCGGACTTGAGGCCGTTTCCGGTCGGCCCATATGAACACCGTGCTTTCAATTCTGGTGCTGGCCGCAATTGCCTTGGTGCTGGGCGCGGCTGCCTTGTGGCGGCGCGGGGCTTCGCGCAAGCAGATCGGCCTGATGCTGCTGCTGGCCGCAATCATGGTCGCGAATATTGGGATATGGACCTTGCCCGACGCCAGCGGCAACGCGCCGCTGGGCCAGGAACTCAAGTAAGCGCTACTTGATCGGGCAATCCGGCGAGAGCCGCATGTCGAGGTAATTGTCGACCGAACGCATCATCTCATCCAGCTCATGCTCGAAGAAATGGTTCGCACGCGGGATCTCGTCGTGGTGGATTGTGATGTGTTTCTGGGTCCGCAGCTTTTCAACCAGCTTGCCCACCGCGCTTGGCGTCACCACGGTATCGGCTGCGCCCTGGACCATGATGCCCGAGGCAGGGCAGGGAGCAAGGAAGCTGAAATCATACATATTGGCCGGCGGCGCGACCGAGATGAAGCCGCGGATTTCCGGGCGGCGCATCAGCAGCTGCATTCCGATCAAGGCGCCAAAGCTGAAACCGGCGATCCAGGTTGTCTGCGCCTCGGGATGGATCGACTGGACCCAATCGAGCGCAGCCGCAGCATCCGAAAGCTCACCGATCCCATTGTCGAAACTGCCTTGGCTGCGACCAACTCCGCGGAAATTGAAGCGCAGCGTCGCAAATCCGCGAGCCACGAAGGTGCGGTACATCGCCATGGTGATCCGGTCGTTCATCGTCCCGCCGCCCTGGGGGTGCGGGTGGAGGATCATCGCGACAGGTGCACGGGCGCGCGGACCCGGCTGGAAACGGCCTTCAAGGCGGCCTTCGGGACCGGGAAAAATGACTGCGGGCATAGGATCGAAGACCTGGTTCTGGCTGGCCTTCGCCGCGGCTTCCAAGGAATAGGAAAGTCCGGACCGGTTGGGGCTGTGATAGGAATGCAACCGCTATATAGAAACGCTTCACCTGAAAGCAACATTTCCGGACAATGACCGCCGATTCGCTCTATCTTGATCACGCCGCCACCACCCCGCTGCTGCCAGCGGCGCGCGCGGCGATGCTTGAGGGGTTTGCGATCTGGGCTAATCCCTCCAGTCCGCACAAAGCCGGAAGGGCGGCCCGGGCAGCGCTGGAGGATGCGCGCGCGCGGATAGCGGCTGCGCTGGGGTGGAACGGAGAAGTCATCCTCACCGCTGGCGCGAGTGAGGCTCTGGCATTGGCGCTGACCCACTGCACTCAGCCACTCGCCGCTGTTTGCGCGGCCGAGCATGAAGCAGTGCTGCGCTATTCGGCGGGGGCCGAGCGGCTGGCGGTCGGACGGGAGGGGCTGGTCGATCCGGTGCAGGCGGCGCTGTCGGGGCTCATCGCAGTACAGCAAGTCAACAATGAAACCGGGGTGATCCAGCGCCTGAATGAAATTGCTGAAGCGGTGCACAGCACGGGCGGCCTGTTGCTGGCCGATTGCGCGCAAGGGGCCGGGAAACTGCCGCTTCCTGCCGCTGATCTGATCGCCATCTCCGCGCATAAGTTCGGTGGGCCAGTCGGGATCGGCGCGCTGCTGGTTCGTGATTTTGCGATGCTGCGACCCGATGGCGGGCAGGAGCGCGGCTATCGCGGTGGGACCGAGAATTTGCCCGGCGCGCTCGCGATGATGGCTGCTCTGGAGCAAGGCCCGGACTGGCTGGCGGAGGCAGCGCTGCTGCGCGCGCGGCTGGAAGACGGCATACTGGCGGGCGGAGGCGAAGTAGTTGCGCCGCAAAGCGAACGGATTGCTGCGATCGGCGCCTACCGCATGCCGAGTGTTTCATCCGCGGCACAGCTGATCCGTTTCGATGCGCAGAATATCGCGGTTTCGGCGGGAAGCGCCTGTTCATCGGGCTCGCTGCGGACCAGCCATGTTCTCGAAGCGATGGGAGTGGTGGGCGCGGGTGAAGTGATCCGGGTCAGCATTGGCCGCGAAACCACTGCGGCTGAGATCGATCGCTTCCTTGAAGCCTGGCGGGGAATCGCGGGATGATTTACCTCGACAATCAAGCCACCACGCCACTCGCCCCCGAAGCGCGCGAGGCGATGCTGCCGTGGTTGGCCGGGCCGGAAAGCGCCGGATTTGTAAACCCGCACAGCACCCATTCTCCCGGCCGTGCCGCTGCTGCGGCGGTTGAGACGGCGCGAGACCAGATCGCTGCACTGCTTCCGGCGGGCGGACGGCTGATCTTCACCAGCGGCGCCACCGAGGCGATCAATCAGGCGGTCCATTCAATCCAGAACGGCGCTATTGCCCATTCAGCAATCGAGCATTCGGCAGTGATCGAAGCCGCCTTGGCTAGCGGCCTGCCGACCTGGGAATTACCGGTAGATTCCGCCGGGTTGGTTGATCCCGATACGCCATTTGCTCCGGGAACATCATTGGTCGCAGTGATGCAGGTCAACAATGAGATCGGCACGATCCAACCGGTCGATCATTTGGCTCGGCGGGCTCACGAAGCGGGAGCCTTGTTCCTCTGCGATGCAGTGCAGGGCGCGGGCAAGCTGGCACCGCCGCAGGAGGCTGATTTTATCGCCATCACCGCGCACAAGCTTTACGGACCCAAAGGCATCGGGGCGCTGTGGGTGCGCGACGGAGTGGAAATACTGCCGCTGATGCATGGCGGTAGGCAGGAACAGGGCTTGCGCTCGGGCACGCTTAGCCCTGCGCTCTGCGCCGGGTTTGGTGCGGCGGCAGTTGTGGCCATAGCGCGGCTGGACGCGGATTTTCAGCATCTGAGCGGCCTCGCCTCGCTGGCGCGCGGGCTGCTTTCGCGCTGGCAGGCCAATGGCAGCGAGACGGCGCGCTGGCCGGGCAATCTCAATCTGCGCCTAGAGGGCCTCGATGTGCCGCGCCTGATGAGCGAGCTTCGTGATATTGCGTTTTCGGCAGGCTCGGCTTGCGGCAGCGGCACGGGAAAACCCAGCCGGGTGCTTACCGCGATCGGACTCGACGCGCGAACAGCGCGCAGCTCGGTCCGTTTGGGTTTCGGTCGCTATACAACCAGCGATGAGGTCGCTGAGGCGTGCCGCCGGATCGAGGCGGCGGCAGCCGATCAGGGAGCATGAATTTGGTTCGGGTCCACTTCATCACCGCCAAGGGCGAGCGGGTCGATGCCGAAGCTGCGGCAGGAACCCGGCTGCTCGAAGTGGCGCAGGCGGCGGACATGCCGCTGGAGGGCACTTGCGAAGGCCAGATGGCTTGCTCCACCTGCCATGTAATCATCCCGCGCGGATGGTTTGACCGGCTTCCGCCCGCATCGGAGGACGAGGAAGACATGCTCGATTTGGCCGCTGGTGTCACCCGGACCAGCCGACTTTCATGTCAGATCCTGCTTTCGCCCGAACTTGAGGGGCTGGAAGTCCGAATTCCGGGGGAAAGCCATGATATGCAGCGGCGCTGATTTGAGCGCAGCCCGGCCTATTTATTGGCCTTCACAGCAGCCATCAGAGCCTTGGAAAATGCGGGAATATCTTCCGGTTTGCGGCTGGTGATAAGATTTCCGTCAATCGAAACTTCACGGTCAACAACGATCGCTCCAGCATTTTTCAGGTCGGTGTGGAGCGATGGCCAGGCGGTCACCGTCCGGCCCTCGAGAATGTCGGCCTCGACCAGCATCCACGGGCCGTGGCAGATCGCGGCAATCGGCTTTTCTGCGTCGTTGAATTCCTTCACGAGCCGGACGGCATTCGCGTCAAGCCGAAGAATGTCAGGGTTCATCTGTCCACCCGGTAACAAGAGACCGTCGAAGTTTTCACTATCGACATCTGCAATCAGGGCATCGACCTTTACGCTTTCGCCCCAGTCCTTGCTGTCCCAACCCTTGATATTTCCAGCCTCGGGACTGGCAAGCACGGTTTCAATTCCCGCTTCCTCCAATGCCTGCCGCGGCTTCATTAATTCAGACTGCTCGAATCCATTGGTGGCGAGAATGAGAACCCGTGTTGTCATGATCTGCTCCATGGCGACCAATGCGTCGCTTGGGACTGATAATGATTGGCGGATAAAACTGTTCCTTCGCTTTCCGAATTGTAAGTTCGATTGCTAGGGCGGCCACGCAATGACCGCCATCACCACCGAACCCGATCCCTTCGATGCCATCGTCGATGCGCCGTTCGATAGCGCGCTGTCGGAGCGGTACCTTGTCTATGCGCTGTCCACCATTACCGCGCGCTCGCTGCCTGATCTTCGCGATGGGCTGAAGCCGGTTCACCGCCGCCTGCTGTGGGCGATGCGGCAACTGAAGCTGAACCCCAACGACGCCTTCAAAAAGTCTGCCCGCGTGGTCGGCGATGTGATTGGCAAGTATCACCCACATGGCGATCAATCGGTCTATGATGCGATGGTCCGGCTCGCGCAGGATTTCTCGCTGCGTTATCCGCTGGTCGAGGGGCAGGGCAATTTCGGCAATATCGACGGCGATAATGCCGCTGCCTACCGCTATACCGAAGCCCGCCTGACCAAGACCGCAATCCAGCTGATGGCGGGGCTGGATGAAGGCACCGTCACCTTCCACCCCACTTACAACGGCGAAGAGGAAGAGCCGGAGATCTTCCCCGGGATCTTCCCCAATCTGCTCGCCAATGGTTCCAGCGGTATCGCGGTGGGGATGGCGACATCTATCCCCAGCCACAACGTCGCCGAGATCATCGACGCGACCTTGCTGCTGATCGACAATCCTTATGTCGAGCACAGCGCGCTGATGGAAGTGTTCAAGGGGCCCGATCTGCCCACCGGCGGCGTTATCGTTGATAGCGCTGCGGCGATTTCGCACGCCTATGAAACCGGGCGCGGGGCATTCCGGGTGCGCGGGCGGTTCCATGCAGCCGAATCCAAGACATCAGATGACCGCGAGGCCGGGATTGAGCGGCTCGGTAACGGGATGTGGCAGCTGGTGCTCAGCGAAATTCCCTACATGGTCCAGAAGGGCAAGCTGATCGAGCAGATCGCGCAGGCGATCGCCGACAAGAAGTTGCCGATCCTGGAAGACATCCGCGACGAGAGCGACGAGGCGATCCGCCTGGTGTTCGTGCCGCGCAACCGCAATGTTGATCCCGAACTGCTCAAGGAATCGCTCTACCGGCTGACCGACGTTGAGAGCCGGTTCAGCCTTAACCTCAACGTGCTGGATGCCAAGCGCACTCCCGGCGTGATGGGGCTGAAATTGCTGCTGCAGGAATGGGTGATCGCCCAGATCGATATCCTGCTACGCCGCACCCAGCACCGGCTGGACAAGATCGCCGCGCGGCTGGAGCTACTCGAAGGCTATATCATCGCCTTCCTCAACCTTGACCGGATCATCGCGATCATCCGCACCGAGGATGAGCCCAAGCCGGTGATGATGGCCGAGTTCGAACTTAACGACCGTCAGGCCGAAGCGATCCTCAACATGCGACTGCGCAGTTTGCGGCGGCTCGAGGAAATGGAACTTCGCAAGGAGCACGCCGAGCTGCTGGTGGAGCAGGAAAAGCTGCACAAGCTGCTCGAAAGCCCGGCCCTCCAGCGCACCAGGCTCAAGCGTGATCTCGCCAATTTGCGCAAGGATTACGCCGAGGATACCGCGCTTGGCCGCCGCCGCACTAGCATTGCCGAAGCTGCGCCAACGCGCGAATTCAATATGGATGCGATGATCGAGAAGGAGCCGGTGACGGTGATCCTCTCGGCCAAGGGCTGGATCAAGGGTGCCAAGGGCCATCTCGCGCTTGGCCAAAATGGCAATGGGGGCGAGACGAAGTTCAAGGAAGGCGATGGCCCGGCCTTTGCCTTCCACGCCCAGACCACCGACAAGCTGCTGATCGCCTGCGACAATGGCCGGTTCTATACGCTTGGCGCAGACAAACTGCCCGGCGCGCGCGGCTTTGGCGAGCCGATCCGGACGATGCTGGATATTGATGCTGAGGCGCAGATTATCGCGCTGATCGTTTACAAGCCAAAGGCGCAGCTGCTGCTGGCATCGAATGTCGGGCGCGGCTTCGTGGCCGAGGCGGACGAGTTGCTGGCGGAGACTCGAAAAGGCCGGGGGGTGATGAACACCAAACCGGGGGTGAAGCTCAGCGTCGTCCGCGAAGTGCTGCCCGAGCATGATCACATCGCGGTGGTGGGTGATAACCGCAAGCTGGTGATCTTCGCGCTGTCCGAAATGCCGGTGATGACCAAGGGCCAGGGCGTGACGCTGCAACGCTACCGCGATGGCGGGCTGGCCGATGCGGTGACGTTGAAGCTGGAAGATGGGCTAAGTTGGGCGATGGGCGGCGATAGTGGCCGGACGCGTACTGAGAAGGATGTGGCGCTGTGGAAGGTCGCGCGCGGGGCGGCGGGGCGGTTGCCGCCGACGGGGTTTCCGAGGGATAATCGGTTTTCAGGCTGATGCAGCCGATGAAATCCGTATACTGTCCCAGAATTCAAAGGATCACCGTGGTGGACCGAGCCTAGATCGAGGTAACGCATGCAAGAGTTGGCGATCATTACCGTCATTCTGGTGATTGCAGCGGGGTGGCTTATTTTGCGTGTAACGCGCGGCGAAGGCGTATTCGCCTCACAAGCGTCAGGCGCGCTCTATGATCTTGGGCTTGATGTGCGCCGCCTACCGGACGAGCCAAGGAAGAAGTTCTTTATCGAAGCGCACGCGCTCCACACAGCAACCAAGGGAAGGTTTCATCCCAAGCATTTAGCCATGCGTTTCTTCACTTGGTATCATACCGAATATGAATACGGTGACCCTCAGGCAATCGTTGGGGACGGTTCACTCATCAAGGCGCTCATCCTCATGCGTCAATGGCACACTAAAGAGGCGACGCTCAGGGATGCCGCAAAATCTGAAATGACCAAAATCGTGAAGTTTGTTTACGCATTGATCGATGAGGGGGGCAGCGACCGAAAGAGCCGTCAAACACAGAAAGCCGATCTCGTGAAGTTCGCCGAGGCAAACGGCTTGGGTAAGTTAGAGCTTGAGAAAGAGATTCGGGGAAGCCTCTCCGATGCGGTCGACAAGTTCAAACTCAAGGCACAAAAAGAGGAGATTTATGAGCCCGAATATACCAAAGAGACATTGTCATGGTGCTGCGGGCTTTTCTTTTATGCTGCGCTGCGCATGGCTTGCAATCTATCCAATGAAAAATATCACCCTTCGCATTGGAACTCGCTGAATCACCGAATGATAACTGAAATGTTGGATGAGCACCGCGAACTCTCATATCAAGAGCACACTAAGCTTGATAGGCGGGCTTTTGACTCGTTAGAGCTATTAGACAAGATCGTTGACGCCACCCATTTTCTATCGAGGGGCGCGATTGTTCGGCTGCTGGCGACTCAATTCGGAACGAAATCTGAACAAGGGAAAGCGGCTCTCGATCTCGCATTCGTCAAAGCTATCGATGAATGTGGTGAGGCTTACCTACCTGAGTTTATGGAAGCGTTTGAATGAATGCGCCCGAAAACGGGGGACACCGCGTCGAATTCAGGAATTCTGGGGAAACTACACTAATTACGCGAGGCGTAAATGGACTGAGTCTGCTCACAGCCCCAGCTCACTATGTGATCCAAGCCTTACCAGCCGCAACGACTCATCATCGGGCATCCGATAAATCAGCACCAAGTCGGGCCGGATGTGACAATCGCGATGACCAGCCCAATTCCCGGAAAGCGCGTGGTCGCGATAGTGTGCCTCGAGCGGCAGGTCGAAGGCGAGCAGTTTCAGTATTTTGATTACATCCTGATCGAGCGTCGAACGATAACGCCCCTTCAATTCGCGCTTGAAGTCAGGTCTGAATTTGGTCGTGCGTTCAATCGTCCGCATGCAGGTCTGTCAATAGCGCCTCGATGCTGTCGAAGCGCGGAAGCGGCCCATGCAGGTGCTCCTCCATCGCTGCAATCGTCTCGGCATTGGGCACCAGCGGGCTGAACGGCAGCGCCTTTTCGGCGGCGATGCGCTTCAGCATCATGCGGAAGGCGTCGGACAGGGTCAGCCCCATTGTGCCGAGTACTGCGGCGGCTTCGTTCTTGGTGCGCTCGTCAATGCGGGCGCGGACTACGGCATTTGCGGTCATGGATCACCTCTGGGCTACAATGTAGCTCATTTTCCAGAAATGTCCAGTTGATCGGTCAGAATCTCCCGAACCCGCGCTTCGTCTGGAAACCCCTCCGCCACCCAGCGCGCCTCTACCGCCTGAAGTATCCGCGCCACTTCTGGTCCGGCCTTGATCCCCCGCGCGACGATTTCGCCGCCTTTGAGGGGAAAAATGGGGATGGTCCAGCCGGTGAGTGGGGCGATGTCGATGCCGGTTAGCAGTAGCCGGTCGAGCGCTTGTTCCATGCCGAGGCGATAGGCGAGGGTGCGGGCGTGCTGAGCCCCCTCCTCTTCAGGGGAGGGGGTTGGGGGTGGGGCGGCGCCTTCGGATGCGGCGCTGCGTGTGGGGACAGGCCCCACCCCAACCCCTCCCCTGAAGAGGAGGGGCTTTGCTTTGCGCCCAGTCGCGCTCATCAGTCGTTTTTTCTGCGCACCCGACAGCCGGAACCTTGCGGCGACTTGTCCCGCTAATTCCGCATCGGCTGGCAATAGCGCCGCCAACCGCCGGTTCGGATCGGGTGGCACATTCTGACGCACCTCCTGCTCCACCAGCGCCGCCAGGGGTAAAGGATCGGCTTCAGGCAGGATCACACTCAGCACACCCAGCTGCGCCATCCGCGCCACGGTGGGTGCAGGATCGGGCAGGGCGAGGAGGTTGAACAGTTCCATGCCGACCCTCTCACGCGACAGGCCTTTGAGCGTTGCGGCCAATTCGGCGCAGGCTTTTTCCGATGTCGGATCAGCAGGCTGTGAGCCAAACCGCGCCTGAAACCGAAAATAGCGCAGGATCCGCAGGTGATCCTCGCGGATGCGCTGAGCCGCATCGCCGATAAACCGCACCCGGCGCGCCTTGAGATCATCCAGCCCGTCGAAATAGTCGAAAATCTCGCCCGACGCGGGATCGGCATAGAGGGCGTTGATGGTGAAATCGCGCCGTGCCGCATCGTCCTGCCAATCGCTCGCAAAGGCGACTGTCGCTCGGCGGCCATCGGTGGAAACGTCATGGCGCAGCGTGGTGATCTCCACCGGGCCGCCGTCCAGCAGCGCGGTGACGGTGCCGTGGTCGATCCCGGTGGGAATAACGCGGATGCCCGCCGCCTTCAGCCTCCGCATCACCTCGCGCGGTTCCAGCGGGGTGGCGATATCGATGTCCCTGACCGCGATTCCCAGCAGCGTGTCGCGCACCGCGCCGCCGACATAGCGGGCGTTGCCGGTGCCGAATACCTTGACGAGCGCGATCAGATCGGCGCGCTTGGTCCATGACGCGGCAGGCAGCACTTCAGTCATTGGTGCCCCCCACCCAATCGATCCGGCGCGCCAGATTGGCGATGATGGCGGCTGTCACTCCCCAGATACGATGCTGCTGCCACATGATCTCGATGTAGCGCCTCTCGCGCCCTTGCCAATATGCCGTCTGATGCTGGTGGTTGGCGACATCGAACACGAAATCAACCGGCGCCTCGAACCAGGCGGCAACTTCAGTGGGGTTGGGGAACAGCTCGAGGTCGGGCGGGACCACGGCGAGGACCGGGGTGATCGCATAGCCCGATCCGCTCCGGTACACATCGCTGGGGCCTATCAATGTCACGTCGCGCTGATGGATCCCCAGCTCCTCATGGGCCTCACGCAGCGCGGCGTCGACCGCGGTTTCGCCGGGATCGATCTTGCCGCCGGGGAAGGCGACCTGTCCCGGGTGCGAACGCATGTTGGAAGGGCGGTGGATCAGCAGGAAGCCCGGTCGCTCGCGCTCGGTAACCGCGACGAGAACCGCCGCCGCGCGCAATTGCTGGGGCGCGAGTTCGACCTCGTCATGCAGATCGTCCAATTCACGAGAATGGCCCTGCTCGTGGAGGCGATGGAGACGCGCGACCAGACGGCTCATGCTGGCACCAGTGCAAACCGTGCGCCTTGACTGGTCACAGTTAGATCATCGTCCGCCAGCCCGACCAACTGGATATAGGTGCTGCGATTGAGCCGCGCCTCGGTGCCATGGCGAACCGCGAGGTATAGCGCCGGCGTATCGGGATCGCCGCGCGCGGTGATCGGGTGATCCGGTCCGGCGATCACAAGATCGTCGGTACTCAGTCGCAGCGCCAGCGCACCGCCCTGACGCACGACGTCAGTAGCGATAAAAGCCGCATCCTCCACTTCAATTGACAGGCGTTCATGCGGGGTCACCAGCCAGTGCTGGCCTGCATCGTCGCGCGTCAGCAGGCTGGCGAAGGCACGGACCATTGCCGGCCGCTTGATTTCGCCGTCCCCGAATTCATTGGCGTCATGAAACCAGCGCCCATCTGCGGCGATCCGCATCAGACTGTCACCCGTGTCGGCGGGGGTCCATTGATCGACCGGTGGCAGCTCGCGGGCTTCCACCAGTGCAGCAATCTCGGTCAGCGACAGTCCGGTGAGATTTGGCGGCGGCTCATAGGGCATGGACTTAGCCCTGCCAGAACCTGTTACCTACGCCAAGGGCCGAGCATGCCTTCGCGGGGGAGCACGGCGGGGTTTTCGGTGCGCGCGAGCAGGCGGCGCTGCTCGAACGGGCCAGGCAAGCTCCACCCGCCGGTGTGGGCATTGCTGAAGCCGAAAAACCGCCCATAGTATTCGGGATCGCCGATCATCATCTGCGGCAGCGGCGCCTCGGGGCTAAGCGCGCCAAGGCTAGCGAGCATCAGCGCTTTGCCATAGCCATGACCCTGCTGCTCGGGCAGCACCGCGACCGGCCCGATCATGATGATCGGATGGGCGCAGCCGGTTGGATCGGTAAGCGCCACGGGCCAGCACTGGATCGTGCCAACCAATTGATCGCTGCTGTCCAGCGCCGCAAAGCTGAGAGCGGGCAGCCAGTCCATCCCTTCGCGCAAGCTGTAGGCCGTGCGCGTGCGGCGCTCCGGCTCGAATGCGCGGTCGAGCAAATCTTCGACGAGCGCAGGATCGACGTTATCGAGCGGAATGAGGTTCGTCTGGGCAGGCATAGGGCCGCGCCGATAGGGTGGCCCCGCGCGCTTGTCGACGGAAAACCCTATTTTTTGGCGGAAAGCCGAAGCAGCCGGGCGCTGTCACCATCTTCAAGCACCCAGATCGCGCCGTCGTCGGCCTGGACGATCTCGCGAATCCGGTTGCCCAGAGGCAGGCGCTCTATCTCACGCGCGCTCTTGCCCTCGATCTTGACGCGAACCAACCCACCGCTACCGAGCGCGGCAATGATGGCTTGTCCGCGCCACTCAGGGAACATCGCGCCTGAATAAAAAATGAAATCGCCTGGCGCGATCACCGGGTTCCAGCTGATTGCCGGCGCGGCAAACTCGGGGCGAGTGGCATGACGCGGGATCGCCTTGCCACTATAATGATCGCCGTTCGAAACCAGCGGCCAACCATAGTTCTGGCCGGGTTTGACCAGATTGAGTTCATCACCGCCGGCCGGGCCATGCTCAAGATCCCATAACCGCCCCTGCGCGTCGAATTTGAGACCCAGCACGTTGCGGTGGCCGAGCGACCACACCTGAGCCGCGACACCGCCTTGCGAAGCAAATGGATTTCCGGGCGCAGGGGTACCATCGGGCAGCACGCGGATCACCTTGCCAAGGTTTTGGCCCAGATCCTGCGCCGGGGTGAATTTCTGCCGATCGCCCGAGGAAATAAACAGGAAATTGCCATCGGGCGAGAAGGCGATCCGGTGCGAGTAATGGCCTTCCCCGGTAACTTTGGGGGACTGGCGCCAGATCACCGCGAGGTCGGTCAGCCGCGGTGCGGGTTGCTTCAGGTCCAGCTTTGCGCGCGCCACGGCGGCACCGCGTTTGTCTCCTTGGCCCGCCTCGGCGTAACTCAGATAGATCATTCCGCTGGTCGAAAAATCCGGAGCGGGCACCACATCGCCGAGCCCTCCTTGACCAGCATAGTCGACCGCTGGAACGCCGGCCACCTCGATTGCTTGCCCGCCTTGCTTCCACAGCATCAGCTTGCCGCCTCGCTTGGTAATCAGGGCGTAGGGCGTGCCGGGCAGGAATGCCATCGCCCAGGGTTCATCAAACCGCGCCATTTCGGTTGTGGTGAACGCCAAGGCCGCCTGCGCGGCGCTCTTGCTTTCCCCAGATTGTGCAGCGCCGCAGCTTGCGAGGAAAAGGGGCAGGGGCGATAGGGCAATGAGCCAGCGGGATCGTAACATGCCGGAGAGAATGCCCATCTTTTTCCAGAATGCCAAGGCCTTGACCAGGACCTTGAATCGTCCGCTGATTATCGGCGTTGATGAAGCCGGGCGCGGACCTTTGGCAGGGCCGGTGGTAGCGGCTGCAGTCTTGCTGGGCACGGCTGCACCGGACGGGATCGATGATTCCAAGAAGCTGTCGGCCAAGCGCCGCGCAATCCTCGAACCGGCGATCAAGGCCAGCTGCTACTGGGCGCTTGGTGTGGTTGAGGCCGACGAGATCGACCGGCTCAATATATTCGGGGCAACCATGCTGGCGATGACGCTCGCAGTTCGCGCGCTGTGTGAAAAGCTCGGAACCGCACCGGATGGGGTGCTGATTGATGGCAATATGACCCCGCATGGCCGCCAGCCCGCTTGGGTGTGGCCGGCCCGCGCGATTATCGGCGGCGATGCGCTGGAGCCCTGCATTTCCGCCGCCTCGATCATCGCCAAGGAACACCGCGACCGGCTGATGCGGAGCCTTGCGCAGCAGCATCCCCACTACGGCTGGGAACGCAACGCAGGATACGGCACCGCGCAGCACTTGGCGGCGCTGCTGGAATATGGTCCAACCCGGCATCACCGCCGCAGCTTCGCGCCGGTGGCCAGAGCGGAGCGAGTTGCATGACTGGATTTACCGATGCGGATGTCGCCGATCAGTCTGGCAAGTGCTTCATTGTTACCGGCGCGAATACCGGATTGGGCTTTGAGGCGGCCCGGGTTCTGGCGGCCAACGGAGCGCGAGTCTTGCTGGCGTGCCGCAGTCAAGCCAAGGCCGAAGCTGCGATGACGCAAATCGGGCGGGAAACTCCGGGTGCTGACCTTGCCTTCCTGCCGCTGGATCAAGCGGACATCGCCAGCATCCGGGCTGCTGCCGAACTTGCGGACAAGGAACCGCGGCTCGATGTGTTACTCAACAATGCAGGCGTGATGTTCCCGCCGCTGACCCGCACCGCTCAAGGTTTCGAGCTGCAGTTCGGGGTCAATCACCTCGGCTGTTTCGTACTGACATCGCTGATGCTGCCAAAGCTGGCCCAGACAGCGGGATCGCGGGTCGTCATCACCGCCAGCCTTGCCCACAATGGCGGCAATCTGAATTGGGACGATCTCAATGCCGAAAAGGGATATCTTCGCACCAAGCGCTATTCCGACAGCAAGCTGGCCAATCTGCTGTTCCTGTTCGAACTTGACCGGCGCCTGCGCGCAGCCGGCTCGCCGGTGACGGCGCTTGCTTGCCATCCCGGTATCGCGGCAACCGAATTGATGCGCCATGCCGGCCCGTTCCGGATCGCCGCGCCGCTGGTTGGTCTGCTCCTCAACAGTGCAGCCCAAGGCGCCTGGCCTGCGCTTCAAGCCGCCAGCGCGCCAGATGTTCAGCCAGGAGGCTACTTCGGTCCGCAAGGCCTGGGCGAAATGCGCGGGACTTCGGGCAAAGCGTCGCGGAGCCGCATGGCGAGCAATCCTGACCTCGCGCGCAGACTGTGGGAAGTGTCAGCCCGGATGACTGGAATCGACCCCGGCCTGCCGCCTGCATGATCCGCACGGCGAAATTATTTTCGCTACAGAGTCCGCAACGTCACACCACTGCATATAGAGTCTCGGGTGAATCCTCAGACTCTAGATGCTGTGTCGGCCCCGTTTCGTTCGCCGTGTGTTGACCGCCTGTTAACCCTGAATTGCTAGGATTCCCGCGGAGTCGCTGCTTGACGGCGGCAAGCTTATGACTCACCGTGAGGGGCAATCGAGGGGGATGGACGCAAGATATGGGACAAATTCTGGTTGGCGATCGGGCACGGTTTCGTGCTGCGCAGGAAGTAGCGCGTCAAGCCGACGTCAAAGCCGAATTGCCGCTCGGACAAATCATTCCCGGCGATTGCGTCGCGGCGATGCGGACACTGCCCGATGCCAGCGTCGACTTGGTATTCGCTGATCCCCCCTATAACCTTCAACTCGGTGGCGATCTGGCGCGGCCCGATGGCAGCCATGTCGATGCGGTGACCGACGCCTGGGACAAGTTTGACAGCTTCGCCACCTACGACAAATTCACCCGTGAGTGGCTGACCGAGGCGCGCCGCGTGCTCAAGCCCAATGGTTCGCTGTGGGTGATCGGCAGCTATCACAATATTTTTCGAGTCGGCGCGATCCTGCAGGACCTGGGGTTCTGGATTCTCAACGACATTGTCTGGCGCAAGGCCAACCCGATGCCCAATTTCAAGGGCACCCGGTTCACCAATGCCCATGAAACCCTGATCTGGGCCTCGCAGGGCGAGAAGAGCCGTTACACGTTTAATTACCGGGTCATGAAGACATTGAATGATGAACTTCAGATGCGTTCTGACTGGGTTTTGCCGATTTGTGGCGGGCAGGAGCGGCTCAAGCGCGATGGAGTGAAGGCTCATCCGACCCAGAAGCCCGAGGCGCTGTTGTACCGGGTCATGCTCGCCACAACTCATAAGGGCGATGTCATCCTCGATCCATTCTTCGGGACCGGCACCACCGGCGCAGTGGCAAAGCGGCTCGGCCGCGAATGGATCGGTTGCGAAAAGGAAGACATCTACCGCGAAGTCGCGATGGAACGGATCGATCTGGCGCTGCCGCTCGATGAGAGCGCGCTAACAACGATGCAGGTCGGCAAGTCCGCCCCCAAGGTCGCGTTCGGTCAGCTGGTCGAAACCGGCTGGATCACGCCGGGATCGGCGATTTTTGACAAGAAGCGGCGGATCAAGGCGAGCGTGCGCGCCGATGGTACTTTGCTGTCGGGCACCGAAAGTGGCTCGATCCATGGCCTGGGCGCCAAGCTGCAGGGCGCGCCTTCGTGCAACGGCTGGACCTTCTGGCACATCGAGCATGAGGGCGAGCTTAAGCCGATCGATGCGATCCGGCAGCTCTATCTGCTGGCAACGGAGCCTTGACGCAAACCCTCTACCTTCGCCCGATTGCCCTTACTGAATCGCCCCAGAGCGAGGATGGCGAAGCAATACGGCTGGCCGGCGGGATGGTCTATGCCGGCCGCTTTGCACTGATTGTCAGGCGCAACGGGCAGATTGTTCAGCGCACCCGCGTCGCGGTGGCCGATATGGGCGATGTTCTGGCGCGGCTGCCCGATGGGCTGGCAGAGCAGGCTCAGGCGCAGTGGTCCTCGCTCACCGCCGTCCGCGCGCCGCTGCAATTGGGCGCCCGCACGGTGCGGCTCGATCAGAGCCAGATCATGGGCATCCTCAACGTCACACCCGACAGTTTTTCGGACGGCGGCAAGTTCCTCGACGATCCCGCAGAGGCTCATGCCCATGCTGCGGCGATGGTTGAGGTGGGAGCGGCGATCATCGACGTGGGCGGGGAATCGACTCGCCCGGGCGCGGCCGCAGTTTGGGAGGGTGACGAGCTCAAGCGAGTCATTCCCTCGGTTGAGCGTCTGGCCGCGATGGGCGCTGCAATCAGCATAGACACGCGCCGCCCGGCGGTAATGGAAGCCGCGATAGCTGCGGGAGCGAACATCATCAACGACGTTTCCGCGCTGCGCCACGATCCTCGCAGCCTGGAATTCGCCGCGCGCTCGGGCGTACCCGTGGTCTTGATGCATGCACCGGGTGAGGGTGAAGACCTGCACAGCGGCGGCGATTACCGCGATGTGGCGCTCGATGTGTTCGATTGGCTGCGCGATCGGCGCGATGCGGCGATCGAGGCGGGCGTGGCGCGCGAGCACATCATCCTTGATCCCGGCATCGGCTTCGGAAAGTCGTTGGCGGATAATCTTACGCTGCTGAATGCCCTTTCGCTGTTCCACGCGTTGGGCCAGCCACTGCTGGTCGGCGCGAGCCGCAAACGACTGATCGGTGCGCTCTCCAACGAGGCTCCAGCGCACAAGCGGCTCGGCGGCTCGCTCGTGCTGGCGGCCAAGGCGTTCGACGCCGGAGCGCAGCTGGTGCGGGTCCATGATGTGGCCGAAACGGTCCAGGCGCTGCACGTCTGGCGCGGATTACGCGATGCTGCGCTGACCGATTTCAGCCAGATCCCTGCGGGCTAAACCGAAAAGCCGCCATCGCTGACAAGGATTGCACCGGTCACGGTTGCGGCCATGTCGGACAGCAGGAATGCAATTTGCCCGGCGATTTCGTCCGCTGACGCAAACCGCCCGATCGGGCAGCCCAGCTTGCCAAACTCGCGGATTGCCTCCTCGCGGCTGCCGAAGCGTTCGACCTGCCTGGCAAATACGCCAGACTGGTCCCAGATCGGCGTGTCGACCCCGCCCGGGGCGATTGCATTGACCCGCACCCCGTCGGGCCCGCCTTCGCGCGCGGCAATCTTGGCCATATGCGCAACTGCGGACTTCGATGCGCCATAGTCTATAGTCGAAACTGCACGGACTGCCGCCACCGAAGCGGTCAACACTATGCTGCCGCCTCCGTTCTTCACCATCATTGGCATAGCCATGTGCAGCCCCAGAAAAACCCCGTCGAGATTGGTCGCCAGCGTGCGCCGCCAATCGGCGAACTGCATCTCGGCAATGGTCTTGCCATTGCCAGCAATTCCGGCGTTGAGAACGGCGTGGTCAAGCTGGTGCAGGGTGCTGCCGATTCTTTCCCACAGGGCTGGGTCGGCAACATCGCCGATGAAGTCCCGCCGCTCGCAGCGAACCTCCAGCGCGGTCAACCGCGGTTCGTTGAAATCGACCAGGATCAGCTCCGCCGCACCAAGACTGGCCAGCAGCTTCGCGGTTGCCGCACCGATACCCGATGCAGCGCCGGTGATCAGCGCCGTGCGCCCGGTGAAATCAAATGGAGCAGCTGTCATGCAAGGCAGGCTAGGCCTGCTTAAGCGGCGTTGTCTATCCCCAGATCGCTGAGCTTGCGGTACAGCGTCGAGCGACCGATCCCGAGACGGCGGGCGACCTCGGTCATCCGTCCGCGATAATGCCCGATGGCAAGCCGGATCACATCGGCCTCGATCTCTTCCAGCGGGCGGAGATTGCCGTCGGCGGTATAAAGCATCACGCCCACGCCTTCCTGCACCGCTTGTCCCTGAGCATGATTGCCATCACCCAGCAGGTCTGAGAGCTGCGGGAAATCATCGGCGGTCAGCGCGTCGCCATCGCAGAACACCGCGGCCCGGAACAATACCGCCTGAAGCTGCCGGACATTGCCAGGCCAGTCGTATGCGGCGAGCAGCGACAACGCGCTGTCGGTAATTCCCAGGGGCCGCAGACCGGGCTGTTCGCCGATCCGGGTCAGGAAATAGCGGGCAAGCGCGGAAAGATCGCCAGTCCGCTCACGCAGCGGCGGGAGGCAAACCTGAACACCGCTAAGCGCCTGATACAGCGGGGCCAGAAATTGCCCAGCCTCAACCAGATCGCGCAGTGGGAAATTGCTGGCCGCGATCAGACGGACATCAACCCGGAAGCTGTGGCGCGCGCCAATCGGGCGGACGTCGCCACGCTCGAGCGATTCGAGCAACCGTTGCTGCACGCCCAGCGGCAGGCGGTCGATCTCATCAAGCGCCAGCGTCCCACCATCGGCATGTTGTAGCGCGCCGATATGGCGATCAAAGGCCCCGGGAAAGGCACCTTTTTCATGGCCGAACAGCAACGATTCGACCGAGTGAGCGGGAACCCCGCCAATATTAACCAGCCGGAACGACGCTTTGGCACGCGGGGATGCGGCGTGCATCGCGCGGATCAGCATCTCCTTGCCGGTGCCGCTTTCGCCCTCGATCAGAACGGGAGTGTGGCCGCGCGCCGCCTTGGCGGAAACCGCCAGAGCCGCGCGGAAAGTGGGAGCCGCGCCGATCATCGCATCGAAATTAAGCGTGCCGTGCATTTTCTCGGTCATCGGCATAAGTTCGTCGCGCGGCGCTTCGCGCGTGGTTGCCGCGCGCAAGGCTTGCATCAGGCGGTCAGGCGCAACGGGCTTTACCAGATAGTCGGTGGCCCCGGCGCGCATCGCTTCCACCGCAAGCAGCGGCGAGGCGCTGGTTGTCAGCATCAGGATCGGCAAAGCCGGACGGCGGCTCTTGAGCTCGGCAATAAGGGTGCAAGCATCGTCGCCTGGAACCCACTGATCCAGCACGATTGCGGCTAGCTCCATTCCTTGACGAGTACCCAGCGTGGCAATTGCAGTTTCCGAATCGCGGACGACCAGTGTTCGCCACCCTTCACGGGCAGCCAATGCAGTGATGAGCCGGCACTGGGCCGGTTCATCATCGATCAGCATCAGCAGGCGCTGTTCGATTTCCGCCATTGTTTTCCGTCAGGCCCCCCAATTGAGTCCAGCTTGTCATAGCGCTGAGGGGTAAAGACGGAATTAAGGTTTACGATTCTGACTGGCTGTTTTGCTTTTGCTCCTTGAGCGTTGCGTCTTGCGGCGATAGAGCGCGAGCTTGAAACAAACCCAATGGATACAGGGATCGAATTATGACTTCGGGCAATGACATGAAGGCAGCAGAATCGACCTATGCGGGCTTTATCGGTTTGATCAAAGTGGCGGCTCCCGTGGTCGCGATCATCACCGCCGTCGTTATCATACTGATTTCCTGATCCCTAGCATGAGCCAGGGGCATCGGATCGCGGTTCTGAAAGAACGCGCGAGCGGAGAGCGTCGTGTTTCTGCGACCCCCGAAACGGTGAAGAAATTCATCGCGCTGGGGGCCATTGTGGCCGTGGAATCGGGGGCCGGAGAGGCCGCCTCAATTGGTGACGCTGAATATTCCGCCGCCGGGGCTGAAGTGCTGAAAGCCGCTGCTGCCGTCAAAGGCGCGGATATCGTGCTCGGCGTACAAGGTCCGGATGCCAAATTGCTGAAGGGCGCGAATCCGGGCGCATGGGTTGTCGCGGGGCTTGATCCGTTCGTGCAGCGCGCGAGGATCGATGAGTATGCCGCTGCAGGACTTGAG
The DNA here is from genome assembly GCA_046590275.1 of Novosphingobium sp. Taxonomy (GTDB): domain Bacteria; phylum Pseudomonadota; class Alphaproteobacteria; order Sphingomonadales; family Sphingomonadaceae; genus Novosphingobium. The sequence goes on from JBKJTN010000170.1 coordinate 32,730, forward strand.
GCACTGGCGATGGAATTCATGCCGCGCATCACCCGTGCGCAATCGATGGACATCCTTTCCAGCCAATCGAACCTCTCAGGCTACAAGGCAGTGATCGCCGCTGCGGATGCCTATGGTCGGGCCTTTCCGATGATGATGACCGCGGCAGGCACGATCAGCGCGACCAAGGCCTTCATCATGGGCGTGGGCGTGGCCGGGCTGCAAGCCATCGCCACCGCGCGGCGGCTGGGAGCGCAGGTTTCCGCAACCGACGTGCGTTCGGCGACCAAAGAGCAGATCATGTCGCTTGGGGCCAAGCCGATCTTCGTGGAGAGTGTCGCCGGGATCGAAGGCGAAGGCGCGGGCGGCTATGCCACGGAAATGTCGGATGAATACAAGGTCGCGCAGGCCGAACTGGTCTCGTCCCACATCGCCAAGCAGGACATCGTCATCACCACCGCACTGATCCCCGGCCGCGCTGCACCGCGCCTGATCACGGACGCCCAGATCGCAACGATGAAGCCCGGCAGCGTGATTTTCGATCTGGCGGTGGCGCAGGGCGGCAATGTCGAAGGCTCGAAGCCGGATGAGATGGTCGTTCGTCACGGGGTCAAGATCATCGGCCATTCGAACACGCCAGCACATCTCGCTGCCGACGCCTCTGCACTGTTCGCGCGGAATCTTTACAATTTCCTGAGCGCGTTCTGGGACAAGGAAGCGGGGCGGCCAGTCCTCGACGAAGAAATCGGCAACGCCGTGCGGCTGACGCATGGCGGCAAGGTGGTCAACGAGCGGCTGCTCGGCTGAAGGGAACGCAAGTGGACTTTATCTCCATCCTCTCGATCTTCGTGATGGCCTGCTTCGTGGGCTATTACGTCGTTTGGTCGGTCACTCCGGCGTTGCACACGCCGTTGATGGCGGTAACCAATGCGATCTCGTCGGTGATTATCGTGGGAGCGCTGATTGCCAGTGCTGCGGCGGGTAGCGCGAGCTCGAAATGGCTGGGGCTGCTGGCGGTTGTGCTGGCGAGCGTCAATATTTTTGGCGGCTTTGCGGTGACTGCGCGAATGCTCGCGATGTATAAGAAAAAGGACCGCTAAGGTAATGCTCCACGCGATCCCCGAATGGGCGCTGATCGCCTATCTGCTGTCCGGCGTAGCCTTCATCTACGCCCTGCGCGGACTTTCTTCGCCCGCATCATCGCGCAAGGGCAACCGCTTTGGCATGGCCGGAATGGCGCTGGCGGTCGTGACCACGCTTGCAGTTTCGGCACCGATTCCGCCGGGCAATTATCTGCCCAAGCCCTCACCCGATGATCTGGTGACGCTGAGCCAGATCATTGCGGCCATTGCGCTTGGCGGGAGCATCGGTTGGATCATCGCGCGGCGGATCAAGATGACCGACATGCCGCAACTGGTCGCGGCGTTCCATTCGCTCGTCGGCCTTGCGGCGGTGTTGGTCGGCTGGGCGGCCTATCTCAACCCGGAAGCGTTCGGAATTCTGGGCGAGGACGGCATGATTGATCCGGTCAGCCGCATCGAAATGGGCCTTGGCATCGCCATCGGTGCGATTACCTTCTCGGGCTCGATCATCGCCTTCCTCAAGCTGGCTGGCAAGATGAGCGGCGCGCCGATCATGCTGCCGGGGCGTCATATCATCAACCTTGGCACTTTGGCCGCCATTATAGGCCTGACCGGCTATTTCACCCTCGACCAGTCGTTGTGGGTGATCGCTACGGTGACGGCACTCGCCTTCCTGATCGGCTTCCTGCTGATCATCCCGATTGGCGGGGCGGATATGCCGGTGGTCGTCTCGATGCTCAACTCCTACTCGGGCTGGGCGGCTGCGGCGATGGGCTTTACGTTGCACAACACCGCGATGATCATCACCGGGGCGCTGGTCGGATCATCGGGCGCGATCCTCTCCTACATCATGTGCAAGGCGATGAACCGCAGCTTCATCTCGGTGATTGCGGGCGGGTTTGGGGTCGATTCCTCAGCGTCTGGCGGCGAGGCCAAGGAGCAGCGCCCATGGAAGCGCGGCAGTGCCGAAGATGCGGCTTTCCTGCTGGGCGAGGCCGAGCAGGTCATCATCATCCCGGGCTATGGCATGGCGGTGGCGCAGGCCCAGCATGTGCTGCGCGAGATGGGCGATCAGCTGAAAGCCAAGGGCGTGCGGGTCAAATATGCGATCCATCCGGTGGCGGGCCGAATGCCCGGCCATATGAATGTGCTGCTGGCCGAAGCCAATGTCCCCTACGACGAAGTGTTCGAACTGGAAGACATCAACGGCGAATTTGCACAAACTGATGTCGCCTTCATCATCGGCGCCAACGATGTGGTCAATCCGGCAGCCAAGACCGACAAGACCAGTCCGATCTATGGAATGCCGGTGTTCGATGTCGAGAAGGCCAAGACCATCATGTTCATCAAGCGCAGCATGGGCGGGGTCGGCTATGCGGGTGTCGACAATGACGTGTTCTACATCGACCAGACCATGATGCTGCTGGCCGACGCCAAGAAGATGGTCGAGGATATCGTCAAGGCGCTCCAGCATTGATGAGGCGCATCGCCTTGATAATCGCCGTTTTGGCGATGGGAGGCTGTGTTTCCAGACTCGCTCACGGCCAGGTCAAGAGTGCGATGGTTGAGGCAGGCCTGTCCGATGCCAATGCTTCTTGCATGGCGAGCCGGATGACCGACCGGCTCAGCATCGGCCAGCTGCAAAAGCTGAAACAGCTTAAGGGCGAGAAGCGCTCGCTGTGGGATTATGTCGGAGCGGTTCACCGGGTTGGCGATGCCGAGGCGATCGAGGTCACCGCGAGTTCTGCCGCGTTGTGCGCCAGCGGGTTGGCGCCGGAGAAGCGGTAAGCTCTCATTGGTTGACTTACACTGATGTAAGCGCTTCATTCGCCGAATGACGATATCCCGCACTCTGCTCGCTTCGGCCATGGCGCTAGCCTTTGCTGCTCCGCTTCACGCCAAGACAATCGACGTTGCCGCAGGGGATGGCGCGCAACAGCGATTGCAAGAGGCGCTGATTCTGGCCCAGCCAGGGGATGTCGTGAAACTGGGGGCGGGTCGGTTTACCCTCACCGACGGACTTTCGCTCGACGTGAACGGCGTGATCGTGCGCGGCGCGGGAATGGAGGCGACGGTGCTCGACTTCACTGGCCAACAGGGCGCCGGTGAAGGGCTGCTGGTTACGTCTGACGATGTCACCTTGCGCGATTTCGCAGTGGAAAATTCAAAGGGCGACGGGATCAAATCCAAGGGTGCAGACCGGATCGTCTATTACCGCGTCCGTGTGGAATGGACCGGCGGACCCAAGGAAACCAACGGCGCCTACGGGATTTATCCGGTTGAAAGCACCGGGGTGCTGATTGACGGCTGCAAGGTGTCGGGCGCGTCTGATGCTGGCATATATGTCGGGCAGAGCAAGGACATCACCGTCCGCTATTCGGTGGCCGAAAGCAATGTTGCCGGGATCGAGATCGAGAACAGCCGCAATGCGCTGGTCTTGGGTAATCTGGCGACGCGCAATACCGGCGGAATTCTGGTGTTCGACTTGCCCAATCTGCCGGTGATGAATGGGGGCAACACGGTACTTGAGCGCAACCTGGTGGTGGCCAACGACACACCGAATTTTGCTCCCAAGGGCAATATCGTCGCTGGCGTGCTGCGCGGTACCGGCGTGCTGATCATGGCCAACGATGGCGTGCTGGTGCGCGATAACGTCCTGGCGGACAACGGCACCGCGCAGATCATGGTTGTCGCCTATACCAACAAGTTCACCGACAAGAACTACAACCCCTTTCCGCGCCATGTGGTGATTGGCGAAAATCGGATAAGCGGCGGAGGATCCGCGCCCGCATTTCCGGGCGGAGACGCGCTGAGCGCGGCTTTTGGCGGGGCCCTGCCGCCGGTCTTGTGGGATGGCCTGGGCGGACCGACTGCTTTGATCCTGACCAGCCCGATCGCCGGTATCTCGTTGAACTTGCCGGCGCAGGGTGCCGGCATGGAAGCAGCCAAGCCTGGGCCACTCAAGCTTGTGTCCCCCAAGACTGTGCCGCTGCCTTCGGGAGTCGGCGCACCGGCGGCAATGGAGGCTCGGATCAAGGCATGAAACTGCTTGTCCCGGCGCTGGCGATTGCAGCGGCGGCGGTGGCAGCTGCTGCGGCGCCGCTCCGGCAGGTGAATGACCCTGCGATCACTGGTGCAGCATTCCCTTCAAACCTCTCGGAGTTTGGCTTCTTCGCCAATGGCGCTGGGCAGCGTCCATCGGCGGGCGTAACGCCTTATCAGCTGAATACGCCGCTGTGGTCCGATGGTTCGGAAAAGCTGCGCTTTGTCTATTTGCCAGACGGGACGAAAGCCCGGGCTCAAGGCGAGGGGTTGCTCGATCTTCCGGTCGGTACGGCACTGATCAAAACCTTCAAGTTTGGGAACCAATTGATCGAAACTCGGGTGCTTCTCCACCGCGCCGATGGCTGGCTGGCGCTCCCTTACCAGTGGAACGCCGCGCAAACCGAAGCGCGACTGGTGCTGGCAGGCGGCCGCGTGCCGGTCACCACCCCGGCGGGAGTGGCAATCAGCTATGCCATTCCAAACAAGAACCAGTGCAAGGAATGCCATGCCCTGTCGGGTGCCGTCACTCCGATCGGGCCCAAGGCGCGTAACCTCTCGGCCAGCTGGCTGGCCGCGCTGCACCGGGCCAAGCGGCTTGCTACCGTTCCTGCCGTTGCTCGCCGGGTACCGCTGTGGGAGGAACGTGCCAAGGTCCCGCTGGCCGATGCCGCGCGCGGCTATCTCGACGTTAATTGCGCGCATTGCCACAATCCGCGCAGTTCTGCCTCCAATTCGGGCTTGGATTTGCGCTGGGAGCAATCCGATCCGATCAGCCTGGGAATAGGCAAGCGCCCGGTTGCGGCCGGGCGAGGTTCGGGCAATCTGGATTTTGACATCGTGCCGGGCGATCCTGACCATTCGATCCTGCTTTACCGGATGGGAAGTCTGGAAGGCGGAATTTCAATGCCCGAGGTTGGTCGCTCCAGCCTTGATCCTGATGGACTTGATATTGTGACCCGCTGGGTCAGGGAGATGAAACGATGAAGCGGCTGGTGAAATGGCTGGCGGTGCTGCTCGCCGTTCTGGGACTTGTCTTCCTGTTGCTGCGTACACCCGATACCGATGTGGCTGCGATGAAGGCTAAATATGGCGCGCCTCCCTCGCAGTTTGTTGAGCTGGGCGGGGGTCTGACTGTCCACCTGCGCGATGAAGGTCCGCGCGGTGCGCCGGTAATCGTGCTGCTGCACGGCTCGAATGATGATCTCCACACCTGGGATGCCTGGGTTGATGCGCTTAAAGGGCAATACCGCGTGGTGCGGTTCGATCAGATCGGGCACGGGCTGACCGGTCCAAATCCGGCGGGCGACTATTCGCTGACGGCCTTTGAAGCCACGATCAATCAAGTTGCTGACAGGCTGGGCATCGGGAAGTTCACCCTCGGCGGAAATTCGATGGGTGGCGCGATTGCAGCGAGCTATGCCATGAACCATCCCGAGCGGCTGAGCGGGCTGGTTCTGGTTGATGCCGGCGGCGCGCCCAAGGCCAGTCCGACTCCCGGCAATCTCGGCTTCAAGCTAGCTGCCTTGCCGGGGCTCAACCAGCTGATGCGCTGGATCACGCCGCGCAGCCTGGTTGAAAAAAGCCTGCGCCAAAGCGTGACCAATCAGGCGTTCATCACCCCGGCAACGGTTGACCGCTATTGGGAACTGCTGCGCTATCCAGGCAACCGGCAAGCGACGATCACCCGCTTTGCCGCCAAGCGTCAGAGCTTCGATCCAGCCCGGCTGGCCGCCCTCAAGCTGCCAGTGCTGGTGTTGTGGGGCGAGGAGGATCGGCTGATCAATGCTGATGGCGCGCGCTGGTATGCCCGCTCGATCCCCGGCAGCCAGCTGATCCTTTATCCGGGCATCGGCCATCTGCCGCAACAAGAGCTCGCTGAGCAAAGCGCCGCGGATGTCGCCCGGTTCATGGGCTCTCCGGCCGTCTGACAGCGCTGCGGCTGGACGAGCCGACAGCTCTTGCCTAAAGACGCCGCGAACGGGGTACCGCATATCCCTCAGGAGTGACTGACTTTGCGCAAACTTGGCCTGATTGGCGGGATGAGCTGGCTCTCCACCCGCACCTATTACGATCACATCAACAATCTGGTGCAAGCCCGTGCCGGCAAGCAGGCCAGCGCGCCGCTGCTGATCGAAAGCCTCGATTTTTCGGCCCTGACCCGCCTTTCCACTCCCGCAGAGTGGGCGAATGCGGCCAAGGTGCTCGCCGGTTCGGCCAAGCGGCTTGAACGGGCCGGGGCGACCGCGATCGTGATCGGCGCCAATTCGATGCACAAGGTTTATGATGAAGTTGCAGGGGCGGTTTCGGTCCCAGTAATTCACATCGCCGAATGCGTTGCGGAACGAATGGCGAAAAAGGGCGTGCGAAAAGCGGGCCTGATTGGCACGAGTAATGTGATGCTGGAGAGTTTTTATCGGCAAAAGCTGATAGCCCGGGATATTGAACTGCTTCCGCCGGAAATGGCCTTTGTCGCTACGCTCGACCGGATCATTTATGACGAGCTGCTGCTGGGCAAGGCCAGCCGCCACGCGGAGCGCGAGCTCAAGACCATCATCACCAATATGGCGCAGGACGGGGCCGAGGCAGTGGTACTGGGCTGCACCGAGCTGGAGATGATCGTCGATGTCGATGCCAATGTCCTGCCGATCTACGATTGCACACGGATCCATGCCGAGGCTGCGGTCGACTGGATCATGGGCGAAAAACAGGCCGAGGCTTGACTCGCGCTCCGTTCGCCTCTGACCCGGCGCGCAGCCGGGGCCGCGAGTTTCCGATCGATGGGGCGCTCAACCGCGGCCCGCGCAGCGAATATCAGCGCGACCGGGATCGGATCGTCCATTCGATCGCCTTCCGCCGCCTCCGTCACAAGACCCAGGTATTTATCGCGCCCGATGGCGATCATTACCGTGTGCGGCTGACGCATAGCCTCGAAGTGGCGCAGATAGCGCGGGTCATCGCCCGCGCTCTGGGGCTGGACGAGGATCTGACCGAAGCGCTGGCCTTGGCCCATGACATCGGCCACCCGCCGTTCGGGCACGCCGGCGAAGAGGCTCTGAATGCGGCGCTGCAAAAGCATGGCGGATTCGATCATAATGCCCACAGCCTGCGGGTGCTGATGCGGCTCGAATCGCCCTATTGCGAGCATGAGGGGCTGAACCTGTCATGGGAACTGCTCGAGGGTCTGGCCAAACACAACGGCCCGGTCGGTCAGTCGACCTGGGCGTTGGCCGAACTTGACGCGGCCTTCCCGCTGGAGCTGGGGCAATGGGCCTCGCTCGAAGCGCAAGTCGCCGCGCTGGCTGATGACATTGCCTATGATAATCACGACATTGACGATGGGCTTCGCGCCGGTTTCCTTGATCTGGACGAGCTGTTGGCACTTGATTTCGTCGCCGATCAATGGCGCGCTGTGGAAGCGCGGTTCCCCTCCGCCCCGCGCGACCGGCAACTGCACGAACTGGTCCGCAGCCAGATCGGGCTGATGGTCAATGATGTGATCGGTGAAACGGCGGCACGTGCTTCCGGAATGGCGGATGTCAGCGATGTTCGCGGGGCAGGGCGAGCGACCGCAGCCTTCTCAACGGTGCTGGCGGATCAGGAGCGTAGCCTCAAGCGGTTCATGTACGATAAGCTCTATTACCACCCCGAACAAATCGGCACGTCCGAGCGCGCCCGGGAAGTGACTGCGCAGCTCTATGCCGCTTTTGCGCAGGACACGGCGCTGATGGACCGGGAATGGGCTGCGCGGCTTCCAGCGCAGGAACCACAGCGCAGCCGGCACATTGCGGATTTTATCGCCGGGATGACAGATCGATACGCCATCTCTGCTCACGCGAAGATTTTCGGCCGGACACCGGAAGGGTTGCGCAATGTCTAGTCCCAAGCGGATCGCGCTGGTCGGCGCCACGGGTCTGATCGGTTCTCGGCTGATCCAGTACGGCGTTGGCCGCAGCGACTTCCGGATTGTCGGGATCGCCCGGCGAGAAGCCAGCCTGCCCAAGGGCGCGCGCATGGAGCTGCTGGTGGCTGACCCGGCCAATTGGGGTGATGCAATCGCGGCGGCCTCGGCTGACGTGCTGGTTTGCGCGCTTGGCACCACCTGGCGTGCGGCAGGCAAGGATGAGGCAGCATTGCGTGCCGTTGACGAGCATCTCGTGTTAGCCTGCGCCAAGGCGGCTAAGGCTGCCGGGATCCGGCAGATGATCGTGATTTCCTCGGTCGGGGCCGACGCGATGTCGAAGAACTTTTACCTGCGGGTGAAGGGCGAGACTGAGCAAGCCTTGGGCAAGATCGGTATTCCGCGGCTCGACATATTGCGCCCCGGGCTGCTGCGCGGACCGCGCGGCGGAGATCGCCGGATCGGCGAGCATGCGGCCATGCTGGTCAGTCCGTTCTCCGATCTGCTGCTCCACGGCGAATTCCGCAAATACCGTTCGATCAAGGCGGATACGGTGGCTCAGGCGATCATTGGCTTGAGCCGCGAAAAGGCTGCCGGCCGGTTTGTGTTCGAGCATGATGCGATCCAGCGGGCTGCTCGCCGCGCGGGTTAAGAAAATTGACCAATTAGGGGACGAAACTTTACCAAGCGTTGACTCGATCACTCGAGGTGGCCATTTCGCCACTGTCGCTGATCGCGCGGGAGAGCCCCGGTGATTCGTCTTTGGACGGACTGCTGGGCGCCGAAGGAGCAACCGCCCCGGAATCTCTCAGGCAAATGGACCGCGTGGGTCGATAGCGATGCTCTGGAAAGTGTTCTGCCTGATTTGGGCAGGGCCGCCGAAGGGGTAACCTTGTCAGTCCTTTAAAGGGCGAAGCGGGGGAAAGCTCTCAGGTTTCCGTGACAGAGGGGGCACCGAATCTGGTGCTATCTGTGCGGGAAATTTCTGTGAGCGAAACCTACGACATTGATGATGCGGAAGAGCTGGAAGTGCTCACCCTGCCGCTTGATGCCTGGCATCGCGCGCGCGGCGGCCGGATGGTCGAGTTCGCCGGGTACTGGATGCCGGTCCAGTATGACGGGATCATTGCTGAGCATCTGTGGACCCGGACCAGCGCCGGATTGTTCGATGTGTCGCACATGGGCCAGCTGCTGATTTCCGGCGATGGTGCCGACGCGGCGCTTGAGGCGCTGCTGCCGATTGATCTTTCTACGCTAAAGCTGGGCGATCAACGCTATTCGCTGCTACTGGGTGAGGACGGAGGGATCCTCGACGACTTGATCGTTTCACGCTGGCCGGACAGCCTGTTCCTCGTGGTCAATGGCGCGACCAAATGGGATGATATCGCTCATTTGCGGGAATTCCTGCCCGATGAAGTGACACTTAACCACCTCGATGAACAGGCCTTACTGGCGTTGCAGGGTCCCAAGGCCTTTGTCGCACTCGAGCGGCACGTGACCGGCGAATATCCACTTTCCGCGCTGACCTTCATGCATTTTGGCAAGTTCGAGATCGCCGGAGTGCTCGTTACCATCAGCCGGTCGGGCTACACAGGCGAAGACGGCTTCGAAATCTCATTGCCAGCCAAGGCGGCCGAGCAGATTGCCACGCTGTTGTGCGGTGAGCCCGAAGTAAAGCCGATAGGCCTTGGCGCGCGCGATTCATTGCGGCTTGAGGCCGGGCTGCCGCTTTACGGACATGATCTGACCGCCGGGACCGATCCGGCTGAGGCCGGGCTAGCGTTTGCGATCAATAAGCGCCGTCGCCATGATGGCGGCTTTCCCGGCGCCAAGCGGATTGTACCGTTGCTGACTTCTGGTCCAGCTCGCAAAAGGATCGGGCTTGCGCTCGAAGGCCGGATGGCGGCGCGAGAAGGTGCACTGTTGTTTGCTAATAATCAGGAAGTTGGCATTGTTACATCAGGTGCTTTCTCACCAAGTCTCGAGCGCCCCATTGCCATGGCTTATGTTGATGCAGCCCAGGCCGTGCCTGACAGCGCCCTCGAGATCGATGTCCGCGGCCGCCGCTTGCCAGCGCGCGTCGTGCCGATGCCCTTTGTCCCCCACCGCTATCACCGCTGAGGAGTGAACCCATGACTCGCTATTATTCCCAGGACCATGAATGGATTGAAGTCGATGGTTCAACCGGAACCGTCGGCATCACCGATTATGCGCAAGGCCAGCTGGGCGACATCACCTTTGTCGATCTGCCCGCCGCCGGAGCCGCGCTGAAGAAAGGTGATGCGCCTTGCGTGGTCGATTCCGTCAAGGCCGCCTCGGACGTCTACTCACCCGCCAGCGGCACGGTGACAGACACCAATGCCGCTCTGGAAGGCGAGCCGGAACTGGTCAACACCGACCCCGAGAAGGGCGGCTGGCTGTTTCGTCTGACCTTGTCAGACCCCGCTGAATTGGCCGGGCTGATGGACCGCGCTGCCTATGATGCCTTCGTCGCGGAGCTTTGAACCGATGCGTTATCTGCCCCTTACTGCTTCTGACCGGACCGAGATGCTCGGGATCATCGGTGCTGCCTCGGTGGACGATCTGTTTCTAGATGTTCCGGCTGAAGCGCGGCTTTCCGGGCCGATCGCCGGCCTGCCGCTCCATGCCAGCGAAATGGCGGTGGAACGCCACATGGGTGCGCTGGCGGCGAAGAATGTCAGCGCCGGTTCGGTGCCGTTCTTTCTGGGGGCTGGGGCCTATCGGCACCATATTCCGGCCTCGGTTGATCATCTGATCCAGCGCGGCGAGTTCCTGACTGCCTATACGCCCTATCAGCCCGAGATTGCACAAGGCACGCTGCAGGTGTTGTTCGAGTTTCAGACCCAGGTTGCGCGCCTGTTTGGAACCGACATTGCCAATGCCTCGATGTATGATGGCTCGACCGCCTGTTGGGAAGCGGTCGCGATGGCCGGGCGGATTACCAGGAGAGGTAAGGCCGTGCTGTGCCGCGGGCTGCACCCGCATTACGTCTCGACAATCACTACCATGGCGAAATTCACCGGCGATACGATCGATTATCGCGTGCCAAAACTGGATGCTGCTCCTGATACCGCCGGAGTAATTGCCGCTATCGACCCGGAAACATCCTGCGTCGTGGTCCAGTATCCCGACATTCTTGGCCGGATCCCTGATCTGGCCGCAATCGCCGCCGCTGCGCATGAACACGGGGCGCTGTTGGTTGCGGTAGTGACTGAGCCTGTGGCGCTCGGTCTGCTCGAATCACCGGGTGCACTTGGTGCGGACATCGTGGTGGGTGAGGGGCAGGCGCTCGGCGTCGGGCTCAATTTCGGCGGGCCCTATCTTGGCTTGTTCGGCTGCCGCGAGAAATTCGTTCGGCAGATGCCGGGAAGACTCTGTGGACAAACTGTGGATGCAGCGGGAAAACGTGGTTTTGTGCTGACACTGGCAACGCGCGAGCAGCATATCCGCCGCGAGAAAGCGACGAGCAATATCTGTACCAATTCAGGTCTTTGCGCGCTAGCATTCAGTATTCACATGACGTTGCTGGGCGGCGAGGGGCTGGGGCAGCTCGCCCGCGTCAACCATGCTCGTGCGCGCAGCACCGCAGAACGCCTCGCCAAGGTGCCGGGCGTCAGAGTGCTCAACGAGACTTTTTTCAATGAATTCACCATCGTTCTGCCGCGGGACGCCCGCGAAGTGGTGCGTCTGCTGGCAGACCGGCAGGTGCTTGGCGGAGTTTCACTTGGCCGGCTGTATCCCCATGCAAACGACTTGTCGGGCGGCTTGCTGGTGACGGCGACCGAAACCACCACGGCAGAGGACATCGACGCCTTTGCCCTCGCTCTGGAAGGAGTGCTGGCATGAACGCCCCGAACCCCTCGGGCTGGCGGCCTGCCCTCGGCCCTGTCGATGCAGCCATTTCACCAACTGCCAGCGGTGATCGCGCCTTGATGCTGGAAGAGGCGCTGATTTTCGAGCTGGGCAACGCCGGAAAATGCGGCGTCGATATCGAGCTGCCCGAGCATGAGCCGCTGAAGGCGCTGGTCAAGTTCCTCCGCGCCAAGCCGCTTGATCTCCCCGGTCTGTCCGAACCGGAAACGGTGCGTCATTATACCCGCCTCAGTCGCCAGAACTATGCCATCGATCTGGGGCCGTTTCCGCTTGGTTCCTGCACGATGAAGCACAATCCGCGGCTTAACGAGAAGGTTGCGCGGCTACCTGGGTTCGCCGACATCCACCCGCTCCAGCCGCAACATACGGTGCGCGGGGCGCTGGAAGTCATCAATCAACTGGCCGAGTGGCTGATCGCGCTAACCGGGATGCACGGCGTCGCGATGACACCCAAGGCAGGCGCGCACGGCGAACTATGTGGACTTCTGTGCATCCGCGCCGCCCTCGAAGCACGCGGCGATCCGCGCGCAGTGGTGTTGGTTCCCGAAAGCGCCCATGGCACCAATCCTGCAACGGCTGCTTTTGCGGGCTACCGGGTCGAGAGTATCCCGGCGACCGCTGCGGGCCGGGTTGATCTGGCGGCGCTGCAGGCACGCCTCGGACCCGATATTGCCGCAGTGATGATCACAAATCCCAATACTTGCGGGCTATTCGAGGGCGACCTCAAGACCATTTCCGATGCGGTTCACGCCGCCGGAGGCTTTGTTTATTGCGACGGAGCCAATTTCAACGCGATCGTCGGCAAGGTCCGGCCCGGCGACCTTGGTATAGATGCGATGCACATCAATCTCCACAAGACCTTTTCAACCCCGCATGGCGGCGGCGGCCCGGGTTCGGGGCCAGTGGTGTTGTCCGAGGCTTTGGCACCCTATGGCCCGCTGCCGTGGACGGCGCGGCAGGCCAATGGCACGGTCTGGCTGATCGAGGAGGAAGACGCAGCCGATGCACTGCCTGACAGTTTCGGCCGAATGGCGGCGTTTCACGGCCAGATGGGCATGTTCACCCGCGCGCTGACTTACATCCTGAGCCACGGCGCGGACGGCCTCGCCCGTGTCGCCGAGGATGCGGTGCTCAACGCCAATTACGTTTTGCGAAGCCTAGAAGACGTGCTTGATGCGCCGTTCGGTTCAAGCGGGCCCTGCATGCACGAAGCGCTTTTCAGCGACGATGGGCTGGCCGAAGGCTTCTCGACGCTCGATATCGCCAAGGGGCTGATCGATGAGGGTTTCCACCCGATGACGGTCTATTTCCCGCTGGTGGTCCATGGCGCGATGCTGATCGAGCCGACCGAGACTGAGAGCAAGGCCGGGCTTGATCGGTTCATCGGCTCGATGCGGCACCTTGCCGCGCGGGCCAAGGCGGGTGATAGCGAGCTCAAGAGCGCGCCGCATTTTGCCCCACGCCGCCGGCTTGACGAAACACTCGCCGCTCGCAAACCGGTGCTCACCTGGCAGGGTGAAGGGGAGTAAAGCAGATGTGGGCCACGCTGTTCAGCTTGACCAACGGCATTGCGATGTTTGGCTGGCTGCTGCTTGCCGCGCTGCCGCGGCGGCCATTGGTGACCACCACCGTGCTCTATCTTGGTGCGGGGTTGCTGTGTTTCACCTACGCTGTGATATTCGCGCTGCTGTTCAGCGCAAGCGTCGATCCAGGGCAGGTGGCTGGTGCGAAACCGGCAGATATCAGGGATTATTCGATCCCCGGAATCCGTGCGCTGTTCCAGTCCGACGGCGGAATCGTGCTAGGTTGGACGCATTATCTGGCGTTTGATCTGTTTGTTGGGCTGTGGATCGCCAAGGACGCAGATGCCAAGGGCTTTTCGCGGATCACACAACTGCCGATCCTGTTCGCCACCTTGATGGCGGGTCCAATCGGCTTGTTACTGTGGCTGATGATCCGCGAAGGCCGGGCACGAGCGGCGGGCCGCCCGCGTTGATTAACGGATAGCGCGGTCGCCAGCCTGGCCGACTGACTTGATGTCGTCGCCCAAGCCCTTGACGGTGTTGCAGGCTGCGGCGCTGAGAATGATGCCGGTTGCGGCAAGTGCGATCAAAGCTTTGCGAAACATGGTGATCTCCTTCAAATTTGATGAACCAAGTGTATGCGTGTTGCAAAGTGAATGCACGGTTAGCGTGATTGTTCCTTTATTCGGCGGTGCTGGCAGCGGTTGGTGGGCTGCGCCGATACAAAGTATGCTCGCGCCAAGCGATCACGAGGCCAGCCGCAATAATCACCGGTGCGCCCAGCCATGTGGCAACGGGCGGTAGATGATCCCACACCAGCCAGCCAAATAGCGTGGCCCAGATCAGCGCCGAATAATCCATCACGATCACGCTGGCGACCTGGCCAAAGCGCAGCGAGGCGGTGAGCAGCAGCTGGCCAGCGCCGCCGATCACGCCGATCGCCATGAGCAGCGCCCATTGCTGGGGGCTGTGCTGGGTCATGACGAATGGCAATGTCACGGCGAGGAACGGCACGCTTAGCGCGGCGAACCAGAATACAATGCTGAGCGGCTCGTCGGTCCGGGCCAGATCTCGTACCTGGATGCTGATAAGCGCAACCATGAAGCTTGCCCCAAGGCCAACCGTCGCTCCAAGCAGGGGAATTGTCGAATGACCGGGCTGGGTGATGATCACAACCCCGGCAAAACCCAATGCCACCGCCAGCCAGCGGACCGGGCCGACCTTTTCGCGCAGCAACAGCACAGACAGGATCACTGCGAAGATCGGCGTGGTGAAGCCCAGCGTGGTCGCCTCGGCCAGCGGCAGCAGGGTCACCGCGCCGAAGTTCAGAAACATGCCGATCATGCCGATCAATGCGCGCCGGGCATGTATTGGCAAACGTTTGGTTGCGAGGCGTGGGACCTGTCTGCGCCAGCCCAGCCATCCGAGCAGGATCGGGACTGTAAGTGCCTGCCGCCAGAACAAGATCTCGGCGAGAGCAATCCCGCTGTGCGCGGTATACTTGACCAGCATCAACAAGGTTGCCAGCACTGCGACCGCGATCAGCCGCAGACCGAGTGCAAGCAGGGGCTTCTGGGTCATATCCATCCCGCCGGTTTAGTCGACCGACAAGGAGTGACAAGCATTGGGTTTATGGGATCAGTTTGATCAGGATTGGGTTGAGTGGCTGCTGCTGCCGGGTCTGGCCTGCGCCGCACTGGCTGTGATCGCCTTGCTTGGCGATCGCCGCAGGTTGCGCCGGAGTAACCCAGATGCAGTGGGCTTCATGCCGTGGACGTCGGTGTTCTTCTGGAGCTTTGCCGCGGCCTGTGCATTCCTGGCTCTAGCGGCGCGGAGCCGGTTCGGACCTTAGAGGCAGGCTTCCAGATAGGCCTGATCGAACCCGTACATCCGGGCTTTCTCAAGCGTGTAAGGACGCAGGCCCGAGGGACGGAACTCGCCGATGATCTTGCCATCGTCAGTCTCGTCAAGATACTCGAACTTGAACAGCTCTTGCGTGACGATCACATCGCCTTCCATCCCGATAACCTCGGTAATCTGCGTGGTCCGCCTGGAACCATCGCGCAGGCGCTTGACCTGAACGATCATGTCGACGCTTTCCGCAATTTGGCGGGAAATGGCTTCTTTGGGGATCTTGATGTCGCCCATCAGGATCATGTTTTCCATCCGGCCCAGGCACTCGCGCGCGCTGTTGGCGTGGACCGTGGTCATCGACCCGTCGTGGCCGGTGTTCATGGCCTGCAGCATGTCGAACGCCT
>JBKJTN010000194.1:0-31376 GCA_046590275.1 Novosphingobium sp.
TGGCGCCATTGCGCCGTCCGGCGTGGGCCGCAAAGCCCTCGCCGGCAAACTTGCCGACGATCGCCGCACCGATGTGATCGCCCGCACCGATAACCGCCACCGATCCAATTGCCACTCGCTGCCCTCTCGATCTTTGCAGATTCCGGCTTGTCGCGAGCGCATCGCTCATCCACAGTCGGCTATCAGTTTCCTTTTGGTACCTGTCACGGTGCCGTTGTCCATACCTTCATACGCAGGAGCGCTGTCATGGATCTTGAGTTCAGCCCCGAGGATATTGCCTTCCAGCAAGAGGTCCGCACCTTCATCGCCGAAAATTACCCTACGGAACTGCGCGGCAAGCAGGACGAGGGTGACGAGCTGGGCAAGGATGACTTTCTCGCCTGGCACCGCGTGCTTCACACGAAGGGCTGGGTCGCACCGGCCTGGCCGGTCGAATTTGGCGGCACCGGCTGGACCGCGACTCAGAAGTATATCTGGTCCGAAGAGACCGCTGCGGCCGATTGTATCCGCCTAATGCCGTTCGGATTGGCGATGGTCGGCCCGGTTATCTACACTTTTGGCACGGCTGAGCAGAAAGCCACATTCCTCCCGCGGATCCTATCCGGCGAAGATTGGTGGTGCCAGGGCTATTCCGAACCTGGCTCAGGCTCGGACCTTGCGAGCCTGCGGACCAAGGCGGTTCAGGACGGCAGCGATTATATCGTCAACGGTCAGAAAACCTGGACTACGATGGCCCAACACGCTGATTGGGGCTTCTTTCTGGTCCGCACCAATGCCGAAGGCAAGCAGCAGGAAGGGATCAGCTTCCTGCTGATCGACATGAAGACGCCGGGGATCACCGTGCGGCCGATCATCACATTGGGCGGCGAGCATGAGGTCAACGAGGTTTGGCTGGAAGACGTTCGCGTGCCGATCGCCAACCGCATCTATGAAGAAAACAAAGGCTGGACCTGCGCCAAATTCCTGCTCGCCCATGAGCGCACTGGCATCGCCGGGGTCGCCGGGTCCAAGCGCGGCATCGAAAAGGTCAAGGCGATCGCCCGGACCGAGCTGGACGGCGACAGGCCGCTGATCGCCAACCCGTTCTTCAAACGCAAGATTGCCGAGCTGGAAATGGATCTGACCGCGCTGGAGTTCACGGAACTGCGCAGCCTGGCTGGTGAAAACGCCGGAAAGGGTCCGGGGCCTGAATCAAGCCTGCTCAAGATCAAGGGCTCGGAGATCCAGCAGCGGCTGACCGAGCTGAGCCTTGAAGCGGTCGGCTATTACGGCGCGCCCTATTTCCGCGGATTTGGTGAGGGTGACAATGAACACCCGATCGGCCCGGACCACGCACACCGCACCGCGCCAACCTATTTCAATGCGCGCAAGACCACGATTTACGGCGGCTCGAATGAGATCCAGCGCAACATCATCGCCAAGATGGTGCTGGGACTCTGAAGCGCTGACAGATTGCCGGGCAACGGCAACCACTTGATTGGGACAGGATTACTTCAATGGATTTCAGCTATACCGAAACGCAGGACATGCTGCGCGACACGCTCGCGCGCTTCCTTGCCGACACCTATGATTTTGAGAGCCGCAAGAAGATGCTGGCCAGCTCTGATGGCCGCGATCCGGGGATCTGGCGGGCCTTGGCGCAGGATCTGGGCATTTTGAGCGCGCCATTCGCCGAAAAGCACGGCGGGATGGACGGCGGCGCGCTGGAAAACGTGATCATGATGGAGGAACTGGGCAAGGTTATCGCGATCGAGCCTTACCTGCACACCGTGGTGATCGGCGGCGGGGCGCTGAAGCACAGCGCCATTCTCTCAGCAGAGGGGGGCGCAATCGCCGATGCGATGATCCCCGAGATCATCGCCGGCAGTACCACTATCGCCTTTGCCTATGCCGAACCGCAAGGCCGCTATGATTTGGCCAATCTGCGCACGACTGCCAAGGCCGATGGGGCTGGCTATGTTATTAATGGCCACAAGGGGGTGGTTTATGCCGCGCCCTGGTCCAGCCATATACTGGTTACCGCCCGTACCGGCGGCAGCCAGCGCGAACGCAGCGGCGTGGAACTGTTCCTGATCGACGCCAAATCCCCCGGCATCGTCCGCCGCGATTACCCGACCGTCGATGGCTTCCACGCCTCGGAAATCTATTTCGAGAACGTAGCAGTTCCGGGCGAAGCGCTCCTGCCCGGCGGCCTCTCGCTGATCGAGCGGATCGTCGATGAAGCCACAGTGGCCGTCTGCGCCGAGGCTTGCGGCGTGACCCGCAGGCTCCATGAGGGGACGCTCGACTATTCCAAGCAGCGCCAGCAGTTCGGCCAGCCAATCGGGCGGTTTCAAGTGCTGCAACACCGCATGGCCGACATGTTCATCGAGGTGGAGCAGATCGTCTCGATGACCCTGATGGCCACGCTCAAGCTCGATTTGCCCGAAGCCGAGCGCAAGGCCGCGGTCAGCCTGGCCAAGGCCAAGGTCTCGCGCTCAGCCAAATTCGTCGGGCAGAACGCGGTGCAAACCCACGGCGGCATCGGGATCACGCAGGAGCTGGCGATCGGGCACTATTTCAAACGCGCCACCATGATCGAGAGCCAGTTCGGCACGGCTGACTATCATCTTGATCGGTTCGAGCAGCTGACTCTGGCGGATTAGGGCGAGGCGGACTGAGGCGGGGCGGACTAAGACCCTCAGACTTCGGCGGTTGCTGCCCATTCCTTGAGCGGGTGGTCCGTATCGGCAAGGTCTTCGGGCGGCGCGATCAGGCCTTGCTCGACCAGCTTGCGGCCCTGCACGTAATCCTTGACGTTGTTGACGCAATCGAGCGCGATCAACCGGCCCTGCCTGAAATAAAGCACCGAAAAGCTGCGCGCCGCGGGATCACCGCGCAGCACCGTCTGGTCATAGCCGCTCGAAAGACCGACGGTCTGGAGTTTGAGGTCATACTGGTTCGACCAGAACCACGGCGTTGCGGCGTAATCCTTGTCTTCGCCGCAGATGGTCTTGGCCGCGATGCTGGCCATATCATTGGCATTCTGGACCGATTCCAGCCGGATCACTTGGCCCTCGGCAAAAGCATTGGAATGGGCCGCGCAATCACCGATCGCAAACACATCGGGCAACGAGGTGCGGCACTGCGCATCGACGTCCACGCCGTTTCCGCCCGCTGCACCCGCCACCAGCAGCGGGCCGACGGCGGGGATGATGCCGATGCCGACGATGACCATGTCCGCCGGCAAGACCGTGCCATCATCCAGTTCGACCCCGCTTATCCGGCCCTCCCCAACCAGCGCGACAACTCCGCAGCCGGTGCGCAAATCGACCCCGTGGGCGCGGTGCTCGGCCTCGAAGAAATCGGAGAGCTCTTCTCCGGCAACGCGGTTCAGGACGCGCGGCAAGGCTTCGAGCAACGTCACATGCTTGCCCAGCTTGGTCAGTACCGCAGCAGCTTCCAGCCCGATATAGCCGCCGCCGATCACCACAATCCGGTCTGCGGTCCTGAGTTCTTCCATGATCTTGTCGACATCGGCGCGATTGCGCACCGCGTGGACACCATGCAGGTTGTTTCCGGGACAATTCATCAACCGCGGATTGCCTCCGGTGGCCCAGATCAGCTTGCCATAGGCAATCAGCGCTCCGTCCGCCGTCGTCAGAGTATGGGCAACTGGATCGACCGTCTCCACCTCTTGCCCCAGCATCAGTTCAATATTCTTTTCGGCCCAGAACGTGGGCGGACGAATATAGATCCGCTCAAACGGCTTTTCCTGGGCCAGGTATTCCTTCGAGAGCGGCGGCCGCTCATAGGGCGGTTCGGCTTCATTGCCGATCATCGCTATCGAACCGACAAAGCCCCCCTGCCGAAGCGCCACAGCTGCCTGCGCACCGCCATGCCCGGCCCCGACTATCACCACATCAAAGCTGCGTTCCATGCTGACGATATGCCTCTCGTTTCGGATGTCCTGACAGGACGGGTCTCAAGCTTGCGGCGCTATCCGATGCACCGCGACGCTTCAAGTCAGGAGGCGCCCGCTAGACGCGGTCCGGCTCGCAATCATTCTTGGCCTCATCGCGAATCTGCAGGAAATCAAGCAGTGGAGCCAGGAATTCGCTGTTCCGGTCCCCCGCCACCATGTGATCGGCCCCGGCGACATTGGCGTAGCGCGCGTGCGGCACTAATTCCAGGAAGGCGCGCGCGCCTTCGTCTGAAACAACCTTGCTGAGAGCGCCCCGGATCAAGAGCGTGGGCATCTTTAGCCGGCGCGCCGCGCCTTCAAGCCGCGCCTGGGCAGCGCCGATCCCGCCCGGCCCGCTCATCATTGCCGGATCCCAGTGCCAGCGGAACCGGCCGTCCTCCCCTTCGCGCAGGTTTTTGCGCAGGCCGGCTTGCGACGTCGGCCGCGGTCGATGCGGCAAATACTCGGCAATCGCCTGCGCGGCTTCGTCAAGCGAGGCGAAGCCATCGGGACTGGCCTTCATGAAGGTCTGGATAGCGGCGGTGCCTGCGGCCTCAAACCGAGGCACCACATCCACCAGAACCAGCGCGCCAATCGCAGGCGGGTCGGGCTCGCCGGCCATCGCCAACGAAATCATCCCGCCGAGCGATGCTCCCACCATCGTCGGACGATCGGTCAATTCTGCGATCAGGGCGGTGAGATCTTCGATATGTGCATCAAGGCCGTAATCCCCATTTGCGGCCCATGAACTGTCCCCATGGCCGCGCAAATCGACGTTAAGGGTGCGATAGCCCAAGCGATTGAGCGACACCGTCGCCTCGCGCCAACTGTGCCGGGTCTGTCCTCCGCCGTGCAGGAATACAACCGTTGGCCAACTTTCCAGCCCACTGTCATCAAAGGCTATTTCCACGCCGCCGTGGGTTGCGATCCGACGATGTTTCACGCGCTCTCCCTGCAAACTTGCTCGCCAGACGTGTAAACTCACCGCCAAACTGCGCAACCATTCAGTCGCCGGGCCCGCCCCTGAAATCAATCCGGGGTGCTGTCAGTCTTATCGCAACTCGTCTCCGAATGGCGGAGCTGTAGCGTTGCGTGTGCGGCCTCAGGCCATGGGGCTTTGCCACTCGGCCAAGGCGACCGAGAGGCGGATCTCGTAAGACTGGCGATCGACGAGGTTATTTTCCTGGTTAAAGTGGTTGTGGACGTGGGCATGGACCGAGGCGAACTTCTTCAGTGTCTTCGTTTGGCGAAAGTGGAGCATGGCCCGCTCATGCCGTCGGAATGGCAAGTGCGAATTCTCGGCGCCCCACCCTGCTCCTGTTACCGAATGGTGCATTTGCTCTGACAGAGCGCGTCAAGGGCATAAAGCCCTGAACCACCAATGATTCCGATTCTCCAAGGGATCATAACACACTCATATTCGATCAATTTATCGCAAAGGTCACAGTCAGCCGTGACCATAATCTGTCTGCTGGCGAACCGGGCATGAAATCAAGATTGTCGGGAGCCCTGAATGTCGGAGCTATCATCTATCCACGCAGAAGTGGGTTTCCCTTTGCAAAGGCGCAGTTTCATTGGTGCTATCGGCGCATCGTTTTTTGTCGCTGCCTGCATACCAAAAGCCAAACAAGCAGATGCCAATTGGGGCACATCGGGCGTCAAGGCTGAACCGATCAACCATGATGCTTGGGACGCGATCCTGACAAACTACGCACGACCTGGTGATGATGGCGTCAATCGGGTCGATTACAATGGCATCAAGACCAAAGCCGCTAGTGAGCTAAAGGCTTATTTGATTGCGCTCCAGAGCGTCACGATCAGCGAATATCCCCGCGACGAGCAATTCGCTTATTGGGTCAATCTCTACAACGCGGCGACTGTGCAGCAGATTGTGGACAATTATCCGCTGGAATCGATCCGCGACATTGGCTTGCTCGGCCAAGGTCCGTGGAAGGACAAGCTTCTGAAAGTAGAAGGTAGGAAACTCTCACTCGACGACATTGAACATGGCATACTGCGGCCAATCTGGAACGATGTGCGGATCCATTATGCGGTCAACTGCGCTTCGATCGGTTGCCCCAATCTTGCCCTGAAAGCCTATCGCGCAAACACGCTGGAAGCGATGCTGGAAGACGCGGCGCGCGCCTATATCAACCATCCGCGCGGCTTTGCCCGGATTGAGGGGCGGCTGGTCGCTTCCAATATTTTCCAATGGTATCAATCGGATTGGGGCAAAGAGGCCGATGTGCTCGCCCATGCCCGCAAATATGCCACGGGCAAAGTGGCAACGATGCTCAACGGCGCGAACGGCATCGATGGTTACGACTATGACTGGGCGCTCAACGACATCGGCTGAGCCGCATTCCATCCTTTTCTCCGTCCCCTGTAATCTGAAAGGACACTGCTATGATTGCCAATACCCTGAAACTTGGAGGCGTCGCTTTAGCGCTTCTAAGCATTACACCCTTAGCGCCGGCAATCGCGTCGGGCTCCATCGGCAGCAGTGCCAGCAGCGGAATGAAGTTGGGCCAATCGGTCTATGCTCGCAAAATTGCCTGCAAAAGCTGCAAATTTCCGGGCGGCCTCAAGGGTCAAGAACAGGTGACCAGCGCCATTGCGATGATCGACAACGGCCAGATTGCTCTGTCAGCAGCCGAGAGCAAAGCTGTAAAAGACTATATCAGCAAGCGCTTCAAGGGGAACTGACATGAACAATTCAACCCTCACTATAGGCGGATGTATTGCTCTTGCTTTTACAACCCCCGCTCTTGCTAACGATTTATCACCTTACACGCCTGTCGATGGCGGCGGTGATGTTGAGGTATCGTGGACCCGACAATCGGCGGACAGTTTCAACCCCGGCAGCGCACGGGCGCCGCTGCCGGTCGACCTTAACCAGACTTCAATCGCGATCGACGCAAGCTACGGCCTGACTGATAAGCTCGCGCTCGACTTTCGGGTGGGTTACGCAAAAAGCGAATTTACTGTTGATCCGGTTTTAGCACCACAAGGCGGCCTCGATGGGTTCAACGATGTTGTGATCGGGCTCCGTTATAAGGTTATTGACGAAGTTGATGGCGGGCCATTTACGGCGACACTGGGCGTCGCCGCAATTGTCGACGGCGGTTATCGGACGGGCGCCATTACCGCAGTTGGTGACGGCGGTTCGGGCGGACAAGTTGCGCTTGCATTTGGCAAGCAACTGGGGCCTTTGTCCTTTAGCAGTAGCATTGGCTATCGCACCCGCGACAACAATGTGCCGGATGAAATTTTCGGCGGCACGCGGTTAAGCCTGGCGTTTGCTGATCGTTTTTCCATCTTTGGCGGCCTGTCTTTTACCGACTCAACAAGCGGCATCGAAATCGGCGGACCCGGCTTCACCCCGGCGCGCTTCCCCGAGGTTGAGGAAGACTATAAGCTGTGGAATGTCGGCGGTGCTGTTTCTTTCACCGACAAACTGTCGCTGAACGCAAGCTATGGGCAGAAATTTGATGGCCGTAACACTGCGCGCAGCAATTTTTTGCGCGTTGGGCTCGGCTTCTCGTTCTGACGGATGACATCAACCATCCTAATATGTAGACCGGCTTGTTCAATCGAACGAGCCGGTCTTTTTTTGGAAATTTGCATGCGCTTTGTCAGGCAACTGCTATTGTTTGCAATCATGATGATTGCTGGGCTAGCGAATGCGGCCAATGCACAGACAAGCCATTTACCGGCGATTGATCAGGAACTACGCGCGAACTTCCCTGATGTAGTAAGCATCAGGGCGGCCGAACTCCAGGCGTTATTGAACGGCAAGAAACGCCCAATCATTCTTGACGTGCGGGAACCGGAAGAGTTCGCCGTCAGCCATATACAAGGTGCGGTTCGGATCGATCCTGACGCCGAATTGGACGATGTGTTGCGCGCGATTGGGCTTGATCTGAAGGGCCGCACAATCATCGTTTACTGCTCCGTCGGGGTGCGCTCGACACAACTCGCGGAACGGGAGCGTGAACGCTTGAAATCTCGCGGAGCCCGCCGGATTGCCAATTTGAGCGAGGGGATTTTTGGCTGGCATAACGCAATGCTGCCCTTGATGCGCGGCACCCAAAGCACGCCCTATGTTCACCCCTATGACGTGCTTTGGGGGCAATTGCTGCACCAGCAAGACTTAACCGCTTATGCGCCTGTATTGTCCGGGATGGTGCCCGTGGAATCGGCGCCTGGGTTCAGCGGAACCGCCCTGCGCCTCAGCATATTCCTCGGCGTCTTTGCGCTCCTCGCGCTCGCGGAAACAATGCGCCCGCGCCGGCCGCGCCTGCTTTCCCGCAGGATACGTTGGCCATCGCATTTCGGCATGTTGGGTCTGGCAACTGTGCTGGTGCGTTTTGCAGCATTTGTGTTCCCATTGGTTGGAGCAACGGCGGCAGCCATTTATGCCGCGGGGCAAGGCTGGGGCTTGTTCCATTGGCTGAGCATGCCGGAGTGGATCGAAATCCTGCTCGCCATAGTGCTGCTCGATCTTGCCATCTGGGCACAGCATGTCGCGACGCATCATGTGCCTGTGCTGTGGCGGCTGCACATGGTTCACCATGCTGACCGCGATCTCGACGCGTCCAGCGCGCTGCGCTTTCACCCGATCGAAATGTTGCTTTCGGCGTTTTACAAGCTTGCGGTAATCCTGATCCTTGGCCCGGCTGTGATCGCTGTTGTCGCCTTTGAAGTCGTTCTGAATGCCAGTGCAATGTTCAATCATGCCAATTGGGCTTTGCCAGAGCGGTTGGACCGCATCCTGCGGCTCGCGATTGTCACGCCGGATATGCACCGTATCCATCATTCAGCCCTTCGTTCAGAGCATAATCGCAATTTCGGTTTTTGCCTGTCCATCTGGGATAGGATGTTTGCCTCCTATAAAACAGCGCCTGATGCGGGTCAGGTCGGTATGACAATTGGTCTGGCCGACTGGCAAAAGGATGATCGCCCAGCGCGCCTGGGCTGGCTCCTTCGTCTGCCTTTCATCCGTCAGAGCAGCTGAGCGAACTGCATCACCAACACTGCACTGATAATCGCCACAGGCAGCGTGACAATCCAGGATAGCAGCACGTTGCGCACTGTGGAAAGATCAAGCGTGTTGGCGGCGTTGCCTGATCCAATGATCGAACCCACCGAAACATGTGTTGTCGAGACCGGAAGTGCAAAGGCGCTCGCTGTCAGCACAACGAACGAAGTGACAAAATTGGCGGCCGTTCCCTGAACGCTGCTAATCTCCGATATTTTCAGGCTCATCGTTTCGGCGACGCGGCGGGACAGAAGAAAGCCGCCTGCCACCATCGCGGCTGTGACGGCAATGGCGCTGTTCCAAGCGCTCATCACCCCTGCACCCAGCAAAAGGGCTGCCAGTTTGGGGGTGTCGTTCAGCGCCCTTGCAAAGCAGATGGCGATGGCCGAGGCGATATGCGCTCGCTTGAGGACAGCAGATACCGAAACACGGGCGATGGTGTCGCCGTGAACCCGGCATTCTTCCTCCGACCCGATAATGCGCTCTGGCATGATCACACTTCTTGCCAGCATCGTGCTATTGATTGCGGGTTGTGCCTCCACAATACAAACGCAGTCGCTTTCCGCCGTGAATTTCGGGGATGATTTGTAAGCGACATAGCCCATCAATGCGGCAATGATCGGGCTGGCCAGCAAGGGCAGGATGAACAGCGTACCAAGATGCCCAAGCGCAATGCTCTCACCGCTGGCCAGAGCAGATCCAATCAGGCTGCCCATGATGGCATGCGTGGTCGAAATCGGAAATCCTAGCCGCGTCGCTAGCGCCACCGTGATGCCAGCACTCCCGGCGACCGACAGTACGAAGGGGGCTGAGGCCGCCACTGCATCCTCCACCAGTCCGCGTCCGGAAAACTGCTTGATCAATCCATCGGCCAGAATGATCGAGACGATCCCCCCGACCAAAGTTGCGGCGTTGGAGAGGATCAGAGCTGCACGATACGAGAGCGAAGCCGACCCCCAAACGGTCGCAAAGCCCTTGAAATTGTCATTTGCCCCATTGCTGAAGGCGAGGAACAAAGCGGTGGCCGCAAGGAGTGTGAGGATCACCCGTTTTGCCAATCAAGCAGAACAGCTCGCCCCACCGAGCACACAGAAGCGCGCGCAATGCGGGTGGTTGAGAATGACAGGCTGGGATGCCTCCGCGAGGGTTGCGCCCATGTCGAACTGCGGATCATAGGGCAGCAGGGTGCAGGCTGCGACGCGGGGGCTGGTCTCTCCCTTGCGCTTCACCACCATTCGGCTGTTCGCGCACATCATGCTGACGGGGTCGACGCTTAATAGGCTCCAACAGGCGGTGGAGATTTCAGGGACATCGGCGTGGGCATCCATCTCCGGGAAGAGCACTAGCTGCGCCGCCTCGCTGGCATCGACAGGCAGGCCCTGACCGGCAAAAAAGGCGGCATAGCCAAGCCGCGCAACAGCATCGCTCTCATCTCCCAAATGGCGTCCGGCAACGGCCACGTTGAAGCCATTTTTCGCGAGCCATTTCAGACCATCCACCGCCTTGTCCCAGCTATTGGGCCCGCGTTCGGCTTCATGCACAGCCTGGCTGTAATGATCGAGGCTGACGCGGAAGGTCAGCCTGTCACTGTGCGGTAATGCCAGCAGATCCGTCTCGAACCGGCGCATCGGTCGCATGGCATTGGTCAGTATCAGCACATCAAAGCCACGCGCGAGGCACAGCTGCAAAATCGCGATCATATCGCGGTTCATGAATGGCTCGCCGCCCGTGAACCCGATTTCCCGCGTTGGCAGTGCGCCAACCGCAATTTCATCCAGATAGTCGCGCACCTCGGCGATGGTCAGATAGACCAATGCATCATTGGTGGGAGAGCTTTCGATGTAACAGCTTTTGCAAGCCAGATTGCAAAGTGTGCCGGTGTTGAACCACAATGTTTTCAGGCCGGTCATTGAAACACTGGCACGCGCCTCGCCCTTTGCGGTGACAAGGGGGTCTTGAAATTTGACTGGATCCAACGGGCGGGCATCCGAAACAACGAAGGGCGAAGGGTTATTCATCGTCTTTAATTCGCATGGAATCCGGATTTTGTCACAGAGTGTGACAAAAAGCCTGTTTTGCGCGAACCTCCCCTTAGATCGAACATAGGAGCCTCCATGCTAAATCTTGAGAACAGCCAGAATTATTATGGCGAAGTGCTGACCGGATCGGCTGATCTGAAGACGGACGCCTGCACCATGGCCGATGCGCCGCCGCCGGCCGTAAGCAAAGCACTTTCCAATGTACACGTGGAAGTGAAGAGCCGTTATTATGGCTGCGGCCTGGTGACGCCCGAGGCGATCGAAGGTTGCCGCATTCTCGATCTGGGATCAGGCGCGGGGCAGGATGCCTATCTGCTCGCGCAATTGGTGGGGGAGACCGGATCCGTCGTCGGCGTTGATGCGACCCCGGCACAGCTGGAGGTCGCCAATCGGCATCTCGAATGGCATCGCCAAAAATTCGGCTATGCGTCGGGAAATGTCCGTTTTATCGAAGGTGATATTGAGAATCTGGACGCGCTCGATCTGGAGCCGGGCAGTTTTGACATCATTGTTTCCAATTGCGTGATCAATCTGGTCGCTGACAAAGGCGCGGTCTTTGCCGCCGCGCATAGGCTTCTGAAGCCCGGCGGAGAGCTTTATTTCTCGGATGTCTATGCCGACCGACGCGTGCCTGCCCACCTGCTCGACGATCCGGTGCTGCATGGAGAATGCCTGTCAGGCGCGCTTTATTGGGGCGATTTCCTGACAGAAGCAAAGACTGCCGGTTTCGCTGACCCCCGGCTCGTCAAGGACCGGCCGCTTGGCATTGGTGATGCGGCCATTGCGCAAAAGCTGGACGGCATCGCCTTCTTTTCCGCCACTTACCGGCTATTCAAACTCGACGGGCTTGAACCGGAATGTGAAGATTATGGTCAGGCCGTTGTCTATCGCGGCACAGTACCGGGGCACGAACGGGTTCTGCCCCTCGACAAGCATCATATGATCGAGGCGGGACGCGTCTTCCCGGTGTGCGGCAATAGCTGGAAGATGCTGGCCGAAACACGGCTGGCTCCACATTTCGATTTCATCGGCGATTTTTCCAGGCATTTCGGCGTGTTCCAAGGATGTGGTGGCGGCTTGCCCTTCGCTCAGGCCATAGGCGGCGAACCTATTGCTGCTTGCTGCTGAGCCATGGCAGCAGCGCTGCCAATCGGTGCTACCGGCCTGCTCGGCGGTTAGTTATGCCGCCTTTTGCGGGCAAGCGGTTGAGGCATTATCCCGATGGAGCAATTACCGAGGGACGAACACAAGCCATCCCGGCGACAGCCAACGCTTGGTTGAACTTTGTGCCTGTTGATCTTGTCGCCGATGCACTGACTAAGCTGGCTGCAGGCAAGGACAGCTTCTCCGGCGAATTTGTGCATATCTGCGCAGACCAATCTTTAACGTTCACCGCTTTGCTGGAGGCAATAAGCTCCTAACCCGCATCGAGAGCACCCGGGCTGACGGGTCCTTGTGATTTCAGCATCGATCGCCTGCCTAAAACCGAAAGGGCATGGTTTGAACATGTACTCAAATATTATCTGCCCCATTTCCAGCACGCCCCGGAATTTGCCACGGGTAACCTTAAAAGGCTCATCGGGACTCAATGCCTCTAACGTATGTCCGGATAATGATCCGCCAGCCGTTCGCGCGCGCCCAGCGCCCACATGATGCCCACTTTCAGATAAATCCAGTTGGCCCGCCATCGGCCCCAGGCCGTAATCCGCCGGTCAGACGTCCAGGCCCAGCGGTGGACCATGCGGGTGCGGCCAAAACGGGCAAGTTTGATGCAGAGATCGGCCTCCTCCAACACCACGATCCGTTCATCACAGCCATCCACTTCCAGAAAATGTCTGCGCCGGAAAAACATGGCATGATCACCATAAAGCAAACGCACACCACGCAGGAACAAATGGGGGCGGGCCAATAAAGGCACGTACCATGTCTTGATCCAATTATGGAAAGTCGATCCCCAGCGCGTTCCTTCTGGCCCGGCGATGCGCGGGGTGAAGCTGGCAAGGGCCATGCGATCATCCGTCATGGTCTGGCGGATCACCCTGATGGCATCGGGCGGCAAGATTGTATCTGCATGAAGGATGCAAATAATGTTGCCGCTCGCCTGCGCCACACCATAGTTTATCTGCGCGCCGCGTCCGCGTTTCGGCGACAGGAGTGCGCGAAAACCAGCCGCATTGGCGAGTTCCACGGTCCGATCCCCGCTGCCCCCATCGACCAACAGTATCTCATCGGGTGGCGGTGCCATCGCCGCGAGGCAGGCGATGGTTTGGGGCAGCGCCTTTTCTTCATTAAGGGCGGGGATCAGGATCGTGACTGTTTGCATCAGGCCGTCAACCAGGGCCAGCGTGCCAAATCCTCGGGCCTGTCGCAATCGTGGAGCGTTTCAAGCAGAGCGGGTTCGATACCCTTTACCGCCAAACGCCGCAGCGTTTCGGGCATCACTTGATCGGTGCTCCACGGCATATGGTCTAGCAATTCAGGCAGCGGCTGTTTCATTCCGATGAGGTAATACCCGCCATCATCAGCTGGGCCAAGCAGGACTGGATGAGTCTCCAACGCAGCAACGGCTTGGGCAATATGGTGTGCGGCAAGGTCCGGCGTGTCAGCGCCAAAGAAGATAACCGGGGCAGGGTGAAGCGCCGCCATAAGCCGATCGGTCAAATCGCCTTCAGCTTGTTTGACGAACGTAAAACCTTCGCCAAGCCAAGCCCGAAAGTCGACTAGCTCAGCTCCGGTATAGTGAAGCTCAACGGGCAATCCGCTCGCCTGCAGCACGGACAGCGTCTTCTCCGTGAGCTGCCGGTGGACGCGTGATGCGCCTTCAGGCCCGAGCGCCGGGATCAGCCTTGTCTTGGCGGCGCCGGCGGTCGGGTAACGAGCGAAGAGGACCAGCCTCGGCGCCACGTCTAGTTGCGGCCCAGCTTCACATCCAGCGCATAGGCATCATCGCTCCGAAAAGTGATCAGCACCAAAGTCGCCGCCGCCATGCCTAGCGACGGGAAGAACAGCACTTGCGACGATTCCCGATCAAGCAGATATAGGCCCAACGGATCGAGCAGATACTTCCAGATGGCCAATGCACCCACGCACAGGATTGCGGCCTGCAACGGGTAGGCATATTTGCGGAACAAGCCCAAGATCGTCAGCAGTCCAACAATTAGCAGGAATATCCCCCAAGGCGTCTGCCAACTAACATCAGCCATCAACCCGCCGTAATATTTACTGTTTACGCCGACGCCTGCCTTTGGCTCAGCAATGCGGATCAGGCCCCAAATCACACACAGTAGCCCGGTCGATATGCGCAAGAAAAGCAGAGATAATGCTTTGGCTCTCATATAAAGTTCCTTCTGCTCAATTAGGGACTTGGGGCCCAGGTCGCTTAGCAATTTTACGGCCTAGTATAGCGGTCAGCTGCGCTATGCTGCTTTGTTGGTCCAGTTCCTCAGCGCCGATAACTGTACGCAGGCTACCATCTTCTTCTTGCAGGAAAATGGCTGGCAATTTGGCATTCTGATCGGGCCATTCCTGACGAAAACCATCGCGGCGGATCGTCAACATCCCATCGGTAATGGCGCATAGCGAGCATTGATAGGTGGATGGTGCGAACAGCTTATGCACAGAATCCATGATGGCGTTAAAAGTCCCGCCATCGGCATTATAGACAAAAATCAGTTGTTTCTTTGTCATAGAATCCCCGTGTTGGACATGTGCCGTTTTACGTTCTCCCCCGCCGCCAACTGTGAAAGCGATCAAGCCAGGGGAACACCCATTCGGGTGCATTGGCTTTTTTCCAGCGGCCTGCAGCAAACTTATTGGCTTCGATATAGGTAGGATAGGCATGAACGGTGCTGAGGATTTTGTTGAGCCCAAGCCCATGGCGCATCGCGAGCACATATTCGCCGATAATGTCGCCAGCATGCTCGCCCACGATGGTGACGCCCAAGATCTTGTCTTTACCCGGCACCGTCAGCAGTTTGACAAAGCCTTTGGTTGCGCTTTCCGTGATTGCTCGGTCGAGCTCATGTAGCGGGAATATCGTTACATCATGCGCGATGCCTTTTTCTTTAGCTTCCTGTTCGTTGATACCAACGCGGGCGACTTCTGGGTCGATGAAGGTCGTCCAGGGGATGACGCGATAATCGACCTTATACTTACGCACCATGCCAAAGAGCGCGTTGACGCTGGCATACCAGGCCGTGTGCGCTGCAGTGTGCGTAAACTGATACGGCCCTGCAACATCGCCCGCTGCCAGGATGTTGGGAAACTTGGTTTCCATATAGTCGTTGACCGTTACGGTCTTGCTGGTTTCGATGCCGAGTTCTTCAAGGCCAAAACCGTCGAGCCGCGCCGCACGGCCAACCGCGATCAGGATATCATCATGGGCGATGCTGCGTTCCATGCCGTTGGGACCAGCAACAATCAGTGCCTTACCCTCAACACGCAGAGCCTTGTGAGCAGTCAGCAATTCCACGCCTGATGCAGCTAGCGCCTCAGCCGCAAGTTCGGCCACATCCTCATCCTCCCGGATCATCACCCGCGACGCCATTTCTACGAGCGTGACCTTCGATCCCAGCCGCGCAAAGGCCTGCGCCAGTTCGCAACCAATTGGCCCGCCGCCTAACACGGTCAGCTTTGCGGGCGGCGTATCGCGCTGCGCCATCACATCCCACAGACTGTCACTGGTCAGATAGCCGCTTTCCGCCATCCCCGGCAGCGGCGGCACAGAGGGGCGCGCGCCGCTGGCGATGATGATGGAACGGGTGGTCAGGCGAAAAGCCTCGCCTTGATGCGGTGTGATCTCCACAGTCCATGGATCAACAATCCGCGCATGCCCTTCCGCTACATCAACACCAAGGCCGGTATAGCGCTCGATACTGTCATTGGGTTCAATCGTGGCAATCGCGCCGTGTACGCGTGCCAGCACCGCCTTGAAGCTGTATTGGGGGTCGATTGGTTTGAGGCCATAGCGGTCGGCATGGCGCATCTGTTCCGCCACCTTCGCGCTCTTGATTAACGCTTTGGAAGGAACGCAGCCAAAGTTGAGGCAATCGCCGCCCATCTTATGGCCTTCAACCAGCGTCACCTTTGCCTTCACCGTTGCCCCGATCAGCGAGGAGACTAGGCCAGCAGCGCCTGCCCCGATCACAACAATATTGCGGTCATAGCTTTTGGGCTTGGGCCAGCCCTTGTAAACGCGCCGCCGCTTGATCAGGTTCATAATGCTACGTGCGATCCAGGGGAAAACACCAAGCGCCGCGAATGAAGCGATCAAGCCGGGCGAGGCAATATCGCCCAAATCTTGGATTTGCGCGAGTTGCGTCCCCGCATTCACATAGACAAGCGTGCCCAGCAGCATGCCCAGCTGGCTGACCCAATAATAGGTGCGGGTCTTGATCGGGGTCAGCCCCATCGCAAGGTTGATCACAAAAAACGGCACAACCGGGATCAGGCGTAATGAGAAGAGATAAAAAGCACCATCTTTGGCAACGCCATCGTTGATCGCTTTCAGCTTATCGCCAAATTTGCTCTGCACCCAATCGCGTAGAAAAAAGCGCGATCCCAGAAATGCCAATGTCGCTCCGATGGAGGAAGCAAAGGAAACGACAACCAATCCCTCCACCAACCCAAATAGAGCGCCCCCTAGCAAGGTCAGCAGCGCCGCCCCCGGCAGCGACAAAGCGGTTGCGATCACATAGACCAGAAAGAAAATGCCAATTACCAGCAGCGGGTTGTCGGCATAGCTTTGCGCAAAATTGCCTTGCTGCGCCTTGATCGCCTCCAGTGTCAGATAGTCTTTCAGGCCCAGCCGATAGAGCGCGACCGCGCAGGCAAATATTATCGCCAAAATCACTAATCGACGCATGGATTGATGCTCCTGTATTGTACCTGTTCGCGCGCGGTCGCCGGGCGGTTACCTTTGCCGAAATCACCAAATGCTTCACGCGCGATAATGAAAAGGATTTTCGTTCCCGCACGGACAACGCCTGAGAATGTCCCGGAGATTTTGGATATCCCGATGCGCTGGCGATAGCCGACCGGAAGCTCAATAGAAAATATGCCGAGCTTCACCGCGCGGACCTGCATTTCAATGGTCCAACCGAAGTTACGATCTTCCATCTGAAGCTGGTCCAGTGCATCGCGGCCAATCGCCCTAAGCGGCCCTAAATCCGTATAGCGCACGCCCCAAATCAGGCGAATAAGCGCGGGGGCCAGCCAGTTGCCGAGCCGCTGGGGCCATGTCATTGCA
This sequence comes from Novosphingobium sp., assembly GCA_046590275.1. GTDB lineage: Bacteria > Pseudomonadota > Alphaproteobacteria > Sphingomonadales > Sphingomonadaceae > Novosphingobium. The sequence goes on from JBKJTN010000194.1 coordinate 17,271, forward strand.
CCGGGTTCGACATTGCCGAGCATACGCGATCCAATCACCATTGCCGCGTCGCCTCGCGCAACTGCTGCAACCAAGCGGGTAGCATCCTCTGGCACGTCAGACGCATCCGCATCGGCGAAAAGGACAATGTTGATATCGTGGGGCAAGGCGGCGATGCCGGCTAGGCACGCCGCACCATAGCCCCGTTCGGGCTCATAAACGACAATAGCGCCCGCCGCCCGCGCCATGTTGGCGGTCTCATCGGTTGAACCATTATCGACGACGATAATCTGCTTCAGTCCCGCAATCCCGGCATTGGCAAGTCCAGAAACAACACCACCGACTGACTTCCCTTCATTCAGCGCCGGGATGATAATCGCGGTGGATGGGTTCGCGATGGCGGAAACTGATGGCGCGATCGACGCAATCCGCTGGGCGCGCCAAATATCCCACGCAATGGCACTCAACAAAATTCCCGTCTCGGTCAGCCGCGCCGCCATATGCAATTCAAATGGCCGCAAGCTCTCATCACCCAGATTAAGCCCGGTGAGATAAGAAAGTGGCAGTGCAACCGTCGCTGCAAGGGGCCAGACTTGCCGCCCCGCAACTGCAAAAGGTAACAGCCAAAGAAGATACCAGGCATTTACCGCTGGCGCGCAAAACAGGATCAAGCCGAATATGGCGGCAATAGTCATGTCGATCCGCCCCTCGCCGCGCGCATGCAGCCAGATCACGCCGATCCCGGCAATCGCGGCGGTGAACAAGCGCGCTGGATCAGAAGGCATCACCCATAGGATCGGCTGATAAGCCAAGGGATTGAAATGCCATTGTGTCGCAAAGGTTGCAGTTGATTCAAAGCCTGCACCGCTCCCTTGCAACAGGAAGAACGCATAGAGACCAGCTAGTGCCAGGGTCGCGCTCAGCATAGCGACGGGCCTAGTCCGCAACAACAGCGGCCAAGCCGCGAGCGCAACCAGCTTGAATCCCGCGGCCAGCGCAAAGAGCACCCCTGCCAATACTGGCCGCGCCCTCAAAAGCATCACGCCCGCGAACAGCGCCAGAGCCATCACGCCATCAGGCCATCAGGCCATCAGGCCATCAGGATGCACATGCAAAGCAACCTCGCTCACGACAAGCGGGTTCCAAGCATAAAGCGCAACCCGTGCGGCGGGATAGCGGCATAGCATCAATATAATCAACGCCAGATTTGCCAGGGCAAACAACAGGCGCAACCCCAAGAGCTCTGTTCCTACAAGCGCGTAGACGCCAGCAAACAGAATCTCTAGCGCCGGGCCGTAGATGGTTGGCACGTCCGGATTGTTCACGCCATCCAGTATCTCCAGCAGAGCCACCGGAACCTGTGCATCGTCAAAAAAGGCTTCAGGGGGTGTGCCATAAGGCGTGCCGAATGCCGCAATCTGCCAGCCATCCCAGACGAAGCGGTAATAGTCATCTTCAAAAGCAGGAATGCCAAAAAGGGCGACCACGTGAAGCAACAAGGCCCCACCCAAGACCTGAAATGCGCTGGCCTTATCGGTGCGCCACAACAGCAAGGAGACGAGAGCAGAGCCAGCCGCAATCGCGACCACATAGGGGAGGATCGCGGGATCATCGCTTCTTGAAAGGGCACTTACAAGGGTCAGTGCAGCCATAGCAGCGACCCATGCGCCGGATATTCTGAAGCGCATCATCATCGCTGCCTAAACTTAAAGATTCAAATGAAGGATCAGGCCGTTAACAAGGCTACAAATTGCCTGGTTCTTATCAGGCGTCCAAAAAGTCTCAGCGCAGCGTTGAGACCACCGGCAAGCCTGCGCCGGTTTACCAGCGCAGTAACCGCGGAACCGCCAAACGACAGAGAACAGCTGTTCCCATCACAGCCAGCGTGTACCATAATCCGGCATAGGCGATGCTGTTGCTCGGGCAGGCTAGGCTATAGGCCATGGTAGCCAATGACCCGGATGCGACCCCCACGCTCCAGCCGAGCCTTTTGGGTCGCACGGGCGCTGCCGTTCGGAGCCAGATGACGAGACCAGAAGCCATCGCGACACCGATGGCGGGGCTGACCAACAGGCACCTGATGCCGCTGTTTGCGTATACAATCTCAACTGGAAACTGCCCCGCGAGCGCCGCGAGTAATGCGTTGAGCGGGAATATCGCCGCAACAAGTGCCACCCAAAGCCAACCATCCGCATGCTTGCCGACCCCAGGCCGCGCCATTGATGCCGTCGCTGCGAGCGCTGCAACGCCCAGCACAAGCAACACAGCCGCCCTTACAACAACAATGTCGTGAGGTGCTCCCACCAGCAAATCAGCACGAAACCCGAAAACCAAATGGCATGCAAGGGCAGCAATGCATGCTCCGATAGCGGCGAACGCCCAACCCGGTGTGGCACTGAAAGGTCGGACTTGCTGATGCTGTGCCACCAGCGATTTGATCAGATCTTCGCTCATTTTCATTCTTCTTCTACAAGCGCGGACAGTTTTCGTATGCCGCGCATGATGTTCATTTTTACGTTTGATTCCGACAAGCCCGTCATCTTCGCGGCTTCGGCCACCGAATAGCCTTGCAGCTTGACCAACGTGATTGCTGCCTGTTGCTTTTGCGACAGCATTTGCATCATTCGCTCAATCGAGATGGTCGCAGCGATACCGTCCTCGGGGTCGATTGCATCGGACTCGATATTGGTGCCGGTAATTTCCGTTCGGTAAACCTTGCGCAATCGATCTATCCACCGATAGCGCGCAATTGCAGCCAACCAGGGCAGAAATGCCCGCGTCGCATCGTAACTTGCACGTTTGGCGTGAACAGAAATCAAGGTTTCCTGCACAAGATCCTGCACATGATCGGCGTGGATTTTCCCACTGAAGTAACGCGTCAGCCATCGCATGCAAAAGCGCAAAACGGCCTCATGCGCATCAGCATCGCCAGACTGCGACCGTGCCATAAGGGCGGCAATGGATGTGTCGTCAACTTGCATATGGATCGGTTACAACCTTCAATCACCCATTCATCTCACGATGTGTCAGGAACGCAATTTTCTGTCCAATTTCACACTCATTCGAATGAAAGTAAGATTTGGTCACACCCGCCGAACAAACCGACGTAACGGAGTGGCGATAAACCCAAAGATAGCATGATATCCGACAGCTGGCCTTGCAACTGATCTACGTCAGTGCCCCGTGCGACAAGCAGCGCAGGAGCTGGCATCTGTTGCCGAGCACGTGCATCGCTGCCTTGTTCAAGCGCAACCCGTCGGTGATGATCTTTTTCGGGTGAGCCTTGGTACTTCAGCGCTTTCTTCATGAAGGTCAGCGCCTCTTCCTTGTCGCGGATCCTGGTGATGTAGCTCTCGAGAATCTCACCTTCGTGGTGGACGGCGCGCCACAGGTAGATCAACTCACCACCCAGCTTCACGTGCATCTCATCAAGGTGTCAGCGCCGCTGCCGGAAGCGCTTCACCCGCCTCACCCCCTGCCGACGGATGTCGGCGGCGAACAGCGGCCCAAACCGGTCCCACCAGTGCCGCACCGTCTCGCGGCAGAGATCGATCCCGCGCTCGAACAGCAGGTCCTCGACGTTGCGCAGCGACAGCGGAAACCGCACCTAAATCATTACCACCAGGCGGATGACTTCGGGCGAGGAGTTGAAGTGGCGGAGCGGACTGGCGGGTTTGCGGGGGCGCGGCAGGTGCCGCCCCAGTTGGCACAGCCCGATGCCGCCAGTCGGTGCATTTGCTCTGATAGAGCCCGCATGACCGTTCGGTTCGCGGTCACGCCGTTCATCCGCAAGGCTGGTCGCGCGCGACAAGATGCAGGTCGGTAAACGCCGCCATCGCCGAGCTCTTTGTGTTGTCCGTGTCTGAAGAAACCGCGATCAAGGTGACACGCCCCTCGGCGGTGCGGAATTGCGATTGGATGTCTGCCGCAAGGTCCCGCCGTTCTGCCACCCAGCGCCCGGCATTGCCATTGCCGCTCTCCACGACGAACACGCGCGCGAGACTGAGATAGGCATTAGGGCGTATGGTCCCCACCGGCAGGCGATTGTCCCACACATAGTTCAGAGTTGCATCTGGCAAGGGCATGGCCACTCGCTGCCGCGCGGCTGACAGCTTTATGCGATCCGCCAGCGACAAGCGGTTGCTGGGTAGGCGCAGGCCAACGAAAACCCGCGCTGCCTGATCATCGCCAGACTTGCGAGTAATGTCGGCCCGCGCAATGACATTGGCGATGCGCCACCGCCAGCAGAGGATGGGCGTCCGGGAGAGGTCAACCTCGATTGGTTGAGCAAGGATACCCATGCTCGAATTGGCTTCCGCAACTACCGCATCGCGGCCATCGACACGCTCGGCGCGAAAGCGGGTCAAAGGCACCGCCTTGTCGACGCGGTGCACGGTCCAGCCTGCAAGGCCTCGCGAGAAGTCGCTCAAGCGGACCGTAACCAGCGGAGTGGAGCCAAGGCAAACGGCACCGATCAACACAGTCATTGCGACCCGAGGTAGAACCGTCACGTACCTGCTCCCGCCGAGGGCGACACGCCAGAGGAACTCGCATGCCCGCGCCTAACACTAGCCGCGCTCGTTCTGTCAGTCTAATCCCAACTCGTCTCCGATTGACGGAGCTGCAGCTTTGTGTGTCCGGCTTCGAGCCATGAGGCTTTGCCACTTGGCCAGTGCGGCAGAGCGGCGTTCCTTGACGGTCTGGCGATCGACGAGGTGCAGCGACAAGGGGAAACCGCATAAACATCATCACCACCAGGCGGATGACCTCGGGCGAGGACTTGAAGTAGCGGAACGGAGGGGCGGGTTTGCGGGGGCGCGGGATGGCGCAGCCCTCGCTGCCACGGGCCCGATGCCGCCAGTCTGTGCATTTGCTCTGACAGAGCCCTACGCCGCTGTAGCGCCAGACGAAGGAGCGGTCGATCCAGTCCTTGCTTGCCGCGATTGACTGCGTCGCGGTTTCCTGCTTGCTTCGCAGCGATCATACTGAACGATCAGGCATGCGGGAGGATAAGGGTATGGCTGAACAAGCTGGGTGGAAGCAACGCCTTGCGCGCTGGTCGATCAGGCTTGCCCTGATCGCGTTTATGGTCGCGGCGAGCGGCCTCACGCTGGCGCGGTATGATGTGATCCCCAAGCTGGTCGGGTTTTCAGCGTTTCTGGGTGGCGGCCTGCTTGCGGCGCTGGCTCTAATGCTGGGCATCGCCGCGTTGCTGGTTGGCCGCCATCAGCCCCTTCCATCGCGCGGCAAGTTGCTTGCTGGGCTTGTCGCTTCACTCGCCCTGGCCGGATTCCTGGCTAGTCGACCGATGGTGGCGGGTGAGGTCCCGCCGCTCCACGACATCTCTACCGATCTGGCCAATCCGCCCGAGTTCGAAGCGATAAAGTTGCGTGAGGACAATCTGGTCGGCGTGGATACGGTGGACAATTGGCGCAAGGTCCATGCTGCGGCCTATCCCGATGTTCGCCCGATCGAGATCGCTCGGCCAGTGGCTGCGGTCACTGCCGATGCGGTACGTCTGGCTCAGGAGCAAGGCTGGACAATCGTCAAGAGCGATCCCGCTCGCGGCCATGTCGAAGCCACTGCCAGCGTCTCCTACATCCGCTTTCACGACGATGTGGTGCTGCGGATTACGCCCACCCAGAGCGGCGCCGTGAGCCGGGTCGACATGCGCTCAGTCAGCCGCGTCGGGATCGGAGACCTTGGCGTCAACTCCAAACGCATCCACGCGTTCCTCAAGGCACTCGGCATGGCTGCGCCGGCGGAGTAAGCGGCCACAAACGATGCTGTCAGACCAATCGCAATTCATCTCCGATTGGCGCACGAAGCCCGAGAGCCAGCAAGCGTCATGCGGCAAGCGCCTGCCACTCCGCCAGTGCGGCGGAGCGGCGAACTTTGTAGGTTTGTCGACCGACAAGGTGACGTTCAAGGTTGAAGTGGTTGGCGATGTTGGCGTGGACGATTGCGAACTTCTGGAGGGTCTTCATTCGCCGAAACCGCTGCATTGCCCGCTCTCGTCGGCGGAACGGCCGGTGGCTATTTTCGACCCGGTTGTTGAGCCAGCGGCCCATCTCCCGACGATCAAGATTTCCCAGCTCTCGCATCGCGGCGGGATAGGATCGCAGGCCGTCGGTGACGATCTTGTCAGGCCGACCGTGGCGCTTCAGCGCCTTCTTCATGAACGCCAGAGCCGCAGCTTTGTCGCGCTTCTTTGTGACGAAGCTCTCCAGGATCTCGCCTTCGTGATCGACCGCGCGCCACAGGTAATGCCGCTCGCCATTGATCTTCACGAACACCTCATCAAGATGCCATTTCCAATGCCTGAAACCCCGCATGCTGTTCACCCGCTGCCGGCGAATGTCGGCCGCGAACAGCGGCCCGAACCGGTTCCACCAGAACCGCACCGTCTCGTGGCAAATGTCGATCCCGCGCTCAAACAGCAGGTCCTCGACGTTCCGCAAGCTCAGCGGGAAACGCACATACATCATGACGACCGGCCGGATGACCTCTGGTGAGGACTGGAAATACTGGAACGGGCTAGCTGGTTTGCGGAGGCCAGGCATCCGCCTACCCTACTCCGCCGCCGTCAACTCGCCAAACGGTGCAGTCCCTTTGACAGGACCCTATTATTGTTTTCGAATGGCCGTTACAGCTCCGGCATTCCCAGTTACTGTTACCTCAAAATTCACAAGATCACCAACCGCAACGGCCTCCAACACGGCACGCTTGGCAGTGAAGCCCATTTCCATCGCCGGCCATTCAAGTTCCGCAATCGGGCCATGATCAAGCGTGATTTTTCCAGCTGCCATGTCAATTGCGGTTACGGTTCCGCTGCCCTTGGCGAGTTTTGGTTCAGTTGGCATTGCCATGCTGCCCATCGTATCGGCCGAGACTTCTGCTTTGGGCGCTGCGGTGGGCTTCTCGCAGGCTGACAGGCCAAGCGGCAATGCAATTAGCGACGCGGTCATCAGTACATTTTTCATATTGTTTCTCCTTGGTTTTGAAGTTGTGACTTCTTCCTACGCATCAGAAGATAGGCAGCGGGGATAATGAGCATCGAAAGCAGCGGTGCGGTCAGCATCCCGCCGATCATTGGTGCGGCAATACGGGTCATCACCTCCGAGCCAGTGCCGGTGCCGATGAGGATCGGGAACAGGCCGGCGACGATAACAGCAACCGTCATCGCTTTTGGCCGAACTCGCAGCAGTGCGCCTTCGCGCACGGCGGCTTCGACATCGCTGTTCTCGGCCATCGCGTGCTTTAGGTAGATCAGCATGACGACGCCGAATTCGGCCGACACGCCCGCCAGCGCGATGAACCCGACGCCGGTCGCGACCGACTGGTTATAGCCGAGCAGATAGAGCAGCCAGACCCCGCCGGTGAGCGCGAACGGCAATGTCGCCATGATGAGCGCGGCTTCATCCCAACGCCTGAAGGTTGCATAAAGCAGCGCAAAGATGATGAGCAATGTCGCTGGAACGACAATCTTCAACCGCTGGGTGGCGCGTTCGAGAAACTCGAACTGTCCGGTATAGGCAACGCTGATTCCCGGCGGCAGCTTGACCTTTTCCGCCACAGCTCGTTGCAGATCACCGACAATCTCGGTGAGCGCACGGCCCCTCCCGTCGATATAAACCCACGTTGCCGGGCGGCCGTTCTCGCTGCGCAGCATTGGCGGGCCGTTGGTGATACGCACATCAGCGACCGTGCCCAGCGTGATTTGCTGGCGTGACGGGGTCAGCACAGGAAGATTGATGATGTCGTCTAGGCTGTCCCGGATTTCGCGGGGGTAGCGCACGTTAATCGGATAGCGCGCCAACCCTTCGATGGTTTGCCCGATAACCTCGCCGCCGATGGCACCTGAGACCACCGCCTGCACATCGGCAACATTCATGCCGTATCGCGCGGCATTCGCGCGGTTGATGGCAACGTCGATATAACGCCCGCCCGATAACCGTTCCGCAAGCGCCGAGCTTATTCCCGGCACAGTCTTTGCCACGGTTTCGATTTCACGCGCGGTTCGGTCAATTTCTTCGAGGTTGGAGCCGGACACCTTGATACCGATCGGGCTTTTGATGCCGGTAGCCAGCATATCAATGCGGTTGCGGATCGGCGGTATCCAGAAATTTGCAAGCCCAGGGACTTTTACCACCTCATCGAGCGCGTCGATGAGCTTGTCCTGCGTCATGCCCGCGCGCCATTCACTCTTCGGCTTGAACCGGATTGTGGTTTCAAACATTTCGAGCGGGGCCGGGTCAGTTGCGGTATCGGCGCGTCCGGCTTTACCGAAGACGCTTTCGACTTCCGGCACGGTTTTGATGAGACGGTCGGTTTGCTGGAGGAGCATCGACGCTTTGGCTGTGGAAATTCCCGGAAGCGCTGAGGGCATATAGAGCAGATCGCCCTCGTTCATTTGGGGCATAAACTCGCCACCAGTCTGCCAGATTGGCCACAGGCTCGACGCGAAGACCAGGCCGGCAATGGCCAGCGCCTGTTTCGGTTTCTTCAATACCCAATCGAGCGCCGGGCGGTAAATGTGCGTCAACCAGCGGTTGATCGGATTGCTGTCTTCGGCAGGGATCTTGCCCCGGATCAACCAGCCCATCAGTACCGGAACGAGCGTGATCGAGAGGATAGCCGCCGCCGCCATTGCGTAAGTTTTGGTAAAGGCCAGCGGCGCGAACAGCCGCCCCTCTTGTCCTTGCAACGAGAAGATGGGGATGAATGAGAAGGTGATGATAAGCAGACTGAGGAACAAAGCTGGCCCCACTTCGGCGGCCGCATCGGTGATGACTCGCCAACGTGCCTCTCCGGTCAGTTCGGAATCGGGGTTGTCATGCGTCCAGCGTTCGAGATGTTTATGGGCGTTCTCGATCATCACGACGGCGGCATCGACCATCGCGCCTATCGCAATCGCGATGCCACCGAGCGAGAGGATGTTGGCGTTCAGCCCTTGCACCCGCATCACGATGAATGCGATGAGGATGCCAAGCGGCAGCGTGAGGATGGCGACCAAAGCCGAGCGTGCGTGCCAGAGGAACAGCGCGCAGACGAGCGCGACAATCGCAAATTCCTCAAACAATTTCGAGGTGAGATTTTCGACCGCACGGTCAATCAGCCCTGAGCGGTCATAGGTGGTAACAATCTCGACGCCTTTGGGCAGGCCTGCTTTCAATTCTGCCAGCTTGTCGCGGACGCCTTCGATCACTTCTCGTGCATTTTTCCCCTGCCGCATGACGATGACCCCGCCTGCAACCTCGCCTTCCCCGTTGAGTTCAGCAATTCCGCGCCGCATGTCGGGGCCGATCTGAACCGTTGCTATATCGCCGACCGTGACGGCAAGGCCGCCCGCTGCTGTCCGAATAGGAACGGCGCGAAAATCGTCGAGTGTTTTCAGGTAACCAGTCGCGCGCACGACATATTCAGCCTCAGCCATTTCGACGACAGCGCCGCCGGTTTCCTGATTGGCGCGCTTTAGGGCGTCGGACACTTCGCTGGCTGTCACGCCGTATGAAGCAAGTTTTTGCGGATCGACGACGACCTGATATTGCTTGACCATCCCGCCGATGCTGGCGACTTCGGCGACGCCAGGAACGGCTTTCAACTCATAGCGCAGGAACCAGTCCTGTATGCTGCGGAGTTGGGCAAGATCATGCCGACCGCTTTTGTCGACCAGCGCATATTCGTAAATCCAGCCTACACCGGTTGCATCGGGGCCAAGCGCGGCGGTTGCGCCTGCTGGCAAACGTCCTTGCACTTGGCTCAGATATTCCAGAACGCGGCTGCGCGCCCAATATAAATCCGTACCATCTTCAAAAAGCACGTAGACGAAGCTGTCACCGACAAATGAATAGCCGCGCACGACGCGCGCGCCAGGAACCGAGAGCATCGTCGTTGTCAGCGGGTAGGTGACTTGGTTTTCGACAATCTGCGGCGCTTGGCCAGGATAAGTCGTGCGGATGATGACCTGCACATCGGATAGATCGGGCAGCGCATCAACCGGCGTGGTCCGCACCGCGCCAATACCGATGACGGTCAGGACAAGGGCGGCGACCACGATCAGCCCGCGCGCCTTTACCGACCAGCGGATGATGGCTTCGATCATTTGGCACCGCCGAGTGGGCGAACTTCGATCCCGGTCAGGCTGGCTTCGGAATCGAGCAAGAATTGACCCGATGCCACGACTTTCTCACCAACGGCCAAGCCCTCCAATATCTCGGTCTGTCCGCCACCTTCGCGGCCCGTGCGGATTTCTGCTGGATGATAGCGGCCATCGCCGGTCGCCAACATCACTATCGTCCGTGTGCCGGTGCGGATGACAGCTTCTCTTGGCACCAGCAGCGCAGGCCGTGCGTCACCGCCAAGAGCCACACTCGCAAACATACCGGGACGAAGCCTGCCGCCACGATTGGCAAGCTCGATACGAACCGTAAGCGTGCGGCTATCTGCTTGTGTGGTTGGCAAGATAGCAATGATCCGTCCGCCAAATGTCTCACCCGGAAACGCGGCAAGCGTCGCGGTGGCACTTTGTCCGATACGAACCGCACCCGCCTGGGCTTCGGGAACAGCGGCATTGAGCCACACTGTTCCAAGTCCCGTGACTTGCGCCAAGGTCTGGCCTTGACTTAACGTCACGCCAGCCCGCGCATCCAGCGTCTGGATCACACCTGAAATCGGCGACGTAATGGTGATCGTGCCGTTCGTCCGTCCGCTGCGCTCGACGCTTGCGATCAGGCCGTCTGACATCCCCATCAGCCTCAGCCTCTGCCGCGCCGCAGTTATAAGGTCGGGGCGACCAAGGCGTTTAACGCTCAGAAACTCAGTCTGTGCGCCGCCCCATTCGGGCAATTGCACGTCGGCAATCGGTGCACCTGCACGAACAACATCGCCGGGTGCGCGGGCGTAGACTCGGGAGACGAAACCACCCGAACGCGCTTGGATTATTGCTACATCACGCTGGTTGAAATCCACGCTGCCGGCGACGTTAAGCGTTGCAGCGAGGCTCCCCATTTGCGCTGCCACAACGCGGACACCCAGATTCTGCATTGCCGAAGGGTCAATGCTAACCCCCGCTGTAGCGCTCGATGCCACGCCGCCGCCGTCAGCATATTTGGGATCAAGCTGCATATCCATGAACGGCGATTTGCCGGGCTTGTCAAACTTTTGCTGCGGAAACATCGGATCATAATAATATAGCACTTTGCGACCATCGGCATTCGCCGCGGTCGCAGCGGGAGCGTCTCCACGCTGTCCGAGCCAGTATCCGCCGCCGCCTGCGAGCAATGTTGCAGCCAATATTCCAGCACGCCACCGCGCTGCGTATGTCGTGTCGGTCATGGCCGATCTCCTGCATATGTTATGTTGATTCGAATGGCGTCGCGGGCGACTTCGGCCTCGCGGACGAGCAGATCGACTTCGGCCTCGGCAACCGTGAGCGTTGCCAGTAGCGCTGTTCCCAGATCGACCGTGCCTGCACCATAACTGTCAAAATCGAGCTTGGCGCGTTTGCGGGCAAGCGGAACGAGGTTGTTGCGGGCATTTTCCAGACGCGCATGGTGCATATCATGTTCTGCCAAGTCGCCTTCCAGCGCGGCAATCGCTTCGCGTTCACCGGCGATCCGGTCAAAGCGTGCGCGTTCGGCTTCGTCAGCGCGCGCAGCTATCTTGGGATTCTGGCGTTTCTTTCCGAACAGCGGCAGGTCAATCGACACGCCAACTGAGAATAAATCGCCATAATTGGGTTCACGCCGTCCATACGAGGCGCTGACTTTCCAGTCAGGTGTCTTGTCGGCGCGGGCCAGACGGGTTTCGACATCCAACGCTGCTGTTTGTGCATCGAGGGCGTGCAAGCTTGGCAGCTCACCGATATTTGCCAGCAACGCACCCCGATTGACCGTCAGCTCCGGCGGCGCGCCTATAACCGATGGATCAGGATCGCCGGTATGGCGGGCCAGCCTTGCCCTTGCCTTAGCTGTCTCTGCGACCAGCGCGATACGCCGGTCGCTGACCTCTGCACGCAATTGATCGGGTTCGAGGGCTTGCGAGGGCCGCGCACTGCCCGAAGTCAATCTGGCGATGACGGTCGATTGCAGATCGGCGAGGCTCGTTTCAAGCAATTTGAGTTGGTCGAGTTTGCGTTCTCCGTAAAAGACATCGATCCAGGCCAGCGCGGTTTGCAGCCGGATGTTGCGCGCCTCAACCAGCAGGTCTGCTTCGGCGATGCCGATGTCCGCGCCAGCTTTGGCGGCGCGCGCGCGACGTTTGGCGGGGTTGATGAACTGCTGGCTCACACCAATTGTCGTCATCGTAAAGTCGTCACGGTTGAACCGTCCAGCGTCGGGGCCGGTGACGGGGAAATCGCGGATGCCGACGTCCAGCGTCGGATCAGGCAAGCGGTCGGCCGCAATCGCCGCTGACTGGGCAGCGCTAACGCTCAATGCGCGTCCCTTGAGACTAGGCGCATCGGTCTCCGCTCGTTGCAAGGCTGCTCCAAAGGTCAGCGGTTCGGCAGCAAGCGATGCTGGCAGGGCGAGGAGGATGATTAAACTGAGCGAATATCTCATACGGTAAGCCCCCAATGGCACTGAAAAAGGTCACCCCAGACCGGCGCAATCGCGCCAGTCGGGAGCGCACATCGTTAGCCTTTGGAGTGGCTTGCGCCGTTGCCCGGCATATCCATGCAGGCCATAGCGGTCGCTTGACCTTTCATCATGGCACAGTCGCAATCGGCGGCTGCGACCTTGTCTTTGACCCAAACCCGAACCCGCGTCGGTAGGTTCGACTTATTCGGGCCAGGCCGCATACGGCTTTGCCATTCATAGTGGCCGCCCGTTTCCGAAACAGGATTTGCGATTGCCGCAGATGATGCGGTGATTGAAAGAGCCGCAAGCGCGACCGCAAAGGTAGTTTTCATGTTGATATTCCTCGAATGAACTGGATGGTAAGGCCTTCCCGCACCGCGAATGCGGGCAAGAGTTGGCAATCCGGCGCTTGCCGGTTCAGACGAGGGTGGTGGGCGGGCGGAGGTCCGGCGGTACAGAACGCCCGCGTAACGGCGGATTAGGTAGAGCAATCACGTTTTGCGCTGCGAAGGCAGGCCAGCTGATCGCGACCGAAGCCGAGTTGAATGCCAGAAGCGACACGCAGCCCGCCATTGCCATGCAACCTGGCGTCATCCCCTTGCAGGGCTGCGAACCATCGTCGGTCTTGTGCGCACCCTTCATGCAATCGTCCATCGAACCCATGTCCGAGGACTGAGCCATTTCTGCTTTGGCCATGAACTCGCAAGGCGGCGCAGCAAATGCTGCGCCCTGGCCGACAAGGCCGAACAAAGCGATTAGCAGCGCAAATTGGCGAACGAGCGCGGACACGATTGTCATTCGCTACTTGTTTCGTCAGCCAAGGTCAATTTGTTACAGCTTGCAGCCACATCCATCATCTTGCGAAGCTCACGCATGAAGGGCATCCTCATCGCCGCAGGGTTCGGTTTCGGTTTGTAGCGTCGAGTGATGAATTTTGAATTTGGCCTCAAGCAAGTCAGCGACAGCCTTGCGGAAGGTGCTGTCAGTCGGATGCGAACTCGTCTCCCCACGATGGAGTTTGGTCTTTGAGGTCGAGGGTTAGCTCGCGAGCGCCTGCCACTCCGCCAGTGCGGCGGAGCGGCGAACTTTGTAGGTTTGTCGACCGACAAGGTGACGTTCAAGGTTGAAGTGGTTGGCGATGTTGGCATGGACTGAGGCGAACTTCTGGAGGGTCTTCATTCGCCGAAATCGCAGCATTGCGCGCTCTCGTCGGCGGAACGGCAAGTGGCTATTTTCGACACGATTATTGAGCCAGCGACCCATTTCGTGGCGGTCCAGATTGCCTAGCTCGCGCATGGCGGCAGGGTAGGAACGCAGTCCATCGGTGACGATGGTTTCGGCCTTCCCATGCCGTTTCAGCGCCTTCTTGATGAACGCCAAAGCCGCAGTTTTGTCTCGCTTTTTCGTAACGAAGCTCTCGAGGAGCTCGCCCTCGTGATCGACCGCACGCCACAGGTAAACCATCTCGCCATTCAATTTGACGTACATTTCATCGAGGTGCCACTTCCACTGGCGGAAGCCTTTCATCCGGTTCACTCGCTGGCGG
>JBKJTN010000097.1:0-7300 GCA_046590275.1 Novosphingobium sp.
CTGGCGCGCAACTGGAGGTGGATTTTCCCGCTCAACGATCCGCCCAACTACGCACCGCCTGCTGATCAAAGCCTCGCCGCTCTCGCAGCCGCGCGCGGCTGTTCGCCCCAGGAAGTCGCCTATGAGCGGTTGATGGAAACGGGCGGCACGGGGCTGTTTCTCTCAGCCCTTGGCAACTACGAAAATGGCACGCTCGACAGCGCCTATGAAATGTTGACCCACCCCGATTGCGTGCCCGCACTGGGCGATGGCGGCGCGCATTATGGCGCGATTTGCGACGCGAGCTATTCGACCTTCCTGCTCAAGCATTTCGTGCGCGACGGCAAGGATCACAAGCTCGACCTTGCCACTGCGGTCCATATGCTCAGCGCGAAGGCCGCGCATGCAGTGGGCCTCAATGATCGGGGTTTGCTCAAGGTCGGGATGAAGGCGGATATCAACGTGATCGACATGGAACGCCTGACGCTTCCGATCCCCCACATCGTCCATGATCTGCCGGCGGGCGGGCGGCGGCTCGATCAGGCCGCGACCGGCTATGACGCGACGATTGTATCGGGCGCAGTGATCCGCCGAATGGACAAGGGTACTGGAGCGTTTCCGGGGCGGCTGGTGCGTGGGGCACAAAGCGCGTGCTGACTGGTCGGCGGCCGCCCTACGTTGGCTAGCGGGACGCCTGCGCCTGCTCGCTGCGGTAATAGAGGAAGGTGAGCCCCAATGATATCGCCCCCAGCAGGTGCCAGATCGCGTGACCCTGGAGCAGGCTTTGCGGGGCGCATACTGTGCCGTTCTGATCGAGATTCCAGATCGTGAAGGCGACGGCCTTGGTACCGATACCGGCGAGATAATAGCCCACCTTGATGCTGGGGCGAAGCGGGCGGGCGAAGGCCATCTCGATCAGGATCGCGGCGATAAGCACCACGGCAAACAGCCAGCGTCGCACTTCGGGCTGGGTATAAAGCACGGCCAGCAACGCCGCGACCAGCAGCACATAAAGCGTTGCCGCCTGCCGACCTGACAGGCCGCGCCAACAGGCAAGCGCGCTCACCAGCATGAAACCACTGGTGAAATACATGCCGGTTACATCGAAGAACTGGCCCCACAGCGTCAGCGTCGCATGGAGCAGCACCGAGCCCAGGCCAACGAAAATGGCCGTGATGCCAAAGACGGTGGCGGCAACCGGGTGGAAACCCGAGCGCCAGTTTGCGCCTCGGGCCAGCACGATCATCAAGAATCCGCCGAAGGCATATCCATAACTCGACCAGCTGTTGGCCGGTTGGACAATGAACGATCCTGCGCGGGGGAATTCGCAGAAGCAGCGCGTAGTGGTGCAGGTGGCGGGCGCATAGATTGCCCAGTCAGGCCCAAGCAAGCGCAACAGCACCGTGATGCCGATCATGCTGAGAATGGTGAGGCCAAGGGCTGCGAGTATATCACGCTGTCTGATCATGACGCCTAACGTGTCAGTTTTTATCCAGCAGCGCAAACAGGCACATTATCAACTTGAAACCCCAAAACCCAACAACCGCTGGCCAATTGATTTCGCCGCCGGATCGAGCCGCTGGCTGACGTTGATGCCGCCGGGGAGGGCGCCTTCGAGCACGATGTTGATCGCGTAAATTCCGGGGACGTCATAGAGGGAGATATGGGTCGGCGCGAGGTCGGCGAACCAGTTTTCCAGCGCCTCCGGGGTAAGCGCGGCGCGCAAGATAGGCAGATATTCAGGCTTGCGCGCGATCACGGCGACGTTGATCGTTTCGCCCTTTTCGCCGCTGCGGGTATAGGCGAGATCGCCGAGTTTTGCACTCTGCGCTACCCCGTTTCGGCCTGATGGAGCCGGTGGGCGAACGATCATTGCCGGCTCGAACCCTGCAACGTCCACTCCTGCAAACGCAGCGCCGTCCAGCGTCGCCGACACTTCATCCTTGGGGATGAGGAACGACACCAGCCCCATGCATGGCTGCACCTGCGCGCCAAAGGAGACGCTGGTTCCCGGCGCCATTGCCGAGATTGCCGCAAACTGCTCGCGGACGAACATGCCCGCAGCCAGCGCATCATCATGTTCGACGATCAGCTTGGCGACGACTTCATCACCGCCTCCGATCAGCACCAACTCGGTCCGCCGCCAATCGGCCAAATTGCGACCGCGCAGCATCCGGCTGCCGCGTTCGAACAAAGCAGCGGCCTGCTTGCGCGCCTTTTCCTCTGCCGATGGCCCAATGATCGGCTGATAGGCAATCCCGCGCCAGCCGTCATCATAGGTCGCGCAGACTTTGAGCGTATCGGTCGGCGGATAGCCTGTGGCGCCCGCCACACGGACGCGGTCTGGGCCGACCTGCTCCAGCGTGACGGCCGCGAAATCCACGGTTACATCGGGCACGAAGTAGGCCTGAGGATCGCCAACTTCATAAAGCAACTGCTCGGCCACCGTGCCGACGCTTACCAGCCCGCCAGTGCCTTGCGGCTTGGTGATGATGCAGCTGCCATCCGCGAAGCACTCCGCGATGGGTGAGCCAATATTGGCCCATCCCTCGACGTCACGCCAATCGGTAAATGTTCCGCCTGTGACCTGCGCGCCGCATTCGATCAGATGCCCGGCGACTGTCCCCCCAGCGAGCTTAGCAACGTCTGTCGCACTCCAGCCGAATTCATGGATCAGTGGTCCGAGCGCGAGCGCGCTATCCACCGCCCGCCCGGTGATGACGATGTCCGCACCTTGCTCCAATGCTGCAGCAATCGGGAAAGCACCAAGGTATGCGTTAACGCTGGTCAAGCCCTTGGGGAGATTGGCAAAAGGCCGCTCCATCAAGTCGTCACCGGCGATGCAAACGACTTTCAGATCCAGTCCCGATGCTGCGATTTTGCTGCGCAGTATTGTTGTCAGACCGGCCGGGTTGACGCCGCCCGCATTAGTGACGATCTTGATCTTTTTCGCCGCCAACCGGGGGAGAAACGGACCAATATGCACATCCATGAAGTCAGACGAAAAGCCGCCTTCGGGATCAGCAGCACGCATTCGTCCAAGCAGGCCCATGGCACCCTCGGCCAGATAGTCGAGGATGATGTAATCGACGCCAGCACCGATCAGTTGCGGCACCGCCAGCGCGCTGTCGATGAAGAAAGCGCTGCCACCGCCGATCCGGATCATCCTAGTCAAAATTGAACTGGCTCGTGATCAGCACATCGATCCGGTCAAAATCAATGAAGCGGCCGCAGCTGTCCATCATCGTCGCCAGATTGGCATCGAATTTGGCCTTCTCACCCACCGCATCAAAAAACACGAATGGATCGGTCAGCGCTTCAATCGGAAAACACTCTTCGACAAAACCGGCGAGCGGCGGTGCATCATCGGAAAGTGCCCGGACCACCAGATTCTGGACATATTCGAAATTGCTCTGCGTCTCGATCGCAACCTTGGTGTGATAGCCCTGCCAGATCCCGCGCCATTCCTCGTGGGTGAGGCGCGGCGGCAGACCAAGAAAGGCGAGCTGTGAAAAGCCCGCGGTGCGCTGGCCCGGAATCGCGGGATGTCTGGTGTTCGCAATGATCGTCGATTCCGCAACCAGCCAAGCCGCATGACGCTCGCCGGCTTTGGCCAATGCCTCATGAATGCCGGCGAGGAATGGCGCGTAACTGCTTTGCACCCAGAACTGGGCAACCGCTTCCATCTGCGGACGGGTATTCACTTGCCGCAATGACGCACCTGGCTCCACCGCCTCGTCCTGCAAGTTGATCCGAATGCCGGTAGCGCCTGCAGCGGCAAGGGCCCGAGGTAGCTCGGTCAGCAGATGCGCATTGTCGCTACCCCACAGCGCGCAGACGATCTTTTCCATTGCCGTTCCTCAGCCCCTCACGCGAAATAGGCTTGTCCGCCATCGAGCGGGATCGTGGCGCCGGTCAGATAGTGCATTTCAGGCGCACACAGCGCCAGCACGGCGGCGCCGATATCTTCCTCGCATTTGCCGACATGGCCCAGCGGGATGGTCTTGAAGAAGGCCTTGGCCTCCTCGGGATTGTTTTTGATCCACCATTTCATGCCCGGCGATTCCGCGTGGGGGGCAAGATTGAGCACACGGATCCCCTCGCGGCCCCATTCCGCAGCGGCTGCCCGGGTCAAGGTCTGCGTCGCCGCCTTTACCGCGCCATAGGCGCCGTAGGTTGCCATATCCCAGCGGATCATCGCGGATGAAACCAGATTGAAGATCACCCCGCCGCCCCGCGCTACCAGATGCGGGTAGGCCAGCTTCATCAGCCGGTGGGTTGCCAGCGGCCCGGATTCGAACCCGGCGATAAACGCTTCGTCGCTGACATCGTTGAGCGCACCGAGCGGGACTTCCTGCGCGTTGTTGACCAGAATATCGAGACCGCCCAATTGCTTCACCGTATCCGCCACGATCCGCACAAGGCCATCAGCCGATTTGACATTGCAGGTCAAGGCTATCGACCGCCCCCCAACAGCGCTGATCGCCGCGCAAGTCGCTTCCAGCTTCTCAGCCGTTCGCCCGGTTACCGCAACCGCAGCGCCAGCCTTGGCCAGCGCAAGCGCGATGCCTTGGCCGACGCCCTGACCTGCCCCTGTTATAAGGGCTACTTTGCCGCTAAGGTCGATCATCTGAAAGTCCCTCGATTCGCAAAAAGAAATATGATTGATTACGCATTACGTTGACATGATGTGATGCTAGACGGCAATTGCGTTATAAATGCAAGGGAGAGAGCCAGTGTCCGAAGTCGCCGGGGGTTCACCCTTCAGTCCCCTCGAAGTAGGTCCGCTGACGCTGCGTAACCGCTTTATCAAGGCTGCTACAAACGAAGGGATGTGCAAAGGAGGCCGGGTCACCAGAGGACTCGCCCGGTTTCACGAGAATATCGCTGCCGGTGGCGCGGCGCTCTCAACCGTCGCCTATTGTGCCACTTCGCTCGACGGGCGGACCTTTGTCGATCAGGCTACGCTTGATCCCGGCTCTCTCGCCGATTTCAGGGCGCTTACCGATGGTGTCCACAAACATGGCGGCGCAGCTTGTGCGCAGGTGACCCATGCCGGGTGCTTCACCTTTCTGGACAAGACCCAGTTAGCGACTCATCGGCCCCTATCGGCCAGTGGCGGGTTCAACAAGGTCGGGGTCATGTCCAACCGCTGGCTCAAGAAGAAGATGAGCCGCGCCGATATGGATGCGATGATCGTGGAATTCGTCACCGCTGCCAAAAACGCCCGCGAAGCCGGTTTCGATGCGGTCGAACTCCACATGGGGCATGGTTATCTGCTCAGCCAGTTCATCTCGAAGTTCTACAACAAGCGCTGGGACAGCTATGGCGGCTCGATCCAGAACCGCGCCCGGTTCCCCAACGAAGTGCTCGGCCGGGTGCTGGACGCAGTCGGCAAAGAGTTGGCAGTGATCGTCAAATATTCGATGACCGATGGCAAGGCAGGCGGCAACACGATCGAGGACGGAGTTGAGGTGGCGCGAAGCATTGAGGCGACGGGCGCACATCTGGCGGTGCTTTCCAACGGACTGAATGTCGAATCGATCACCGCGATGTTCGGTTCGCCATTCCCCAAGTCCAATCGCGGGACGGCAGCCAATCCGGTCATCGCGCTGGGGATGTGGATCCAGTCACTTACCGAGCCCAAGGACGTCGTGTTTCGCGAAAACTACTTGCGGGAAAACGCCCTCAAGGTCCGCGCCGCGGTGAAATTGCCACTGGCCTATCTGGGCGGAGTTCAATCGCTTGGCGGGGCCCGGCAGGCAATGGCCGATGGGTTTGAGGCGATCGCACTGGGCCGCGCGCTGGTTCATGATCCTGGTTTCGTCAACGCGCTGCAAAATGGCAGTGTTACCCAATCCGGCTGCACCGCCTGCAATCGCTGCGTGACCATGATGTATTCGCCCGGCGGCACATCCTGCGTCCTCGGCACGCCAGGCGATGCAAACCTCAACAAGATTCCAGCAGGAGCAGCATTGTGAGCCAGGATTTCACCGGACAGGTCGTGATCATTACCGGCGGAAGCGATGGGATCGGCCGGGCAACCGCCGCGTTGCTGGCCCGCCGCGGCGCAACCGTTGTCGTCTGCGGGCGGCGGCAGGAAAAGCTGGATGAGACCAAAGCACTGATTGAGGGCGTGGGCGGAACGATCGAAACTTTCCAGCTCGATGTCTCGGATTCGGAAGCCTATACCGCGCTGGTCGAGGACGTCGCCGCGCGTCACGGCCGGCTCGATATGCTCGTGAACAATGCGATGTCGGTCCATTATGCACCGATCCAGAAGCTCACGCTTGAGCAATGGCGCAAGGATTTCGCGGTCAATGCGGATGCCGTGTTCATCGGCACAAAGGCCGCGATGAAGGTGATGATGGCGGCTGGCAAAGGCAGCATCGTCAACATCTCCTCAACCACGGCGATCCGCGCTGCCCCCTATATGTCGAGCTATTCGGCCTCAAAGGCGGCGCTGATCCAGTTCACTGCCGTTGCCGCGATGGAGGGAGCAGCCAGCGGTGTGCGCGTGAACGCAATCGTTCCGGGTCAGGTGCAGACCGCGGCCACCGCCGATTTCGGGGCCAAGGCACCAGAAATCGCCGCCAAAACGGCAAGCGCCATTCCGATGGGACGCGGCGGTGCGCCAGAGGAGCTGGCCGAAGCGATCGTCTTCATGCTCTCCGATGCGGCGAGCTATATCACAGGCGTCGCTCTGCCCGTCGATGGCGGGAAATCGGCCCAGCTTTATTTGCCGTCATGAGATAACGCCGCGGTGCAAAGGACAAGCGCATGAAAATATTTGTTGCGGGCGGCACCGGTGCGTTGGGCGGCCATGCCGCCATCCATCTCGCCACCAAGGGCCATGATGTGACCGTCGGTGGCCGTAACCCACCGCATCCCGGCACAGCGATGGCCGGCATGCCGTTCCTGCAAGGCGACTATGTCGCGGGCGACTATACGCCCGACCGGCTGCAGGGGTTTGACTGGATCGTCTTTGCAGCGGGCAACGATCCGCGTCACGTTCCGCAAGGTGCCGATTTTGCGGCGTTCCTGACCAAAGCCAACCATGAGGCGGTTCCTGCCTTCATGCGCGCCGCGCGCGAAGCCGGGGTCGTCCGCGTGGTTCAGCTTGGCAGCTATTATCATCAGGCGGCCCCCGAACTTGTCGCGGGGAACAGCTACATCCAGTCACGCAAGGCCGCCTGCGAAGGCGCGCGGGCCGAGGCTCGGCCCGGCTTCGCCGTGATCAGTATCAACGCGCCGTTCATGGTCGGCGCCGTGCCCGGACTGCCCAGCGCGATCTTTGCACCCTATACGCAGTGGGCCGAGG
>JBKJTN010000042.1:0-20937 GCA_046590275.1 Novosphingobium sp.
GCGCTTGCGGCCAGAGGCGAGCGCTTTGTCGCCAATGATTGCCGCTTGCTGCCCGATGACCGGCTGTGGCTGATCGGCGGCCCGAACATGGGCGGGAAGTCAACCTTCCTGCGCCAGAATGCACTGATCGTGGTGCTGGCGCAGGCGGGCGGCTTTGTGCCCGCTGCCAGCGCCACCATCGGGCTGGTCGACCGTCTGTTCAGCCGGGTCGGGGCATCGGATAATCTGGCGCGCGGACGTTCGACCTTCATGGTCGAAATGGTCGAGACGGCGGCGATCCTCGCGCAGGCGACGACCCGCAGCTTCGTGATCCTTGACGAGGTTGGCCGCGGCACTTCAACCTATGATGGCCTGGCGCTGGCCTGGGCAGTGGTCGAGGCGGTCCACGGGGTGAATCGCTGCCGCTGTCTGTTCGCAACCCATTATCACGAACTGGCGCGGCTGGCCGAATCGTGTGAGGCGCTCTCGCTTCACCATGTCCGGGCGCGCGAATGGAAGGGCGAACTCGTGCTGCTGCACGAACTGACCGCGGGCCCGGCGACCAGCAGCTATGGGCTTGCGGTTGCCCGGCTGGCCGGGGTGCCGGCGCCGGTGGTGGCACGGGCCAAATCGGTGCTCGACCGGCTTGAAAAAGCTCGAACCGCAACGGGTGGCCTGGCGGCGGGGCTGGGGGATCTACCGCTGTTCGCGGCGGCATTGGAAGCCGAGGTGGAGCAGAGCGATGCCCTGCGCGAGAGGCTCCGCGCGCTCGATGTTGATGCTCTGGCACCGCGCGACGCGATTGAAATCCTGTATGAATTGAAGCGCGAGGCGGGGCCGGAGTAGGACCATAGGCTTCGTTAACTGCCGGGTGCTAGAATGCCTCATGTTCTTCGGCCCGAAACTCACCACGGTGTTCGCCAGTCGCTGGAAAGCGCTGATGTGGTCGGCGATGGTATTGATGACCGCCTATTGCTCGTTGCCCGCCGCCGATGAGGCACAGCAAACGGCCGAGCAAAGTTCCAAATCAGACACGGGCCCGCATAAGTCACCCTGGGCGGTCGATCCCAAATAGGGTTTTAACCGACCAGACGCCCCAGCTCGATTGCGAAACGATCGATAATCGCATCCTTGGCCCAGCGCTCGGCGGCCCGGCGGCTTGCCGCTTCGCCCAGCACAGCGCGTCTGGCTGGATCATCGACCAGCGCTTCGATCGCCGCCGCCAGCGCGGGGGCGTCGCCCGGCCGAGTTGCCGTGCCGCAGCCGTCAACTTCCTCATATAGCCCGGTTCCCGGCTCGGCAGTAGTGACGACTGGGCGACCGGAGGCGAGCATGTTGGTCAGCTTCGAAGGCAGCACCAGATCGGCTGCGCCGGCGATCTGCGGCAGCAGATGGACACTTGCCATGGTCAGCATCGCGCCCATCCGGGCGGCGGGCTGAAGGTCGTGGAGCTGGATGTTGTCCAGCCCGGCGGCCAGCCGCGCAAGCTCGGCCCGGTTGGGGCCCTCGCCGCAGATGATGAAGATCAGACCCTGGCGGTGCTCGAGCAGCCGCGCCGCCTCGACCAGAATTTCGATTCCCTGCTTGCGGGCGATATTGCCCGAATAAAGTGCCACTTGCCGGCTCCCCAGCGCCCAGTCGGCACGGATTGCGGCGGCACCCGCCGGATTGGCGCTGAACCGGGCGTCGGACCAGTTGCGCAATTCCAGCACGCGCTCCGGGGCAATCCCTTTCTCGACCAGCTTGGCGCACATTTGCGGGCTGATCGTCGAAATCCGGTCCGCCAAGGCAAGAATCCGCACTTCGACCCAGCGGGCCAGCCGAGCGGACAAGCTGCCGGGATCGAGCAGTCCGGTGGCCAGAGCAGCTTCGACTTCGAAATCCTGGAGATGGATCCATAATTTCGCGCCGGCCAGCCGCGCGGCGAGCCATGCAGTAACGACGCTCAGCAATGCAGGGGCGATGCATATAACTATCTGAGGTCGCTCAATTCTGGAGCGCATCGCCGCCCTGATTGCCGGGAGAAACGCTGCCGCAGCAAAGCTCGCAAGGTGCACGACGCGCTTCAGCCCGCCGGGATTTGCCGGGATGTAATGCGGACAGCGCGTGATCCTGACCCCCGCTTCATCGCTCTGCCGCCAGCCGCCTCTGGCAAAGGCCGGATCGGCGCGCCACTGCGGGTAATAGGGCTTGCCGGCGATCACTTCGATGCGGTGCCCTGCCGCCGCCAGGGCTTCGGCCAATCCGGCGGTGTAGGGCCCGATTCCCACTGGTTCCGGGGTGTAGTTCAGTCCTATTATCAACACGCGGAGTGCAGCAGGGCGGGTCAAAGGTGCAGCCAGCGCTTGAAATGGGCGAGCTCGCGGGCCTGTTGCCGAACCGCAGGATCGGATAGATCGCTCCACAGCTGGCGGCACTGCTGCAGCGCCCAGCTGATCCTGCCGCCTTCGGATGTCCGGTCGAGCGTCAGGGTCTCCTCGCCTTCCCCGGTAACGCGCCCGCTGGCGCGCTTCAACAGGGTGGAAAAGCCGCCGGTCAGGATCGTGGCGAGGAAGCGGGCAGGCTTTTTGGAGACGTAATCCTGGAGCAACAGTTTGCACGAGACAGCGATCAACGGCTCGCTTGGCGCAGCAGGTTCTTGCGGCAGCACCGGCAGTGCCTCGCAGCCATGGAACCGCCGCGCCAGTTCGATCATCAGCCGCGCCCCGCGCTCCCAGCCACCGGCGCGAGCCGTATCCCAGAACATCGGCCAGTCGATCGGATGGGTCAGCGCCAGAAAATGAATATCGCTCAGCACCAACGGGCCGCAATCGAGCCGGTGGCCATAGACAGCGTGGACAATGAGGTGCGCCAACATGTCCTGCGGACAAGGATAGCGAAGTCCGTCGCGCGTGATTGTGCGCGAGAGCAGAAGCGCTTCGTTGCCTGCGGGGGTGGCATACTCCAACTTGCCGTCCAGCTCGGAAATCCTGGCATGCAGCTCGAGCACGCTGCCACGGGGCATCAAAACAGGCGGCATATGCAGTTCAAGCCGGACGATATCTTCCAGCGCGGCCTTCGGCTCGCTGTCCATTTTATACTGCGCCTCAAGCAACAATCTGAAGGCAGGCAATACCTGTTCGAG
Source organism: Novosphingobium sp. (assembly GCA_046590275.1). Classification (GTDB taxonomy): domain Bacteria; phylum Pseudomonadota; class Alphaproteobacteria; order Sphingomonadales; family Sphingomonadaceae; genus Novosphingobium. Next base: position 3,104 of record JBKJTN010000042.1, read on the forward strand.
CGGTAGCAACAGATCAATATCGCGCATCGGACGCAGCGCCGCTGCAGGATAGGCATATCTCGCAAGGAAGGCGCCCTTGAGCGCAACGGGCGAAAATCCGTGGGTCTCGAGCAGGGCGACGCAATTGGCCAGATCGGCCTGCTGGGCCATCGCGGTCAGGGCATAATGCCGGTGCGCGTCGCGCCAGACCTCTCGCAGCCTGAGTGGGATCGCGGGATTGCCGTGCTGCCGGGCGTGAAGCAGCGGGCCGAGCCGATGAAGCGCTGCCCAGGCCTCGATCTGCAGCCAGCCGGCTTCATCGATAGCCCCGATTGCCCGTGCATCGGGCTCGCTGGCTGTGGCCAGCAGATCAAGCAGCAGCCGAGCTTGTGAATCGCCAACCATTTGCGTTGACCTAGTTTTTCTTGGGGACAGCGAAGGATCCCGAAACGCGACCGCCGCCGGTGGTCCCGCCTGGCGTTCCAAGCGCCGAGGATCCGCCACCGGCGCGGCCATCGATGCTCGATACGCCGCTGGTCAGATCGATTACGAGCCGCCCGCCGTTCAGCGTATCACCGCCCCGGCGCAGCGCGACATTGCCGGCCATGGTGATGATCCGGCGATTGAAATCATAGATCGCGACGTCACCGCGCGCCGATTCGTCGCCGCGCGTCACGGTCACTCCGCCGGTTGCGTCGATCCGCTGGATCTTGAGGGAGCCCGTATCGCTGTAGGCCACGGTCGTGCGGGCCGCCCGCAGATGCAGCCCGGCCTGGATGATGTCGACATTGCCCGACATCACGACGCGGTTCTGCTTGTCCTGTAGTTCAATCCGGTCTGCCGCGTAATTGACGGGGGCATCGCTGTTATGCCCGCCAATCGCCTGCGCGCCGCCCTGGCTCATCGCTCCCAGCAGCACTCCGCCCAAGGCAAAGCCGCCAACAAGCGAGCGCAAGGCCTGACTTTTGATCGAACTAATGGCCATCATGGCATCCTGAGCTTGCCGGGCACCATCTGGAGCCGGGCGTTTCCATCGAGCATTATCGAACGCTCACCCAGATCAGCGATTATCCGGTTGGCGCTGAAACTTCCAGCCGGAATGGCACCGATGACCCCGCCTGCACCCGTCACCACGCGAGTCTTGAGGTCGATTGCGACGCTGGAGGTGGTCATCCGGTAGCCATCTGCAGCGGTGAAGATCACCGGGCCGCTCGCGTCGACCCGTTCAGCGCGAAAATCATAGATGCCGCCCGCCGCCGAGAGCTCGGCCGGTCCATCGGCGAGGAATATCCGTGCCACCAGCCGGTCCATCCTGACGATCGGCTCTGCGCCCGAAGCCTGCACCGCGCTGCCCGCACTGACAGAGAAGGCCCGGCCCTTGTCGTCTTCGCCGCGGTACATCGCATCGGCGACCCGCAACCGCTCTTTGGTCACTGCAACCTTGTTGCGATCGAGCAGGAAGCTGATTTCGCCGCGCGGACTGAGCGGCGTGAGGATCATTACCGCCGCGATTACCCCGACCGCGCCCGGCAATGCCGTCGCCAGAAAGCGGATCAAACGGTCATGCGATCCGCCGGGCGCTGCAAAATGGCGCCGGCGGTCGCGGATAATATCAGCCTGAACGGTCATCGGCGCTTAGTCATTCGTGGCTGAAGATATCCTTCTCCGCCCAGCCGGCCAGATCGAGCCGGGCGCGGACGGGAAGGAAATCGAAGCAGGCCTGCGCCATTTCGGTCCGCCCCTCGCGCTCCAGCCGCTCGACCAGAATGAGGTGCATGGCATGCAGAAAACGGACATCGGAAGCGGCATAATCCTGCTGGGCATCGGACAGAACCGGTCCGCCCCAGTCGCTGGACTGCTGGACTTTGGAGAGTTCCTTGCCGAGCAGCTCGCGGACCAGTTCCTTCAACCCATGCCGATCGGTATAGGTCCGGGTCAGCTTGCTGGCGATCTTGGTGCAAAACACCGGCGTGGCGGTGATGCCCAGATAATGCTCGATCGCGGCCAGATCGAACCGGGCGAAATGGAACAGCTTGATCCGCCCCGGATCGCCCAGCACGGCTTTCAGATTGGGGGCGTCATAGGCGCTGCCTGGGCCAAAGCGGACCAGATGCTCGTCGCCGCCGCCATCGGAAATCTGGACCAGGCACAACCGGTCACGCGGGGTTATCAGCCCCATCGTTTCGGTGTCGACCGCAACCGGGCCAGGACCGAGAACGCCCTCGGGGAGATCTTCTTCGTGGAAATAAACAGCCATATGGGGCAGGTGCTTAGGCTGATTGGGCGGCAAGGGAAAGTCCTGCGTTAGGGAACCGGACGGCATGGTACAGGCAGAAGCGATCCCAGGCAGCTGGCGCGCCGCGCTGGAGCCCGTGCTGACTTCGCCCGAGGCGCGGAGGCTGGGCGGGTTCCTCAAGGCGGAAGAGGCATCGGGCAAGCGGATCTATCCCCCGCAAGGGACCCGGCTGCGCGCGATCGAGCTGACCCCGCTCGAAGCGGTCAAGGTGGTTATTCTGGGGCAAGATCCGTATCACGGCGCGGGTCAGGCGCATGGGCTGGCCTTTTCGGTCCAGCCGGGGGTTCGCACCCCGCCCAGCCTCGTCAATATCTACAAGGAGCTCAAGGCCGATCTTGGCCTGTCTGTTCCGGCCCACGGCAATCTGGAAAACTGGGCGCGCCGCGGCGTGCTGCTGCTCAACAATGCGCTGACCGTGGAAGAAGCGCTGCCCGGCTCGCACCAGAAGCGCGGCTGGGAGGAGATCACCGACGCGGTAGTGGCGGCAGTTGCGGCGAGGCAGACCCCGTGTGTGTTCATGCTGTGGGGTAGCCACGCCCAGAAAAAGGCGGCGCGGGTGGCAGCCCTTGAAGAAGGCCCGCATCTGGTGCTGAAAGCCCCGCATCCCAGCCCGCTGTCGGCCTACGCCGGGTTTCTGGGCTGCAAGCATTTCAGTCAGGCCAACGCTTTTCTTGAGGCAAATGGCAGGGGCGCAGTTGACTGGCGGCTGTGATCGGACGGGCCTGACCATCCCCGTCTAAGCCGATCTCAATCCTCCAGCCGCTCGGGCGTTCAGGGCTGATTTCAAACTGACCCACACCCAAGTGACGCCGTGTTTGCTGACCTTGGGTGCCGGTTCACTTCTTCGAGATTGTCTCGCTCAGGGTGGCGGCGGTCATGCCCCATTTGCGGACCGTTGAGACATTGTGACCGCTGCGGCCACCAGCGTCGATGGTGATCACCGATTCCACCTTGAGCCCATTCTGCATCGTGTATTTGATCAGCAGCCGGTTGCCCGCGACATCGATGGTGACCGGGCCCTTGGCATCGCTGATCGTGCCGCCGAAGTGACCGGGCGAAATCTGGTGGAGCTGCCATTGCCGGTTCTTGGCGGCTGCACCGGTGACGGTCATGGTCTGATCGAGCACGAACACGCCGTTCGCGCGCATCGCGCCATAGCCCGTGACATGCGTCGCCTTGGCCGAGGAGAACGCCTGCTTGAGCGTCCCCGTGCTGTGGGTCGCGCCGGTGAAGAAGGTGATCGGATCGAACGACTGCGCCTGCGCCGCCCCGCCGCCCGACGCCGCTCCGCCCACGCTGGTCACCGCAATCAGCAGCGCGGCGCAGCGGGCTACGGCGGCGATCCGGCGGCTGTCAGGCGTGTTGCCTGGTCCAGCAAGTTTGCGTGTCTCAGACATTGTGCATCCCGATGTTCTGTTGTTAGGCTCAGGCGCTGGCCCGAACTGGGCGTCTCTTACCAGAAGTTTTACGGGAACGGTGAGATTAACCTCCCCAAAGTTCTGTCGGCAGCATGCGCAATTTTGACCCTCACAACCGTGCCAGCACCGCCTTGGCCAGCCGCCCACCAAACTCCGGCCCCTGCAGCGGATAGAGATAGGGTTCGATCAGCTCGGCCTCGATCAGAGCCAGCACCCCGTCAAGCCCGCGCACCATATCGATCCGGGCGTAGAGCGGCATTTGCGCGAACGGCAGCATCGCCATGATCGCGGCAGCCGTGGCAACATCGGCGGCGCTTGGCGTGATGGCCGTCTCGCGCCCGCCGTAGAGCGACTGGATCCTGTAATCGCCGCTCGCCGCCTGTTTCAGGATCGCGTGGCTGAACGCACCATCGACGAACACGAAGCTGTATTCGCCCTCGCTCTCGATCGCGGGAAGGAAGGCCTGGATCATCGCGGCATGACCCATCTGCCAGCCATCCAGCGCCGGATCACCGCGTGTGAAACTGAACTGGCCGAGCGCGCCCGCGCCGACCCGGCGTTTGACGATCACCCGGTCGGCATCGAAGTGATCGAACGCCGCGTTGACGTCACCCTCGCCTGGATTGTCGTGCCACAACGTCGGGATCGAGACAGCGCCAGCCAGGGCCAGCTCCCCAAGGTAGTGCTTGTCGGCATTCCAGCGGACGACTTTGGCCGGATTGCATACCTCGGCGCCGGCCGCCTCCAGCGCTTCCAGCCGCACCAGAAACTCCGCCGGATGATCGGTATAGTCCCAGGCCGTGCCGAGCAGGGCGAGCGGGAATTCCGCCAGTTGCTCCAGCGGAGCGCGCCAGTCCAGATCGATCACCTCCACGCCGCTCGATCCAGCGCCCAATTCCTCGAGACCGGCGCGCAGGGCAGCGATTTGATGATCATGCTCGAAGGCATCGGGACGACGATTGGGGGAGCCCGGCAATGTCTCGGGGCAAGCAAGGAAGGCAATTTTCATGACCCGCGGCATAGCTTCGCGGCCCAGCCTGTTCAACTGCTTCGATCTGCGGCCCGCGGCCACCCGGTGTTATCTAAGTAATTCTACTCGATCTCGATTTGGCCATTCGCTCAGTATGTCTGGTGCATGGAAAGTCATGGCTTCGATGGCATCCAATAGCGCAGCGCGATCCCCTGGCCGCCGTTCAAATGCGCGTTTGCGGCTCGGAATCCCTGGACGGCTGATCCTGACATCCGGGAACCGCGAATGTCTGCTCAACGATATTTCGGCCAGTGGTGGCCGGGTCACCGTCGCCGAACTGCCCCGTGGCGGTGGTTCGGCATTCCTGCGCTTTCTCGAGTTCGAGATTTTTTGCGAGGTAAAATGGGCACGGGGCAATCAATGCGGATTGCGATTTGCAGATCGGCTGTCCCGCGAAGATCTGGTGCGGCTGCGCGAGTTTTCCGATAATTTCGTCGAGCACGACCGTGCGGCGCAGGCACGCCAGACCCATGACTGGGTGATGGGCCGAACCCGGATCCTGTGAGCGGGTTGGTGCCAAACCGGCCGAAGCTGGAAGAACTCTAGCGCTGGACCGTGAAGCGGTAGGTCAAGGCCAGCCCGGAGCTGAACTGGTCGCGGCTTCCGGTTTGGACCACGATCGGGCTGCGCGCGGCGGCGCCAGTAAGGCGATCATAGCCAGCAAATCCAAACAGGCCCCATTTGCTGTCAAATTGATAATAGGCACCGGTCATCGCTCCATAGGCATGAATCCCGCTGCCGGGATTATAGGCGGGCAAACCGCTGGCGGCAGCCTCTGCTGCGGAAACGCCAAAGTAGGCGCGCTGAAAACGATCATTGCCCCAGCGAAGGCGTGGGCCGACGGTAATGACCAGCCGATCATCCGGTTGACGCAACACCAGATCGACCAAGGCATCTGCTACCAGCCCTTTGTGCGCGCCGATCGATTGGCGCAATTCGCCGCGCAGCCGCAGACCCGGCAATGGGTAGGTTTCGATAAAGCCGCCTGCTTCGATCCCGAATCCGACATCTGCAAGGCCAGGGGCTATGTCTCTGCCTTTGCGTCCGGTTGCAACCGACAGGGCGACGCCCGCCGCCAGCTTTCCGCGCTTGCCCACTATGGCGAAACCAGCCCCTTCATCCGCTGTTTCGGCAGGCATGCTCTCCCCGTCGCGCCAGACATTGACGACCGGAGAGGCCGATATTCTGTAGCTGTCGGCGCCCGGATATTGCGGTTTCAGTGCCGGGCCGATCCCGACCATGAAGATCATGGCTGGCCGCACTTCCAGATCCGGTCGGTCCTGCGCCGCGGCGGGCGCGGCAAATGCCGCAAACCCGGTGATTGCCCAAGCGGCCAGTCGAAAATCAACAGAAGCAAACGCGATCATACCCATAGCCGTTGCCGGAGCCTTTATGCTGCTGGTGGATTTTGCCCGACCAGATCATTGTAATCAGACCGTTGTCTGGGCGGCCCCATCCTACCCAGCGAAAGGCTGCACGGCAACCGGCCGGTTGCGCAGTTCGAGCCAAGGGCGGCAGACCGAGTGCTTACCTCGGCAGGTCGCTCGTCCCCATCAGTGCCTGATCCACAGCGCGGGCCGCCTGGCGGCCTTCGCGGATCGCCCAGACGACCAGGCTCTGGCCGCGGCGCATGTCACCGCACGCAAAGATCTGCGGATCGCTGGTGCGGTAATCGCTGACATTGGCCGCAACATTGCCGCGCGGGTCGAGCGCTACTCCGGCCTGGTCGAGCAGCCCTTGCGCAAGCGGGCCGACAAAGCCCATTGCCAGCAGGATCAGATCGGCCCTGAGCGTGAACTCGCTGCCCGCCACTTCCTGCATCTGGCCCTGGACCCATTCAACGCGGACGCATTCGAGACCGGTCACATCGTTTTCGCCGACAACGCGCTTGGTCAGGATCGCCCAGTCGCGGTCCACGCCTTCTTCATGGCTCGACGAGGTCCGCAGCTTGAGCGGCCAATCGGGCCAGGTCAGCGCCTTGTCTTCCTTTTCAGGCGGTCTGGGCATGATTTCGATCTGGGTAACCGAAGCTGCCCCCTGCCGGTTCGAGGTGCCGACACAGTCAGACCCGGTGTCGCCGCCGCCGATCACGATGACATGCTTGCCGGTTGCGGTCAGCGAACCGCGCGGTGCGGCGCGCACTTCATCGTCGCCGGCGACGCGCTTGTTCTGCTGGGTGAGGAATTCCATCGCCAGTCGGACACCAGGCAGCTCGGCACCGGGGATTTCCAGCTTGCGCGGCTGTTCGGCCCCGCCCGAGAGCACGATCATATCGAAGTTTTCGCGCAAGGATAAAACCGATATGGTTACACCAACTTCCATAGAGGTGCGGAACTGGACGCCTTCGGCTTCCATTTGCACCGCACGGCGGTTGATCAGGTGCTTTTCCATCTTGAAGTCGGGAATGCCATAGCGAAGCAGGCCGCCGACCCGGTCGCTCTTCTCGAACACCGTTACCGAATGGCCGGCCCGGGCGAGCTGCTGGGCGCAGGCAAGGCCAGCCGGGCCCGAACCGACCACCGCAACGGTCTTGCCGGTGCGCCGCGCCGGCACCTGCGGCACGATCCAGGCTTCTTCCCACCCGCGATCGACAATCGCGCATTCGATTGATTTGATCGTCACCGGCTGGTCGATGATGTTGAGCGTGCAGCTCGCCTCGCACGGGGCCGGGCAGATCCGGCCGGTGAATTCAGGGAAATTATTGGTTGAATGCAGCACTTCAAGCGCGTTCTTCCAGTCACCCTCATAGACCAGATTGTTCCAGTCGGGGATGATGTTGTTCACCGGGCAACCGTTGTGACAATAGGGAATCCCGCAATCCATGCAGCGCGAGGCCTGCGCCCGAAGCGCAGGTTCGGCAGGCGGAATCGTGAATTCCTTATAGTGCTTCAGCCGCGCCCCGGGATCGTCATAACTGCGATCCAGCCGATCAAGCTCGAGAAAGCCGGTGTCCTTGCCCATGGTCGCGTATCCTATTCTGCGGCCACCGACGCGGCAACGCGCCGTTCGGCTTCGAGTTGCTTCAGCGCCTGCGCGTAATCGCGCGGCATCACCTTGATGAATTTGGCGAGCGAGCCTGCCCAATCGTCAAGCAGCGCGCGGGCGCGTTTGCTGCCGGTGTGGAGGTGGTGGCGTTCAAGCAGGATCCGCAACCGCTCGCTGTCGTGGCGCAACATATCACCCATGCCGGTGTCATAGGCGCTGACGCTGCGTTGCTGCGGCCGGCCTGCCCCATCCTCCTCGTCACGCTCGGGCGAAATGCTCAGCAGATCGACCATCGCGCCATTGCAAAGCTGCACGAAATTGCCATCAGGATCATAGACATAGGCGATCCCGCCCGACATTCCAGCGGCGAAATTCCGCCCGGTCTTGCCGAGCACCGCAACCACGCCGCCGGTCATATACTCGCAGCCGTGATCGCCGGTCCCTTCAACGACCGCGACCGCGCCCGAATTGCGGACCGCAAAGCGTTCCCCGGCAACGCCGCCCAAATAGGCTTCCCCGGCGATTGCTCCGTAGAGGACGGTGTTTCCGACGATGATGTTATCGCCTGCCTCGCGGTCAACGTGGCCCGGCTGGCGGACGATCACGCGCCCGCCCGATAGCCCCTTGCCGACATAGTCGTTGGCATCGCCGGTAAGGTCGAGCGTAACCCCGTGGGCCAGGAATGCGGCGAAGCTCTGCCCGGCAACCCCGGTCAGACGGATGTTGATCGTGTTGTCGGGCAGTCCGTTGTGGCCAAAGCGCCTGGCCACCTCGCCCGAAAGCATGGCGCCAACGGTGCGGTTGACGTTGATCACGCGGGCCTCGATCCGCACGGGCTCGCGCTTGTCCAGGGCATCGCCCGATGCGGCGATCAGGTTCCGATCAAGCGCGGCTTCAAGGCCATGATCCTGCGTTCCGGTCCAACCCAGCGACGGTCCTTCGCCCAGCGGAACCTGATGCAGCAGGCGCGACAGATCGACGCCCTGCGCCTTCCAATGGGTGATTGCCGTGGTCATGCCAAGCCGGTCAACCCGGCCGGTCATCTCCGCGAGGGTGCGGAAGCCCATTTCGGCCATGATCGCCCGAAGTTCCTCAGCGACGAAGAAGAAATAGTTGATCACATGTTCCGGCTGGCCGGTGAAGCGCGCCCGCAGCACCGGATCCTGCGTCGCAACGCCGACCGGGCAGGTATTGAGGTGGCACTTACGCATCATGATGCAGCCCGCCGCGATCAGCGGTGCGGTCGCAAAACCGAACTCATCCGCGCCCAGCAGCGCCCCGATCGCCACGTCGCGCCCGGTGCGCAGGCCGCCATCGACCTGCACCGCGATCCGGCTGCGCAGATTGTTGAGCAGCAGCGTCTGCTGGGTTTCAGCCAGGCCGATTTCCCACGGGGATCCCGCATGGGTCAATGACGTCAGCGGGGATGCGCCGGTGCCGCCTTCGTAGCCCGAGATGGTGACATGATCGGCGCGCGCCTTGGAAACACCCGCCGCGACCGTGCCAACGCCTACTTCCGAGACCAGCTTGACCGAAATGCGCGCCGCTGTGTTCACGTTCTTGAGATCGTGGATCAGCTGGGCAAGGTCTTCGATCGAATAGATGTCATGATGCGGGGGGGGCGAGATCAGTCCGACGCCAGGGGTCGAGTGGCGGACGGCGGCGATATGCTTGTCGACCTTGTAGCCGGGCAGCTGGCCGCCTTCGCCAGGCTTTGCCCCTTGGGCCATTTTGATCTGGATATCATCGGCGTTGACCAGATATTCTGTAGTCACCCCAAACCGGCCCGAGGCGACCTGCTTGATCGCAGAACGCATCGAATCGCCATTGGCCATCGGCTTGAAGCGGTCCGTCTCTTCGCCGCCTTCACCGGTGTTGGACTTGCCGCCGATGCGGTTCATCGCGATCGCCAGCGTGGTATGCGCCTCGCGGCTGATCGAGCCGAAGCTCATTGCCCCGGTGGCAAATCGCTTGACGATCTCGCTGGCCGGCTCGACCTCGGAGAGGTCGAGCGGCTTGTCGGCCGGCTTCAGTTCCATCAAGCCGCGAATCGTCAGCAGACGCGCGGACTGCTCGTTGATCGACTTTGCAAATTCCGCATAATTCTTCGGATTGTTGCCGCGCACAGCGTGCTGCAGATTGGCAATGTTGTCCGGCGTCCAGGCGTGATCCTCGCCGCGCAGGCGGTATTGATAGATCCCGCCGACATCGAGCATCTCGCGGTAGATCGGATTATCGCCATAGGCTGATGCGTGGCGGCGGACCGATTCTTCGGCGACCTGGGCCAGGCCAACGCCTTCGATTGTGGTCGCAGTGCCGGTGAAATATTGATCGACGAATTTCGACGACAATCCGACCGCATCGAAAATCTGCGCGCCGCAATAGGACTGGTAAGTCGAAATGCCCATCTTGGACATGACCTTGAGGATGCCTTTGCCGACGGCCTTGATGTAGTTCTTCTGAACCTCGTAGGTGCTGAGCGGCAGCTCCTTGCGCAACCGGATATGCTCGAGTGTTTCGAATGCTACGTAGGGATTAATCGCTTCGGCGCCATAACCCGCCAGGGCGCAGAAATGGTGTACTTCACGCGCTTCGCCGGTTTCGACGACCAGACCGGTCTGCATACGCAGCCCTTGCCGGACAAGGTGATGGTGGACCGCCGAGGTGGCGAGCAGCGCAGGCATCGGGATCCGGTCTGCGCTCTGGGCGCGATCGGACAGGATCAGGATGTTCTTGTCGGCCAGCACCGCCTCGGTCGCGGCCCAGCACATTTCCTTGATCGCCTGCTCGAGGCCCGCTGCACCGCCGCCTGCATCCCAGGTCATGTCGATGGTTGCGGTGCGGAAGGCGCCGTCCAGCGCCGCCTCGACCGAACGGATCTTGGCCACTTCCTCATTGGTGAGGATCGGCTGATCGACTTCGAGCCGCTTGTGCGTACCGGCATCGCGGCCCAGCAAATTGGGGCGCGGACCGATCATCGAGACCAGGCTCATCACCAGCTCTTCGCGGATCGGGTCGATCGGCGGGTTGGTGACCTGGGCGAAATTCTGCTTGAAATAGTCAAACAACAGGCGCGGCCGACTGGAAAGCACGGCAATCGGCGTGTCGGTGCCCATCGAGCCAAGCGGATCATCGCCCGCCATCGCCATGGGCTCGAGGAACCGTGAGATGTCTTCCTGCGTATAGCCAAAGGCCTGCTGGCGATCCAGCAAGCTGGTAGTCTCGATCGGCAGATTGACCAGCTCCGGCTCGACCACTTCGAGATCCTTGAGCTTGTATTGCGCCGCATCGAGCCATTGCTGGTAAGGCTCGTCCTCGGCCAGCCTGGCCTTGATTTCCTCGTCCTCGATGATCCGGCCTTCTTCAAGGTCGATCAGCAGCATCTTGCCGGGCTGAAGCCGCCACTTGCGGACGATATTGTCTTCCTTGATCGGCAGCACGCCGCTCTCAGAGGCCATTACCACCAGATCATCATCGGTGACCAGGAAGCGGGCCGGGCGCAGGCCGTTACGATCGAGCGTTGCGCCGATCTGGCGGCCATCGGTAAAGGCGACCGCGGCGGGGCCGTCCCACGGCTCCATCAGCGCCGCGTGATATTCATAGAAGGCGCGGCGCGCGGCGCTCATCAGCGGATTGCCGGCCCAGGCTTCCGGGATCAGCATCATCACCGCGTGAGCCAGGCTGTAGCCGCCGGCCAGCAGCAGCTCGAGTGCATTGTCGAGGCAGGCCGTGTCAGATTGGCCATGCGGGATCAGCGGCCACATCTTGTCGAGATCGGGGCCGAGCAGCTCGCTCTCCATGGTGCGGCGGCGGGCGTTCATCCAGTTGACGTTGCCGCGCACGGTGTTGATCTCGCCATTATGGGCGATGAACCGGTAGGGGTGCGCCAGCTTCCAGCTAGGGAAAGTATTGGTCGAAAAGCGCTGATGGACCAAACCAAGCGCCGAAATGCACTCGGGGTTGCGCAGATCGTCGTAGAAGCTTCCCACTTGCGTTGCCAGCAGCAGCCCCTTGTAAACCACCGTGCGGCTGGAGAAGCTGGGCATATACAGCTCGGTCAGACCCGGCAGGCTGTGCTTTTGGGCGAGCGCTGCCAGCGGGTTCTGGGCCTGCTTGCGGATCACCAGCAGCTTGCGTTCGAACGCGTCCTGATCGGCGCAATTCTCGCCCCGCCCGATGATGCACTGGCGAATTACCGGCATTTGCGCGATCACTGCCTTGCCCAGCCCGTCCAGCGTGGTTGGAACGTCGCGCCAGCCAATCAGGGTCTGGTTTTCCTTGGTTATGAATTTCTCGAAATTGGCGACGGCAAAATCGCGGGCAGCTTCGTCGCGCGGCAAAAAGCACATCGCAACCGCATATTCGCCCTGCCGGGGCAGTTCCTTGCCTTCGGCCTTGGCCCAGCTGCGGAACAATGCGTCGGGGAGCTGGATCAGGATGCCTGCGCCATCGCCCAGCAGAGGATCAGCGCCCACAGCGCCGCGATGATCGAGGTTGTGGAGGATCTCCAGCGCTTGGGTTATGATCGCGTGGCTCTTGGCACCCTTGATATGGGCGACAAAGCCCACACCGCAGGCGTCATGCTCATTGCGCGGATCGTATAGGCCCTGGCGCGGCGGAAAACTCATCGAAAACCCATCCTGTCGTCGCCCGGAAATGCGCCACTTCAGCGATTCCGAGTAATGAAGCGCGACTCACCCGGCCGCAAAAAGCAGCGAATATTGCGCGAGGGCTTCTCATGACGAAAGGAAGCTGTTTTTGCAACTGCGAACAAGCCAAGAAGCGCTTGGGGTTGGCCAAGCGCTTCTATGAATAGGATTTCAGCCTGTGCAGTGGCCTGGCCTGACGCAGGCCAGCTTGGAGGTCGGCTTGGGGTCAGGCCGTACCGGTCATCTTCTGGAGCGACGTCAGCGCGTCGCGCAGGGCGCGTTCGGTTTCGGCCGGATCCAGCGCCATCTGGTCCTGATCCTGGTCCGGGCTCTGGTCCTCGGGGCGCGACTGCTCTTGTGGAGGCGAAGTGAGCGAGCCGAAACGGCGGATGCTGGTTGGTGCTGGCGCTGCTGCTGCAGCTGCGGCGCGAGCCGCCTGGCCGGGGAAGATCACCACCGGTTCTTCTGAAAACACTGCTGTAGCGGGTTCGTCTTCAAGCCGAACGAAGGTCTGGCGGCGCTCGGGTGCCCGGCTCAAATTGAGCAACGAGCTGTAACCAGTCTCCTCATCGATGCTCTCTTCGTTCTCGTCATCGAGTTCATCTGCGCCAACCTCGTCCGGTGCTTCGGCAGCGCTGGTCGCTTCGGGCTCCGCGTCGATGATCGCTTCATGAGCCGGAACGGCCCCGTAAGCTTCGTTTTGCGTGCGCCGGTTGTCCAAACTATTCACAAGGCGTTCGGCCAGTGAAACCATATCCAGCGCCTCGAGATCATCTGTCCTGGCGGGCTCGTCTGCCTCAGCGGCGGCGACCTGTGCGGGAGCGGGGAAGTCGATCTCGGCGATATTGAGTATCTTCGGAGCACCAGCCAAAAGCGAGGCGGATTCCGGATTCCCGTCGCGGCTATCGTCTTTGGATGACGCGACCAACCCACGCCGCCGGCCCAAGACCGGTTGTTCAGCTTCGATTTCGGCCGGGGCAGAGATCTGTGGCTGTGCATCGGCAGCGGATTCGACGTCGGCCGAGAGCTGGTCGGCCGAGAGCTGGTCGGCCGAGAGCTGGTGGGTCGATGCTTCGATCGTACTTGCGACCTCGTCCCGCCCGCTGGCTTCAGGCCTGCGCGCTGCAATCCGCAAGGCAATGACGGCGCCAAGAAGCGCGCCAAGCGCGGTCAGGCCCAGCGCGATCAGGATCCGTGCTGTATCTCCCAATGGTGCCGCAGCGGCGGGAATGAGGCGGTCGATCTGAGCGGAAACAACCAGCGATTCGAGCAGACTTGGGCGGAGCGCGAGGCTTCCCAGCCCGAACAGGGCGCCGAACCACAGCGCGACAATTGCCGGAAACGACCGATGCTGGCGGATTGGCATGCCTTGCGGCGCTGTGCGGACCTGCTGGGTCAAAATACGATACCCCGTTGAATTATCCAGTCGCCACCGCGCAAGACTGCCTCAGGCAGCCACACGACCGACGCGTTCTGGCTTTCCTGCTACCAGCCTTTGGTAAACAGTCAGATAATTGTCGACGTTGCGGGCCCAATCATGGTTGTCCGCAACATGGGCCCGGCCAGCACAAAGCCGGGCCTCCCAATTGCAGCGATCCGCCAGCAGCGCGGCCAGAGCGGCGGCGCAGGCCGACGGATTTCCTGGCCCAAACAGCGTGCCGGTGACGCCGTCGGCAATCAGCTCGCGGTGTCCGCCGACGTTGGAGGCTGCCACCAGCTTGCCTTGTGCCATCGCCTCAAGCGGCTTGAGCGGCGTCACCAGCTCGGTCAGCCGGCTCGCCTTGCGGGGATAGGCCATAATGTCCATCAGCGCATAATAGCGCTCGACCTCGCTATGGGGAACGCGCCCGGCAAAGCGGATTGCGCCCGCCGCTGGGGAAGCTTCGGCCTGGGCTCGCAGCGCATCCTCGCACGGACCGCCGCCGACCAGCAGCAGCCGCGCCTCGGGCTGGGCAGCGATCAACGCCGGCATGGCCGCGATCAGATCATCGAGCCCCTCATAGTCATAGAAGCTGCCGATGAAGCCGATCACCGGGCCTGCTCCCAGCCCCAGCTGCTCGGCCAGGGCGGGGTCGCGCGGCAATCCTTTGCCGAACAGCGACAGATCGACGCCGTTGGGGCTGATGAAAATTCGCGCCGGATCGGTGCCCCGCGCGATCAGGTCGTTCCTGAGGCCCGAGCAGATTGTCGCCACGGCATCGGCGCCGGCGACAACGTTGTCTTCGAGGCCCCGGGTCAGGCGGTATTTGAGATTGCCTTCGCGGCCATTGCCGTTGCTGACCGCGGCATCTTCCCAGAAGGCACGGATCTCGTAGACGAACGGCAAACCCCGCCGCCGGGCGACACGCAAGGCCGCTTGCCCGCACAAGGCTGGCGAGTGGGCATGGAGGATGTCCGGCTGCCATTCATCGCACAGCCGCTCGATTGCATTCGCCAAGGCGCCGATTTCGCGCCATTCGCGGATTGCCGGCAGGCCGGCGGCGATGCCGGGGGTGCGGTGAAAGATTATGCCATCGGCTTCCTCAGGGTCGGGCCCAGCGGCCAGATGGCGCTGTCCGGTGATCCCGCGCACTTCCAGCCCCGCCGCAGCTTGCGCTTTCAATATTGCGCGGGTGCGGAAAGTGTAGCCGCTGTGGAGCGGCAAGGAGTGATCGAGGATATGCAGAACCTTGGTCATAGGCAGTTCTTCTAGGCGAATGAAGCTTAACGCCGCGTCAACTGCTCGCTGGTAAGGCGGCTTTGACATGGTCGATTATTTCGCTCTGGGTATCACGCACTTCCTGCTGGCGCTGGCCGCCTGGCGGCTGATGGCGCGCGACGATCTTGATTGTGATCCGGCGGATACCGACAATGCTTGATCTGGCGCTGACCGGATTTGTCCTGGGCCTGATGGCGCTGGGTCTGCGCCGCCCGTTCCTGTGGGTTCTGGCTTATCTCTATATCGACGTGGTTGCGCCGCAGAAAATCTCGTACTTCCTGCTTGCCTCGGTCCCGATCTCGCTGATCGCCTTTCTGGCCGCTTTTGGGGGGTGGATGCTGGCCGATGACAAGACCAACAGCCGCTTTGCGTTGCGCCAGGGATTGATCCTGATGCTGCTGATTTACTGCGGGCTGACCACCATCGGCGCCGATTTTCCGGCCGAGGCGGCGGCGAAATGGGGCTGGGTTTGGAAGGCGCTGGTGTTTGCGATGTTCCTGCCGCTAACATTGCGGACGCGCCTGCGGATCGAAGCGGCGGCGCTGGTCATGGTCCTCGCGGCGGGCTCGATCATCATCACCGGCGGGATCAAGACCGCCTTTTCGGGCGGGGGCTATGGCAGCCTGCGCTTTTTCGTAAACGACAATACCGGCCTGTATGAAGGTTCGATCATCTCCTGCGTCGCGATCGCGATCATCCCGCTGATCCAATGGCTATCCAGATATGGCACAATCTTCCCGAGCGACTGGCGGGTCAAACTGTTCAGCGCCGCGCTGATCTTCGCCTGCCTGCTGATCCCGGTCGGCACTGAGGCGCGCACTGGCTTGCTGTGCATCGCGCTGCTGGGCGTGCTGTTGCTGCGCAATACCAAACGCCGCTTTCTTTACATCTCGCTGGTCGCAGCGGCCGGACTGGTCGCGGTCCCGTTCCTGCCAGACAGCTTCACCAAGCGGATGAGCACGATCGAAAACCATGCCGCAGACGAATCCGCCTCAACCCGGCTCGCGGTCTGGACCTGGACGCTGGAATATGCGCAGGATCACCCCTTCGGCGGCGGCTTCGACGCCTTCCGCAGCAACCGGCTGCGGATCGAAACCCAGAAAAGCGAAGGCGAGGAGAGCAATAACCAGTCGGTCGAGGTGACCGAAACATTCGATGCCGGCCGCGCCTATCATTCGAGCTATTTCGAGATGCTGGGAGAGCAAGGCTGGCCGGGCCTTGGGCTATGGCTGTGGATTCAGGCGATGGGGCTGTGGCAGATGGAGCGGATCCGTGCCCGCTGGAAGGAGCGCACCGGGCCGGGCGAGCAATGGCAGGCGCCGCTTGCCAATGCACTGCAGCAGGCCCAGCTGGTCTATCTTGCAGGCTCGTTGTTTGTGGGCATCGCCTATCAGCCCTTCGTGTTCATGCTGATCGGGTTGCAATGCGGGCTGTGGAGCTATTTGCGGCGGATTGATTCGCCCTGGGCCGTGCCGCTGGGCCGCCCCGGTATGAAACTAGGCAAGCATGCCGTAACGGCACGCTAAGGCGCGTTGCAACCGTCGCCCTGTTGGGCCAAGAGGCGTCTTCAAATTCACAAGGAGACGGCCATGAGCCCGCAGGAACTTCAAGCCAAGGTCGGTGAAAACATCGGTACGTCCGATTGGATCGAAGTCACCCAGGATCGTATCAACAAGTTCGCTGAGGCGACGGGCGACTTCCAGTTCATCCATGTCGATCTGGAAAAGGCCAAGCTGACCCCGTTTGGCGGCACCATTGCTCACGGCTTCCTGACCCTGTCGCTGATCCCGGCGCTGGGCGCGACATCCAACGGCCCGCGCATCGACGGGGTCAAGATGGGGGTCAATTACGGCGGCAACAAAACCCGCTTCATCGCGCCGGTCCGCTCGGGCAAGCGGGTCCGCGCCCACACCAAGCTGCTGGAGCTGGTCGAAAAGCGCCCCGGCCAGTGGCAGCAGACCAACGAAATTGAAATCGAGATCGAGGGTGAGCCCAAGCCCGCGCTGATCTGCGAATGGATCACCCAGTTCTTCGTTTGAGACTTTCAACTGTTACACCGTCATCCCGGCCTTGAGCCGGGATCCCGCTTCCTTCCTTGCCGCAAGAACAGCGGGACCCCGGATCAAGTCCGGGGTGACGGAAGGAGGGGAAAAAAGGAGCCCAAAGCATGTCACGTGATGCCGTTATCGTTTCCACTGCCCGTACCCCGATCGGCAAGGCCTATCGCGGTGCATTCAATGCCACTTCGGGCCCCTCGCTGGGTGCGCTGTCGCTGAAAGCGGCGGTCGAGCGGGCCGGGATCGATCCTGCCGAGGTCGACGACGTGCTGTGGGGTTCGGCGCTCCAGCAGGGTACCCAAGGGGGCAACCTTGCGCGCCAGGTCGCGCTGCGTGCGGGCCTTCCGGTCACCACTTCGGGCATGACGATGGATCGCCAGTGCTCGTCGGGGCTGATGAGCATCGCCACCGCTGCCAAGCAGGTGATCGTCGACCGCATGGATATCGTCGCGGCCGGCGGTCAGGAATCGATCAGCCTGGTGCAGACCGCCGAGATGCGCGTTGCACCCGATCGCGCCCTGATGGCGCAGCATCCGCTGATCTACATGCCGATGCTCCAGACCGCCGAAGTCGTGGCCAAGCGCTACAACATCGGGCGCGAGGCGATGGACGCCTATGCGCTCCAGTCGCAGCAGCGCACTGCCGCAGCCCAGGCCGCCGGGCGGTTCGATGCCGAGATTGTGCCGGTGACCGTGACCATGAATGTCACCGACAAGGCGACC
>JBKJTN010000084.1:0-12528 GCA_046590275.1 Novosphingobium sp.
CGCTCGCCGACGGATCAGGGCACGTGGAAGTCGCCACCACCCGCCCCGAAACGATGCTCGCCGACATGGCGGTCGCGGTTCACCCGACCGACGAACGCTACGCGAAACTGGTCGGCAAGATGATCAAATTGCCGATCACCGGGCGCGAGATTGAGATCATCGCCGACGAACACGCCGACCCCGAACTCGGGTCGGGCGCGGTCAAGATCACCCCCGGCCACGATTTCAACGATTTTGAAGTCGGCAAACGCGCGGGGTTCAAGCCCGGCGACATGCTCAACATGTTCGACGCATCGGCGAAGGTCGTTCAGTGCGGCGGAATCCCCGAGGAGTATCTCGGGCTCGACCGCTTCGATGCACGCGTTAAGGTCGTGGAAGCACTGGTTGGGACCAGCGCACTCCAGAAAGTCGAAGACCGCACCATCGCCACGCCATACGGCGATCGCTCAGGCGTGGTGATTGAACCATGGCTGACCGACCAATGGTATGTCGACGCCGCGACCCTCGCCAAGCCGGCGATCGAGGCGGTCCGCTCGGGCGCTGTGAAAATTGTGCCGGAGTCATGGGCCAAGACTTGGTTTAACTGGCTCGAGAATATTCAACCGTGGTGCGTTTCCAGACAGTTATGGTGGGGGCATCGGATACCGGCTTGGTACGTGCCTAAGAAAATGGAAAGTGGCTACGCTCATGCGTGGGTGGCCCCTTCCTCAACTTCACACGAATCTGAGGTTACGAGAGTTCAGGAAATCGTTGTTTGCGAAAGCGAAGACGATTTGCCTGCGCAACTGAGCATTCTCTACGGAAGGCAGGTCGCTCCAAACTCAGTAAAGATTTTCGACGATAGGTCGATCATGGATGCCTACATGATCGAGGCGGACGATCAGGTGTGGCGAGGTGAGATTATCCCCGTGCTTCGCGATTCCGACGTCCTCGACACCTGGTTCTCCTCCGCGCTGTGGCCGTTCGCGACGCTGGGCTGGCCCGAGCAGACCAAGCTGTTCAAGCGTCATTACCCCAATGACCTGCTGATTTCCGGCTTCGACATCCTGTTCTTCTGGGACGCGCGGATGGCGATGCAGGGGATGGAATTGCTGGGCGAAGTGCCGTGGAAGCGGCTGTATCTGCACGGCTTGGTGCGCGCCGCCGATGGCCAGAAAATGTCCAAGTCCAAGGGCAATGTAGTCGATCCGCTGGTGCTGATCGACGAATATGGCGCCGATGCGCTGCGGTTCTTCATGGCGGCGATGGAAAGCCAGGGTCGCGATGTGAAGATGGATAAGGCCCGCGTCGAAGGCTACCGCAACTTCGCTACCAAGCTATGGAACGCGGCGCGGTTCTGCCAATCCAACGGCATCGGCGCGAGTTCCTCGCTGGCCGCCCCGGCGGCGACACTTGCGGTCAACAAATGGATCATCGGCGAGGTGGTGGAAACACTGGCCGAGCTGGACAAGGCGATGGCTGATCTGCGCTTCGATGCGGCGGCGAATGTGATCTACCACTTCGTGTGGGATCAGTTCTGCGATTGGTACATCGAGCTGATCAAGGGTTCGTTTGACGACGAGACGAAAGCTGTGGCCGGCTGGGTGCTCGATCAGATTCTGGTGATGCTCCACCCGTTCATGCCGTTCGTGACCGAGGAGCTTTGGGGTGCGTTGGGTGACCGGGCGGATTATCCACTGATTACCGCGCAGTGGCCAAAGCCAGCGGCGAAGGTCGATGCTGAGGCGAAGCGCGAGGTGGAATGGCTGATTGCATTGGTCGGCAACCTTCGCGGCGCCAAAGCGGAACTCGGCATCGCTCCAGGCGCCAAGCTGGCGGCCTATCTGGCCGAGCCGAGCGATGCGACCCGCGCGATCATCGATCACAATAGCGCAGCGATTGACCGGCTCGCCCGGCTCTCCGCGATCCACTTTGCCCCGGCCCCTTCCGGCCCGGCGATGCAGGTCGGTGCTGGCGATGCCAATCTGGTTGTACCGCTTGATGGTGTGGTTGATCTCAACGCCGAAAAGGCCCGCCTGACCAAAGCGCTCGAAGCCTCGACCAGGGAGGCCAAATCGCTCGAAGGGCGGCTGTCAAATCCGGCCTTTGTCGAAAAGGCCAAACCCGAGGCGGTCGACAAGGCGCGGGCCGATCATGCCGCCCATGCGGCTGAGGCGGAGCGGCTGGCGGCGGCGCTGGCGCGGTTGGGGTGAGGTGAGCCTAACCCTCGCCACCACCACCCCGGGCGAACCCGAGATCTTCGCTTCGCTGCAGGGTGAAGGTCCGTCGGCAGGCTACCCCAGCACCTTTATTCGCCTGTCGCGCTGCAACCTTGCCTGCACATGGTGCGACACTGCCTACACCTGGCGGTTCGCCGGCGACAATCGCCCGCACCGCGATGGCGTGGCGTTCGATCGCAGCGCCAATCAGGTCACGCTGGACGAGACGGATGTCGCCGCTCGGATCATGGCGCTGGGCGGGAATCGCCTGGTCATCACCGGGGGCGAACCGTTGCTGCAAGGACCGGCGCTGGCACGGATGGCGAGGCTGCTGGACGGTCACCGGATCGAGATCGAAACCAATGGTACGGTCGCTCCGCACCCGGCGCTTGATGCCGTTGTGGCACAATATAACGTCAGCCCGAAGCTTATGCATTCAGGCAATCCCATTGATCTTGCTTTGATTCCTGAGCGGCTAGCTCACTGGTCAAGTGAACCTAAAGCTTACTTTAAGTTTGTGATTTCGGAGCCGGAAGACATGGCCGAGGTGCTTGTCCTGCAAGCCCGATACGCCATCCCTGCCGATCGGATAATGGTCATGCCCGAAGGCATCAGCAGCGCTGTATTGCAGGAACGGTCCCGCTGGCTCGCGGCCATGGCGGTTGATCATGGCCTGCGTTTTACCGACCGGTTGCATATCCATCTGTACGGGGACACCCGGGGGACATGAAGCCCTCGCCGCGCGGGCCTTCGCTTGATCTGACGTCCGGTCCGATCCTGGCAACACTGGTAGTATTTGCCGCGCCGACGCTGCTTGGCAATGTGCTGCAAACGCTTAATGGCACGATCAATGCCATCTGGGTCGGACGGATGCTGGGCGAAGGCGCGCTTGCCGCGACGGCCAATGCCAATATCGTCATGTTCCTGGTGTTCTCTGCCGTGTTCGGGTTTGGCATGGCGGCCACGGTGCGGATCGGGCGAGCATTCGGCGCGGGCGATATCGACGCGGCCCGGCGGGCCATCGGCACGGCGATCGGCTTCACCATGGCGCTTTCCGCCGTAATCGCTGTGAGCGGTTGGCTGGCAGCGCCTCAGTTGCTCGCGCTGCTCAAGACCCCGGGTGAATCCGCGGCGCTTGCACTGGCCTATCTGCGCGTGATCTTCCTTGCGGTTCCAGCGATTGCATTGGTGACGATCTGCAGCATGGGGCTGCGCGGGTCTGGCGATGCAACCACCCCGCTGCGGTTCATGATCCTGACCATCGCGTTCGATATCGTGCTCAATCCGCTGCTTATCCTGGGGGTGGGACCATTTCCGGCGCTGGGTATTGCCGGCTCGGCACTGGCTTCGGTGCTTGCAAATGCAATCGGCGTGATTTCGCTGGTGGCCTGGGTCTACGCCAAGGATTTGCCGCTCAGGCTGCGCGGGGCAGAGCTGCGCTATCTCGTCCCGCGCCGCGACGAGCTGGCCTATCTGGTCACCCGGGGCCTGCCGATGGGCGCGCAGATGCTGGTGATTTCCGGTGCCGGGCTAGTTATGATCGGACTGATCAATCGCGAGGGGCTGGTGGTCACCGCTGCTTACGGCGCAACAACGCAATTGTGGGCTTACATCCAGATGCCTTCGCTGGCGGTGGCAGCAGCGGTCAGCGCTATGGTCGCACAGGCGATCGGCGCGGATATGCACGAGCGGGTCGGGCGGATCACCCGCGCAGGAATCATCACCAATCTGGTCATGACCGGGTTCCTGACGGCCGTGGTCCTTACCTTTGACCGGCCGGTCCTGGCGCTGTTTCTGGGCGGAGACAGCCCGGCCATCCCGATTGCGCGGCATATCCAATTCATCGCCACCTGGAGCTTCCTGCCGCTGGGGGTGATGTTTGTATTGTTTGGAACTCTGCGCGCCTATGGCGTGGTCATTGTTCCATTACTGGTGCTGGCTTTCTCGCTCTACGCGGTGCGGCTGGGCTTTTATTACTTCGCTTATCCATCGCTCGGGGCCGATGCGATCTACTGGTCGTTCCTGGTCAGCACGGCGGTATCGGCCAGCCTGGCCGCACTTGCCTATCGGTTGCAGGTGCCGCGCCAGATTATCAGGCTGCGGCGCGAAGGTCGCTAGCGCCCTTGCGCACGCCAACGTTGGACGGTGCGCTGGACCATCTCTTCCTCGCCGCCGCTAAGGTTCCACAATTCACTGAACGAAGGATCGGCCGAGGCCGGCCGCTTGACCTCTTCCAGGTCATCGAACGAGACGCGGATCGGGATCGACACACCCTCGCCGCAGATGATGCACTCGCGGTTGCGCAGCGCCGGGATCGAATCGAGGAAGCCGCGCGCGCCTTCGGGCATCGCCGCTTTCACGAAGGCCTGATCGCGGTCGTTGTTAAGGCGCATCGAGATGATCGTGCCGCACTGCGAAAGCACACCTTCGGCCAGATCCGACGGGCGCTGAGTGATCAGACCCAGCGAGATACCGTATTTACGGCCTTCCTTGGCAATCCGGCTGAGGATGCGGCCGACCGATGAACCATCGGCGTTCTTCTCGTTGGGCACATAGCGATGCGCTTCTTCGCAGACGAGCAGGATCGGCCGGGTCTTTTCATCGCGCGCCCAGATCGCGAAATCGAACACCAGGCGGCTCAGCACCGCGACCACAGTGGAGGTGATATCGGACGGAACGCCCGAAACATCGATGATCGAGATCGGTTTGCCGCGCGACGGCATGCGGAAGATCTTGGCGATGAAGTCCGCCATCGTATCGCCCACCAGCATGCCCGAAAACATGAATTGATAGCGCGGATCGGCCTTCAACTCGTCGATCTTGGTCTTGACCCGCATGTAGGGGGCAGAGGATCCGGCCTTATCGAGCTTGCCCATCTCGTTCTGAATCGCATTGGTCAGATCAGAAAGAAGGTAAGGGATCGGCGAATCGACGGTGATCTTGCCCATCGTTTCGGCCAGGCGGTTCTTGCTGCGGGCCTGCAACAGGCACTTGGAGAGGATGTCGGAATCCTCCTGGAAGTCATTGCCGGTGGTACTGAGGAACACTTCGCAGTGTTCTTCAAAATTCATCAGCCAATAGGGCATCTGCAGGTTCGACACGTCGAAGATCATGCCGGTGCTTTTGAACGCCGCCGAATATTCGCCGTGCGGATCAACCATCAGAATATGACCGTCGGGCGCCGCTTCGCAAATCCGGTGCAATATCAAAGCGGCGCTGGTCGACTTGCCGGTACCGGTTGAACCAAGCAGTGCGAAATGCTTGCCCAGCATGGAATCGATATACAGTCCGGCGCGAATGTCGCGGGTGGGAAAGACGGTGCCGATCTCGATGTTGGCGCGGCCATCGCCGGCGTAGATCTGGCGCAGATCATTGCTGGTGGCGGGGTAGATCAGCGCGCCGGGGATCGGATAGCGGGTCACACCGCGGCGGAAGCTGTGGATCCGTCCGGTCAGGCGTTCTTCATCGCCTTCGCCCAGGAAGTCGATATTGGCGACGATGCCGCCCGGCGATTTGGAATCCTGGCGCTGGGTCCGGACGCTGGCAAGCAGCCAGCTCTTGCCGACACGGATCTTGACCTGGCTGCCAACTTGTCCGGCCAGTGAGATAGAGGGATCGCTGTCGGCCGAACATTCCTGCAAACGGCTCAGATCAAGCGCGATCTGGCTGCTCGATCCGGCAATTTCCAGCACGATGCCGATCGGCTCACGGGCATTGTCGATCGCAGGAGCGGCGGCGGCAGGCGCCGCGCCGGCCATCGGCGCCCCGGCGGGCACCTCGGTTGCCTCTGCCACACGGGCCTGCGCAAAACCATTCCCGCTTATGTCATTCATCTGCATTGCCCGTCCTGCGCACCGATCGCTGGTGCTGTCAGGATGGCTTAGGGTAAAGCGGTTAATATTGGCCTAAATCGGGACAGGCCAGCGCTCTCAAACCAGCGCGAACAGCCGCCCGGCGACAAAACCCATCCCGATCGAAATCATTACCGCCAGCAAACCGTAAAGGAACGACTGGTGCTGGGCGAATTGCGCCACCAACCGCTCAAACCCCAGCTTCCTCACCTCGACCCGGCTGATCGCAGAGGCGACCACCCGGCCCTTGGTTATGGCAAAGGTTTCCGCGGTATAGGTCCCGGTCTGCACAGTCGAGGGCAGCTTGATCCGGGCTTGGTAGAGCACCTGCTCGCTCACCTGAACGCCCTGGTTGTTCTCCTGATAGAGCCCGCCGCGATGCATCAGATCGACCAGCCCGGCAGCAAAGCGCGCCTGTTCCTTCGGCTCGAACGCGCCGATCGGTGAAAGCTGGAGCCAGCCCAGCCCGAGTTCGTAGATCGCGGCGGTCTTGTCATCGACAATGGTCCTGATCGGCCGCGACGATGCAATTGAGAAGAACGTCGGGGCCGAGCGGAATTCGGCGCTGTCGGCATTGATCCAGATCCCTGCAAAACGCTGCTTCTCGCGCAGGATGATCGAGCGGGTCGGGCCCTTCAGGACCACCACGATGTCATAATCCTGCCCCGCCCGTGAGCCTTCAGGCGTCAGTATAGCGCCAAATAACAGCAGTTCCGTGCCGGTGAAGCCCTGTCGCACCTGAATCTCGTGCTGCGACACCTCCGGAACCAGGATCGGGTCGCGTGCGCCGCCCAGCACGAGCAAGGCAAGAAGGAGGACAAGCCGCTTCAAAATGGCACCACGGTGTAAATCTCATCCGGCCGCCAGCCCAGGCCGATCGCCATCCGGAACGCCACCGCCAAGACAACCACCGCCAGTGCCAGACGCAATCGGTCGGCCGGGAACTTTTGCGCCAGCTGCGCGCCGATCTGGGCGCCCGAGACCGAGCCGATCAGCAGCAATACCGCCAGCACGATATCGACCGCCTTGGTAGTCAGCGCATGGGTCATCGTGGTGACCATAGTGACGAACAGGATCTGGAACAACGAGGTGCCAACCACGACATTGGCGCTCATCCCCAAGATATAGAGCATCGCTGGAACTAGCACGAAGCCGCCGCCGATCCCCATCAGCATCGTCAGTATCCCGGTCGTTACCCCCAGCAGGAGCGGCGCGATCGGCGAGATATAGAGGCCCGAGCGGTAGAACCGCCAACGCAGCGGCAAATTGGCCACCATCGGGTGATGGCGCCGCTTACGGGCGCGGAGCGGTACGCCGGTCTTGGCCGCTTGCAACGACAGCCAGCTCTCGCGCGCCATCAGTCCGCCGATACTGCCCAGCAGCAAGACATACAGCACGTTGATAACCGTATCGATCTGGCCCAGCTCCTGCAGCAGACGGAACAGCAATGTGCCGATCGCAATGCCGATGATCCCGCCCGCGACCAGCACAGCGCCCATGTGGTAATCGACACCGGACCGCCGTGAATGCGCAAAAACCCCCGAAACGCTGGCGCCGGTCACCTGGCTGGCGGCAGAAGCGGCTGCAACCGTGGGCGGCACGCCATAGAAGATCAGCAGCGGCGTGGTGAGGAACCCGCCTCCCACGCCGAACATCCCGGAGAGAATTCCGGTCAGCGCCCCAAGGGCGACGATAACCAGGCCATTGACCGACAGGTTGGCGATTGGGAGGTAAACGTCCATATTGCAGTGGCAGGCCTACCCAAGAGCGTGATGCGAAAAAGTGGGAACCGGTTTTTCGTAATAAATCACGCGCCAACAAACAATTCTAGAGCATGATACGATTCTGTTGAAACACATCATGCTCTAGCGCGTCGCTGCTGAAAAGGCTTGTCGCCCCAGAATTTCCCCTGGCCAGAATTCCCCCCGCGACGCCTAGAAACCTGCAGAGAGCGTAATGGCCGGTCCTGAGCCCGGAGTGGCGCGACCGGCAAGGCGAAACCGCCAGTCGGCAGAGAGGCGCGCGTTGGTGGGCCCGATCGGCATTCCAAGTGAAGCGGTCGGCCCGGCATCGACCCGGCTTGCCCCTTGCTGCGCTCCGCCCCAGGCGGCAGCGCCAGCGCGTAATTCCATCTTCCCGATCCGGGCGAGACGGCGGGTCAAGTGCAACTGGCCATCGACAAAGGCGCTGGCATCCCTTCCGCCGACATACCCGGCCTGCCCATAGGCTTCGGCCCGCAACCCCAGTGGCAGATCAAGTGGCCGAAATTCGCTGACCAGTGCCGCAGCCGGGCGCAGCCTTGTCCCGGCCCCTGGCCGGGATGCCCGCAATTCCGCCATCGCCAGCACCGGCAGGCGAGCGATCGGCCGTGCGGCAAGGCCAACCGCCAGCTCTTCATCATGCGGCGCGCGCACCGCAGCCGATGCCCGCAGGTACAGCGACGGCTTGCGGGGATTATCGGGCGCAAGGCGATAGCGGATCACCGCTCCGACCTGGCTTGCGCCATAGCTGGGAGCGGAAAATCCGTTGCGCACAGTCACCGCGGACCCCGGACGCAGCAGCAGCCAGCTATCAGCCGCCCAGCGCTTGTGCGGTGCATCGCTGCGGGCCAGCGGCCGGTCGATCATTCGGGCCAGCTGATCGCCGCGCCGTTCAAACAGCACGGCCGGCAACGGCAATTGCCCGACGGCCGCCATCCACAACATCTGGTGACCGGCCGCAACGCGCGGCGCGGACGGGCTTGGTGCTGCCAATGGCGCAGAAATTGGGCCGTACTGCGCAGCTGCATTCGCGGATAAAGGCGCTGCCAGCGGACCCGATGGGACGGGAGCAGCAAACGGAACGACCCTTGGCAAAGTGATCGGCGCAGTTGCATTCATTGCTGCTTGGGCAGCCTCGACGCGGCTTGATCCCGCGCTTTTTGACATGCCACCGGGCAAGCTGCGGTGCGGTGCCGAAGGTCCGGCATAGTCAGCCAGTTGCACATCCTGTGGAGCTCCCAGCGGCCCGGCAAACGGCAGCTCCCAAACCGCTGCCCGGGCTGCGACCCACCCAAACAGGAGCAACATCAGCACCACAACCGGTTGGCCGCGCTGCGCCGCGCGATTTGCAGGGGAACTTGGGGTGCGGCTCATGCCGTGACCTCGCGTGCGGCGGAGCGGGCGGGATGGCCCAGATGAGCGGTCTTATCCCATATCACCGCGCCGCCTCTCAGCGTACGGAAGTAGGCAGCGAAGGCGCGCCGTCCGGCCATGATCGCGATGATATTGCTGACCGGAATGCGCGCCACGGCCCAGATGCCTTCGGCCAATCCATATTCGTGCGCGGTGAAGGTAAACCGCATGAGAGCCCGCCAGACAAATCCGAAAAAGCTGAGCAACAGGAAGAATTTCAGAACACCCGAGGGGGCATAGGCCGGAACCAGGCCGGCCCAATGTGCGCCCAGCAGCACGGCATCGATAATCAGCAGCAGATAGGCAGCAGCAAGCACCAGCGCGGTCAACGGCCCACGCCGATCGCGCAGCGCCATCCACAGATCGACCGGGCCGCCGGTCCACCCCATCCGATCCCATGACTGGAAGGCGATGCCGTGAACCCAGCGGGTCTTTTGCCGCACCGCCTGGCCCAGATCGGTCGGGAAGAAACTACGGGTTGCCACCAATTGCCCGCTCGCATCACGCAGTCGCAGGAAGCTGCTGCGCCGGCCATGCTGCGAAATCAGCAGGCCCAGCTCATAATCCTCGGTCAGGCATTCTGCGGCAAAGGGCCCAACCTCCCCCTCAGCCATGCGCCGTGCCGCCAGATCGGCCAGCGCGCGCCGCGCAAAGCCGCAACCAACCCCGGCAGCCGGCAAAGCCGCCCCGATGGCATCGCGAACCACCAGCAGCTTCGCGTGGGCCTCGGCAAACTCGTCGGCATAGTGCCCGGCAATCCAGCGCGAGCCTGGCTGCAGTTCGGGCCGAACGGGCAATTGCACGAAATCAACCGCGAACAGCGCCGTATCGATTGCGGCGAGCGCCGCTGGATGGACCATGTCCTCGGCATCGTGCAGCACGACTGAGCGGAACTCCTCGCCGCTGCGGGCCTCATCCTTGCTGAGTGCAGCATAGAGCCGGTTCAGGCAATCTGCCTTGGTGGTTGGCCCGATTCGATCATGGATAACCAGCCGGACCCGCGAATCATTTCCTGCGCCTGTTATCGCAGCAGCAATCGTCGCGGCATCATTGCGATAGCAGCCAACATAGATCCGCAGCCCGGCCTGCGGCCAAGCGCCAAGGGCATGAGCCAGCGTCGTGGCAATCACCGGGGCTTCCTGCCAGGTCGGGATGAGCACCGCTGCCCGTCCAGCCAGCGGCGCAGCGCCGTATCCGGTCGGCAGATGGGCGGTGCGCGCACCTTTGGAGAGCTTGAGCACGATATAACTCAGGTCGATGGCAAATTCATCGACCAGCCCGACGACAAACCAAAAGGCCGCAAAAAGCAGCAATTCATGCTCGACCAGCTGCAACCACTGCAGCGCCGAAAAGGTGCCGGAAATCGACCCCGTCATGTCCTGCGCGCCCCCCAGTGTGTATCGCTCACACAGGCCCAGCCTAGTAACAATGCAGATGGCTTGCAACATGATTGCAGTTGGTTGATGAGCGGACGCAATGAAATTGCCGAACCGTCCATTTTCCCGGCTATCCAGCGCGGTGATGCGTGTTGTCGGCGGCGAGTCAGCTGCCGGTATCCTGCTCATCGTGGTAGCGATCGCCGCCCTGCTGGTGGCTAATTCCCCGCTCAACGAAGGCTACCACAGCTTTTTCCACGCACCGCTCGGTTGGACCCCGATTGCCAAGCTGGATAGCTGGCATCTGTGGATCAACGATGGCCTGATGGCGGTGTTCTTTTTCGTGATCGGGCTGGAGATCAAGCGCGAGCTGCTGGCAGGCGAGCTTTCCACACCTGCGCGGCGGCGTCTGCCGGTGATCGCGGCAGCAGCGGGAATGGCCGTGCCCGCGCTGATCTATCTGGTCGTCAGCGGCGGAGACCCCGAACTCCAGCGCGGCTGGGCGATCCCGGCAGCCACCGACATTGCTTTTGCGATGGGGGTAATCGGCCTGCTGGGTCGCCGGGTTCCACCGTCACTGCGGCTGTTCCTTCTGACGGTGGCGATTGTCGATGATCTGGGCGCGGTAGCCATCATCGCACTGGTCTATACCGAGGGGATCGACTTCGGCTGGCTGACCGCAGCCGCGCTGTGTCTGGGCGGGATGATCGCGCTGAATCGCTACAAGGTGGGCCGCAGCTGGGCGTATGTCCTGCTCAGTGCCGCACTCTGGTATGCGGTGCTCCATTCCGGCGTCCACGCCACCATCGCCGGTGTACTGGCGGCGATCACCATCCCGTTGCGGCTGGAAACCGGAGGTGACAGTCCGCTGCTGCGCTTTGAGCATGCGCTGGTGCCGTGGAGCGGCTTTGTGATCGTGCCGTTGTTCGGCTTTGCCAATGCCGGCGTAAGCTTGGCCGGACTGGGGCTTGACGGCCTGCTTGCGCCGCTGCCGCTGGGGATTGCCGCCGGGCTGTTCCTGGGCAAGCAGTTGGGTATTCTGGGGGCAATTGCTGTTGCTGACCGGCTCGGCATCGCGCCCCGACCAGCCGCGGCAAGCTGGGTTCAGCTGTGGGGCATGGCGGTGCTGTGCGGGATCGGTTTTACCATGAGCCTGTTCATCGGCGCACTGGCCTTTCCACTCCATCCGCTGCTGGTCGAGGAAGCCAAGCTGGGCGTGCTGCTTGGCTCGCTGCTTTCGGCACTGCTGGGCTTTGCAATATTGCGGTTCGCTCCGGCCAGACCAGCGGAATAAACCTTACCAGACGCCGCTATTGGCCATACTCGCCCACGGCTCGGAGGGCGGCAGATGGCCGTCCTGAAGCAGCTCGATCGAGATGCCGTCGGGTGATCTGACAAAGGCCATGTGGCCATCGCGCGGGGGGCGGTTGATTGTCACGCCGGCATCCATCAGGCGCTGGCAGGTTTCGTAGATATTCTCGACCCGGTAGGCGAGATGGCCGAAATTGCGCCCGCCGACGTACTCCTCCGGATCCCAATTGTGGGTCAGTTCGATCTCGGCGATATTCTCTTGCCCACGCGCAGCGAGAAATATCAGGGTGAAACGCCCCTGCTCGCTGGAAAATCGGCGCACTTCCTCGATCCCGATCAACCGAAAGAAGGCAATCGTCGCCTCAGGATCAGTCACACGGATCATGGTGTGGAGGAATCGGGTAGCGCCAGCGCTCATTGCAAACTCCATTCGTCGTTTATATGGAACGGTTCATCGTGCGTAAAGCAAGCCTTGTGCATGACTTGCGTCGAAAATCCCAGGGAGCCTTCCATGCCGGACACTAACCCCGAAACCACCGCTCCCGCCAGCCCCTTCTGGCGCGATGCCACAAGCCCCAGCGCCAGCACGCTGGCGCTCCCCAGCCAGCGGCGGCTGGTG
>JBKJTN010000185.1:0-2763 GCA_046590275.1 Novosphingobium sp.
CTGCTGGCGATTAACAAGCCGTTCCATCTAGCTTCGACCATAATAATTCTCCTGCGATACGGTTAGGTTGGGCTAAAGGCGGCGGGCGTCAAGGTTTAGCTTCTGCCCACCACGTAAATGGCGGGCCTCGCACCAAACTGCGTCCATAACGCCCCTTCTGCAAACACCAATCGCAAACGTTCTGCGTCAACTCGGCCGTCAGATGAACGAAGGGCATCTTTTGGGAGACTGTTGGCCATGGTGAACGGCTAGATTGGGGGCGCGCAGCGTTCATCGCCACGATCACCTGAACGTATGGCAGTTTGCCAAAAAAACCCGCTGAAACCGGACTGTCGAGAACACCCAACAAAACGGACCTGAAAGTTGAGCGGGAACTCTTCGCTGTCACACTCTGGTCTCGCGGGCTCGCCCAGGGTGCGGCGTTTTTGTTACTAACCCGCTGGCCCTCTTGCTGCTCTCCTTGCCGAACGCCCGCTGGCGCACAGGCCCGCGCGCTGAGCGTTCAGCGGCGTCGAGCATTGCAAGGGTGCCGTTTTCGGTTGGTTCGCTGCGCGAACGTCGCTCGGGGCAACCGCAGTTGATCTGCCTGTCTGCAATTTTTGGGACAAGCAAGTGGAGAGGAGAGGGCGCCTTGGTCTGGCGGACAAGAATTGCGCCACTCTCATTCCAATTCCTTTTCATCATTCAATGTTTCTGTTATGTTCCAAGGAGAGTAACGATGAATGCAATTATGACCGACTTCGACTTCAAACGCGGCAGCGAATTCAACCCGGAGCAGTGGGAGGGTCTGGCTGAGCTTGATCGCGCGCTCGCCGAAAACCGGCTGACCGGGTACCGCTGGAAGAAGGCCTGGGCCGATCCGATCAATCGAGCTGTGATGATCCTGGTCTTCGCGGTGCTGGCTGCATTTGTTGGATTTGTCGTGGTCAGTGATGTAATCATTGGCCGCTAGGCTTCCAGTCTTTCACTTCATCGGCGGCTTCAGCACTGGCGCCTTTGGCAGCTGTGGTTATGCCATCGAGTCGTGATCTGGCAGCTCCGATCCGACCGCGACCTGCGTTCTGATGCTGAGCCACTTCGTCATGGATCGCTGCAGGGTCAGGACTGGCCCACAATTCGGGCGCGGCTGGCGCTGCTCTAAGCGGGGCACTGGCACGGACACCTGCTGCGGTGGTAACCGCTGGCCGGGTGACAGGCGGGCCTGGCACCAGTACCAGACTGCCCTCAACCTCGGATTTGATCCCGCCTGCATAAGACGCGACAAATTTGCGCTGGAGTTCCTGACCCTTCGGGCTGAGCTGGAAAGCGGTGTCGTCGAAGCGGACATTGCCATAGTAGTCACGGTTGCCATCAATCTCGGCCATACCCCATTCGCGATAAGTCTGGCTGAGGTTGACGTTCCCGGCGGCATTGCTGCCGGAAAAATACGACGCTTGATTTTCAAGCCGGTGCGCGGTCTCTTCGGACTGGCGTGCCTCGGCGGTGCTGCTTTGGGTTTGCGCAAGCGATACATTGAGGCCGGTGGCGGACGTGCGGACCTGACTATTTGTCGAGGTGCTCACGGAGCGCACAAACCCATCGCGGGTGCTCGACCAGTTACGGCTGTCGGAAATCTGACTGAGCGTTCCGGTAATCCGGTCACGATCCTCCGAGGCAATTCCGATGTCGCTGTCGGTCCACGATTGGTTGCGGCCGCCTTTAACGCCAGCTCCCACCGTTCCAGGTCCAAAAGTCCCCCCGAGACCAGCCGAGGCATCACCATTGAGGAACCATGACGTCGACAGGTCATCCGCAGCGCGGCGCGATAGCCCAAACTTTTGTTGCAGTGTCGCGGAGGCTTGGTCGACCTCGCTATAGGCGGATTGCACGCTATCCGAACTTGATACGCCAGTCGCGGTCTCAAAGCTGCGCCCGCTCGAGGTCTGATCTCTAATTTCGCGAAACTGGGTGATCGAGTTCGAGGTCGATTGCTGCGCTGCGTTGGAATAGCTCTGGCTGTTAGAGTGCGCGGTGCTGGCCAAGGTCGAAAGCCGGGCCGAGAAGTCGCGCCCCAGCGTCGGCGTGAACGGATAGCTTGAGTTCGGCAATTGATCATAAGCCGCAGCGGGGTAACTGGTCGTCATGGCGCCGCTGTCGCTGATGGTCCGGACCTGTGCGGCTCCATAAGTGAAACTCGGCGCAGTGCTGCCTTGCGCGAACTGGCGGCTCATGACGTTTGAGTTCTCAAGGCTCAGATTCCCCAGCGCCACATTGCCCGTGCTCGCCTCGCGCGCGGCTTCCTCCGCGGCATTCTGGCTCGGATTGAGGTAACTGGTGGCCTGATGCGAGATGGCCATGGCGCCCTTGGCGACCCCGCCAGCAAGAAACGGCACCGAAGCGATGAGGTAGCCCGCCAGCAGTCCAATGTCGGAATTGACATCCGCCATGGCGGTGAAGCTCGCCAAGGAAAGACCATTGGCGCCAGCAGCCGCGGTCATATCGGCGGCACCCTTGAACATCAGCATCATGTGGAGGATCACGAACAGCGGTCCCCAGGCGGCGAGGTAGAAGAATCCAGTGACATAACCCTTCAAGGCCAGTGGTCCGGTCTTGGGCAGCAGGAACAGCGGGAAGAGCACTGGGAAAAGCGCGTAGAACAGCACGGTCAGCACGATGTTGAGCAGCGGAACCCATTTCATCGCGGCGTTGGCAATCGAGGAGTAGGTCCGCTCAGTCTGGATATCGGCACGGGTCTGGGCGTAGACATCAATGCTACCGGCCCCG
>JBKJTN010000016.1:0-32670 GCA_046590275.1 Novosphingobium sp.
GGCGGATCACCGCGCAGGGCCACGATGTGGCGCACGCCGGCATTCCAGTACTGATCGGCGATCTCGGCAATTTCACCCTTGCTCGCCGCGACGCAGGTCAGATGCGCGGCGGGGACCAGGCTGGTCTCGTGGATGATCCGCGAAACGGTCGCGTGGGTGCGCTCGCGAGTCGATCCGCCCGCGCCATAGGTTACCGAGACAAACCGCGGAGCGAGCGGAGCCAGCTCGGTTATTGCCTCCCACAGCTGCTCTTCCATCTTCTCCGTCTTGGGCGGAAAGAATTCGAACGAGACCGAGAAATCGCCGGGCAGTCCGGCAAATGGTGGCGGTTCCGCAACGTTCATCGGATCAGCGCCTTTCGGGCTTTGGCAGGAATGGTGAGGGCAGGGCCGATGCTGGCAGGACTGGCGCCGCGCTGCCCAGTCCAGATTTTCACGGTCAGCTGCTTGCCGGGCAGCGCCACGGCGGGTTCGGCAACAAAGCCGGCCTCGGTCAGCAGGCCCAGCATCTGCTCGTCCGAAAAGCCAAGCCGGGCGTGAGCATGGGCGCTGCGCAGCTCTTCGCGGTCATGCGCCGCGAAATCGGCGATGGCGATCCAGCCGCCGAGCTTCGAGACCCGCGCTGCCTCGGCCAGCACCGCGCCCGGCTCCTGGGCATAATGCAGCACCTGATGGAACAACACCGTATCAAACGTGCTGTCGGCGAAGGGCAGCGCGCCAAAGTCGCCCGGCACCAGTTGGACCTTGTCTGCAGGCAGATGTTGCAGCCGGGCGCGGGCGATGCGGAGCATTTCCGGGCTCTTGTCGAAAGCGGTGACGCGGTCTGCGCGCGGAGCGAACAGCTCGGCCATGCGCCCGGTACCGGTGCCGACGTCGAGCAGCGCGCCAAGACTGCCCTGGCCCAGCGCGCTGGCCAGCGCAGCCTCAACCAGATCGTCGGGGCTGTGGAGGCTGCGCAGGCTGTCCCATTCCTCGGCATGGCGGGCGAAATAGGTTTCCGCGCTGGTCTCGCGGGCAGCCCGGATCGCGGCAAGGTGGCGGCGATCTTCGGCGCAGCGCGCGGCAAAGCCGGCGTCATCGCGCTCGGCAATGGTCAGCAATCCGGCCGCCGCCGCCCCCAATGGCGGGGCGCGGTCTTCCTGGATAGCGCTGCGCAGGAACACCCAGCTGCCTTCCTTGCGGCGCTCGGCCAGGCCGGCATCGCACAGTATCCGGATATGGCGCGAGACGCGCGGCTGGCTTTGCCCCAGCACCTGCGCGAGCTCACCCACTGCCAGCTCCATATGCGCCAGTAGCCGCATGATCCGCAACCGGGTCTGGTCCGCCAAAGCACCAAGGAGAGGGTCGATCCGCATTGGACGGGCATATAAAGAAATCTTTATATGATATCAAGAGCGGAGATTTCGGCGCTTGGACGGCCGGAATGGGGGGAAATCCCGCCCAGTGCATTTGCGCGAGGGCGAGGGCTGGGCTAAAGTCCTGCCCAGCCCAGCGAGTGTTTCGCTGCTCCGGTTCGATTTCCTGATTTGAGGGACTTTTGCATGAAAAAGATCGCTTACTCTGCTTTCTCCGTCGTCGCCGCTTTGGCGCTTGCTGCTTGCGGCAGTTCCGATGGTGCAAATGAAGAAGCTACGCCCGATAACGTCGAGATGCCGGCTGAAGAGGCGATGGGCAGCATCGAGGCCACGCCTGCTGTCGATGCTTCTGCTGCCGCCAGCGATGCCGCAGCTGCAGCGTCAGCCGCGGCGCCTGCAGATGCAGCGGCGACCGACGCGGTCAAGGCCGCCGAAGATGCGACCAAGGCGGCTGAAAAGAAAATGTAGTCAGGCGCTTGCCTGAACCGATGCCCAGATCCGCGGTCCTTGCCGCCATCCTGCTTCTGGCCGGTTGCGGCAAGGCCGACAATGAACCCGGTCCGGGCGGAGTTACTGTGGGCGAGGCCCGCGCGCTGGACGAAGCGGCAGAGATGATCGAGGCCCAGCGCCTGCCGCCCGAAGCGATCCCTCCCGGCGGCCAGTCCGGTCCGGCGGCCGCTCCCGCTGCGAGCAAGGCCGCCAACGGACCTGACAAGACTGGCGGTTGAGCAAGACTTATGGCTGAGCAAGACTGGCGGTTGATTTTCACGTCCGCCTTCGTCATGACAATTTAATCGAACGATTAAACAGGCGGAGTCGGCGGCATGGGCATTCTTGACGGCAAGGTCGTAGCCATTTCCGGCGCAGGCCGCGGAATCGGGCGCGAGATCGCCCTGCTGTGCGCGCGCGAAGGCGCCAGCGTTGTGGTCAATGATCCCGGTGTTGCGCAAGAGGGCGATGGCGGCGATGCCGGCCCTGCCGACAATACGGTGGCCGATATCATTGCGGCGGGCGGTAATGCCTGGGCCAACTACGCCAATGTCGCTGACCCCAAAGCGGCGGCTTCGATCATCGAGGATGCGGTCCAGCGGTTCGGGCAGATTGATGCAGTGGTAAATAACGCCGGTATCCTGCGCGACGCGATCTGGCACAAAATGAGCTATGAGGACTGGACCAGCGTCATCGATGTCAATTTGACCGGTGCTTTCAACGTCTCGAAGGCTGCGACTCCCTATTTCCGCGAGCAGCAATCGGGCAGCTTCATCCACTTCACCTCGACCAGTGGCCTGATCGGCAATATCGGCCAGGCCAATTATTCCGCCGCCAAGCTGGGGCTGGTGGCGCTGTCGCATTCGATCGCGCTCGATATGGCCCGCGCCGGAGTGCGCTCCAACTGCATCGCACCGTTCGCGTGGAGCCGGATGACCGCCTCGATCCCGGCCGAAACTCGTGCCCAGAAGGAACGGGTCGAGCGGCTTAAATCAATGAGCGCCGACAAGGTCGCGCCGCTGGTGGCGTTTCTCGCCTCGGATGCAGCGAAAGATGTAAACAACCAGATCTTCTCGGTCCGCAAGAACGAGATCGTGCTGTTCTCCAAACCGCGCCCGCTCCGCTCGATGACCAAGGCCGAGGGCTGGACCCCGCAATCGATCGCTAATGAACTGATCCCGGCGTTCAGCGCCAGCTTTGCCCGCGCTGATGAAGTCACGGCCAATGTTTTCCCCTACGATCCGATCTGAGGAGCTGCGCAAATGGCTGATACCGGAATGGACGCTGATGTTTTTGGTCAGTTCATCGAACAGCTGCACCGTTATGTCCGCGAGCGGCTGATCCCGGCGGAGAAGCAGATCCTCGAAACCGACCTGATCTCCGATGAAATTCTCGCCGAAATGCGCGACATGGGTCTGTTCGGTCTGACCATTCCGGAAGAGTTTGGCGGCGCGGGAATGAATATCAGCCAGTATGTCCGCACCATCCGCGAGCTGTCCTATGCGATGCCCTGCTTCCGCTCGATCACCTCGATCAACATCGGCATGGTCTGTTCCGCGCTCAAGAACGGCGGCACCGCAGAACAGCAGTCCGAATGGCTGCCGCGGCTGGCCGCGGGGGATATCGCCAGCTTCGGCCTGACCGAGCCCGGATCCGGTTCGGATTCAGCGGCGATGCAGACCACTGCGATCCGTTCGGGCAATGGTTACGTGCTGAACGGAACCAAGCGCTACATCACCAATGCCCCCTTCGCCAAGGTGGCGTTGATCATGGCGCGGACCAACAAGGACGCCCTGCCCAAAAACGCCCATGTCTCCGCCTTCATGGTGCCGATGGACACGCCAGGCATCTCGGTCGGCAAGTCGGACAAGAAGATGGGCCAGGCCGGAAGTCATATCGCCGATATCGTGATGGACGATGTCCATGTTGCGGGTGAAGCGCTGCTGGGCGGCGAAGAGGGCAAGGGTTTTGTCACCGCGATGCAGAGCCTCGATAACGGGCGGCTTTCGGTCGGCGCGGCGGCGGCTGGCTATGCTCGGCGTGCGCTCGATTCGGCGCTGCGCTATGCCAATGAACGCAAGGCCTTTGGCGAACCGATTGCCAACTTCCAGCTGATTCAGCAGATGCTCGCCGAAAGCGATATCGAGATCTACGCGGCCGAATGCATGCTGGAGGACGCGGCAAGGCGCGCCGATGCTGGCGAGCGAGTGCTGCGGCAAGCCGCGGCGGCCAAGGTATTCGCAACTGAAATGTGCGGCCGCGTGGTTGACCGGGTGGTGCAGATTTATGGCGGCGCCGGATACCTCGCCGAATATGAGGCCGAGCGCTTCTTCCGCGATGCCCGGGTCTACCGGATCTACGAAGGCACCACGCAAATCCTCCAGCTGCAGATCGCCAAGCATATGCTGCGCGAATGGGCGGCGGGAACGCAGCGCTGATGTATGCGCTGCTCTCCGGTCTGTCGTTGATCGAGGTTTCCTCGTTCGTCGCCTCGCCCACAATCGGGCTCTATTGTGCGCAGATGGGCGCGGAGGTGATCCGGGTCGATCAGATCGGCGGCGGACTTGATTACAGCCGCTACATGCAGACCACTGAAGGACGGTCGCTGTCGTGGGAGAACCTCAACCGCGCCAAGAAAAGCGTCGCGCTTGATCTGCGTGTCCCGCGGGGGCGCGAACTGGTGGCCGAACTGGCGCGAGTGACCGGGCAGCTTGTCACTAACGTTCCCGAACAGAGCTTTCTCTCGCACGAGCGGCTGGCTGCGGGCCGGGCCGATATGATCACGGTGCGGGTGATGGGCTGGCCCGATGGCCGCCAGGCGATGGACTTCACCGTCAATGCGGCGAGTGGCTATCCCTTGATGACCGGGCCGGTCGATCTGGTCGATGCAGATGGTCAGGTTCCGCCGGTCAATCAGGTGCTGCCGGCGTGGGATTTCATCACCGGCGCCTATGGCGCTTTTGCGCTGCTGGCGGCGCTGCGTCACCGCGATGCCACCGGGCTTGGCAGCGAGGTGCGGATTCCGCTGGGCGATGTCGCAATCGGGACGCTCGCCAACAGCGGGGCAATGGCCGAGATGCTCTATCGCGGCGGCGAGCGTGAGCGGCTTGGCAATGCCATATGGGGGGCGTTCGGCCGTGACTTCCTATCGCGCGACGGCTTGCGTTTCATGGTCGCCGCGCTGACCGGCAAGCAGTGGGCCGCGCTGGTGCAGGGCTTTGCCATAGCGGATGGGGTCGCGGCGCTCGAAGCGCAGCATGGCTTGCGCTTTGCCGCCAGCGATCACAACCGCTTCACTCACCGCGACACGCTGTTTACGCTCATCCAGAATGCCGCAGGCGGGCTTGATTATGCGGAAATCGCCAAGCGACTGACTGCGGCTGGGGCAACGTATGAACGCTATCGCACTGCTTACGAAGCAGCACGCGATCCCATGCTGGTGACCGAAAATCCGCTGTTCGGACCTTCGCCCGCGAACCCCAGCGGCTTTGGATATCCAGCCGCCGGACCCTTTGCCAATCTGCCCGGGCACGACCGGGGCGCGCCCCATGCCGCGCCCTATCTTGGCGAGCACAGTGAGGAAGTGCTGAGCGAACGGCTCGGGCTCGGCTCGGGCGAAATTGGCGCGTTGATCGATGCAGGGATCGTCGCCACCAGTGATAAGGAGCCTTCATGACCAAGCCTCAACTCCGCCGCGCTGCCATTGTCGCCCCGATCCGCACGGCCGTCGGCAAGTTCGGCGGATCGCTCGCCTCGCTTACCGCAGGGCAGCTTGGCGCGGCTGTGCTGAAGGCGCTGATCGAGCGCACGAGGATTGACCCGTCGCGGGTCGACGATGTGGTTTTCGCGCAAGGCTATGGCAATGGCGAGGCTCCGTGCATCGCACATTGGTCTTGGCTGCTGGCCGGTCTGCCGCTGGAAGTGCCCGGCTACCAGCTCGATCGCCGCTGCGGTTCTGGCCTGCAGGCAATCGCCAATGCCGCGATGATGGTCCAGACCGGGGTGTCGGACGTGGTCGTCGCCGGCGGGGTCGAGAGTATGTCGAATGTCGAGCATTACTCGGTCGATATCCGCAAGGGCGTGCGCGCCGGAAACCTTACATTGCATGACCGCCTCACCCGGGGCCGGGTCATGTCGCAGCCGGCCGAGCGGTTCGGGGTAATCTCGGGCATGATCGAGACGGCGGAAAATCTCGCCAAGGATTACGGGATCAGCCGCGAGGCATGCGATGCCTATGCTGCCCGCTCGCACCAGCGCGCTGCCGCCGCGTGGGAGCAGGGACTGTTTGCTGATGAGCTGGTGCCGGTCGCGGTCCCGCAGAAAAAGGGCGATGCGCTGATCTTCGATCATGACGAAGGCTACCGCGCCGATGCCACGCTGGAATCGCTCGGGAAATTGCGGCCACTCGAGGGCGGCGTAGTTACCGCAGGCAATGCCAGCCAGCAAAACGATGCCGCCGCCGCCTGCCTGGTTGTAGCTGAAGACAAGCTTGAAGTACTTGGCCTTGAGCCGATCGCCTGGTTCCACAGCTGGGCTGCGGCAGGCTGCGATCCGTCGCGGATGGGGATCGGCCCGGTCCCGGCGGTCGAGCGGCTGTTCGCCCGCAGCGGTCTTGGCTGGGGCGATATCGATCTGGTCGAGCTGAACGAGGCCTTTGCCCCGCAAGTGCTCTCCTGCCTCAAGGGCTGGGGCTGGAGCGCGGATGACAGCCGCCACGAAATCCTCAACGTC
Source organism: Novosphingobium sp. (assembly GCA_046590275.1). Lineage (GTDB taxonomy): Bacteria > Pseudomonadota > Alphaproteobacteria > Sphingomonadales > Sphingomonadaceae > Novosphingobium. The sequence goes on from JBKJTN010000016.1 coordinate 6,575, forward strand.
AACGGTTCAGGCATTTCGCTGGGGCACCCGATCGGCGCCACCGGCGGGCGGATCCTCGCCAATCTGACTCGCGAGCTTCACCGGCGCGGCGGCAAATATGGGCTTGAGACCATGTGCATCGGCGGCGGGCAGGGGATTGCCGCGGTGTTCGAGCGGGCATGAGCGACTACACCGCCTGGATCGGCCGCGAAGAGCATCGCGCGGACCGGATCGATCCGGCACTGGTGACGCGCTGGCTCGCCACGGTTGATCGCGCGGCCACCGCAGACGGCACCGTACCGCAGGCGCTGCACTGGTGCCTGTGCACACCCGATGCCGCCACCGCGCAGCTCGGGCAAGACGGGCACCCCTTGCGTGATGACGGCCCCGATAGCTTCCTCCCACCCGTACCGCTCCCGCGACGGATGTGGGCCTCGAGCAAGATCGAATTCCTCGCACCTTTGCGCGTGGGTGAAGCAATAAGCCGCCGCTCCCGCGTTGCCTCAGTGTCTGAAAAGCAGGGCGGTTCGGGCCAGCTGGTGTTTGTCGAAATCGAACATGAAACCAGCGGCGAGGCTGGTCCGGCGGTGCGCGAAGTTCAGTCGCTGGTCTATCGCGAGCCTGCCCCGGCTGGCGCGGCCCCCTCACCCCCGCCGCTCGGTTCGGGCCAGTTTGATGCTGCCGGTTGGGATGCTCACCGGGTGGTTCAGCCCACCGAGCCGCTGCTGTTTCGCTTCTCCGCGCTGACTTTCAACAGCCACCGGATCCATTACGATTTGCCCTATGCCACTGACGCAGAAGGCTATCGCGGCCTGGTCGTTCACGGCCCGCTGACCGCGACGCTGCTGCTTGATCTGGCGCGGCGCGAGCTGGGCGACAATGCCCTGAGCAAGTTTGCCTTTCGCGGTCTGAGCCCGGCGATCTGCGGCGAGGCGCTGCATCTGGTGATGCGCGGGGCCGGAGCGAATATCGAACTGGGGGCCTTTGCCGGTGATGGCCGCCAGGTGATGAGCGCAGACTCCAGCGCCTAATCGAAGCTGACCTTCCCGCGCCCTGCCTTCACCACCCCGCGCTTTTTCTTGCCTTCGAGCCGCGCGACCTTCCCCACCCGGTTGAGCCGCGATTTGGCGCGTTTCTGCGGTATGTCATGGGCCTCAGTCAGCAGCTCGATCAGCCGCGCCCGCGCATCGCTGCGGTTGGCTTCCTGGGTGCGAAAACGCCGCGCGGTCAACACCAGTTCGCCCTTGGCGGTCATCCGGCTCCCGGCGAGCAGCTTCATTCGGGCGAACACGTCGGGAGCAAGCCGCAGGGCATAGATATCGACCCGCAACTGCACCGCAGTCGCCACCTTGTTGACGTTTTGCCCGCCCGGGCCGGCCGCTGCGATAAAGCTCTCGCTCAAGCTCTCCAGCGCGCGGGCGATCGAGGCGTCAAGCTCACTCATCCTCGCCCATGAAACCCAGAATGCCAAAGTCTGCGGGCAGCGGGGAGACCGCCACAATCGTCGGCTTTTCTCCGCGATGCACCGTCAATCCCAAGGCATGGAGCATGGTGCGCCCGACCCGGCGATCGCCCTTGCCATAAATCGGATCGCCGACCAGCGGCAAACCGAGTCCGGCCAGCGCATGGATGCGGATCTGGTGGGTGCGGCCGGTCACCGGCATGAATTTGATCAGGCTGATCCCGTCGCGGACCACGACCCGGGTCCAATGGGTAACGGCGGGCTTGCCCTTCTTGGCCGGTATCATCCGCCAGCCGTCCTTTTCGCTGCTGATTTTGCTAAGCGAAAGTTTGATCGTGCCGCTTTCCCCGGCGACTTCCCCTGCGACAAGACCAAGGTAGGTCTTTTCAACCTGCCGTTCTTCAAAAGCGGCGGAATAGCGCTTCAATGCCTTGGGGTTGCGCGCCAGCAGCAGGCAGCCGGAGGTGTCGCGGTCCAGCCGGTGGACCGGCGAGGGCGCGCGCTGGAAGCCGAGTTTCAGCTGCTCGAGATAATCCTCCAGACATTCCCCCCCGGCGCGCGGGCGGTCAAGCGGCAGGCGGGCAGGCTTGTCGATCACCAAGGCCTCGCCGTCTTCGAACAGGATAGGAAGATCCATCAGGTAACGGCCTTTGCAATGCGGCTGAGTGCCAGTTCAAGTTTCGCTTCATCGGCCGCAAAGCTGATCCGAAATCCGTCTTTCGCGCCAAATGCGCTCGATCCGACAATTGCCACGCCATTGTCGAGCAGATGCATGGCCAGCGCCTCGTCGTCTTGGAAGCGCCCCATCAGCGGCGCGGCATCGACCATGCAGTAGAACGCGCCATCGGGCACCGGAGCAGAAAGCCCGGGGATGGCGTTGATTGCGGCCACTACTATATCCCGGCGGCTGCGAAAGCGCTCACACCAATCGTGCAAGAAATCCTGCGGGCCTTCGAACGCCGCAACCGCCGCCGCCTGGCTGATCGACGAGGGATTGCCCGAGCTGTGCGACTGCAGCCGCGCCATTGCGGCCACCAGCCATTCTGGCCCCGTGGAAACACCGATACGAAAGCCGGTCATCGCATGGCTCTTGGAGACACCCGAGACAGTCAGAATGCGGGTCTCCAGCGCCGGGCATGAGGCGGCCAGCGTTGCGTGAGTGCCGGGGGTATAGCGCAGCGGTGCATAGATATCGTCCGACATCACCAGCACGCGGGGATGGCGCAGCAGCACCTCGCCCAGTGCCCGAAGCTCCTCGGCCGGGTAAATCGAGCCAGTCGGGTTGCCGGGGCTGTTGAGCAGCAACCAGCGGGTTTCGGGCGTGATCGCCGCTTCAAGTTGCGCCGGCGTGATTCGGAAGCCGCCAGCGGCAGCTGTGGGCAGCGGCACCACTTCGGCCCCGGCAAACCGCACAATCTCGGGATAGCTGACCCACCACGGCGCCGGGATCAGAACTTCGTCACCTGGATCAAGCGTCGCCAGCAGCGCATGGAAAATCGCCTGCTTGCCGCCTGCACTGACGATCACACGGTCGGGCACCTGCGCGGGCGGCACGCGGATGCCCAGGTCGCGCTCAAAATGCAGCGCTGCCGCGGCGCGCAGCTGCGCGGTGCCGGCGACGGCGGTGTATTTGGTCTCGCCTGCATCCAGTGCGGCCTTGGCGGCGGCGATCACGTGCGGCGGGGTGGCGAAGTCGGGCTCGCCGACCGATAATGAGATGATGTCGCGGCCAGCGGCGCGCAGTGCTGCGGCCCGGTCGGTCATCGCGGTTGTGCGCGAGGGCTGGATGCGCGCCAGCGCGGCAGATATCACGGGGCCAGCAATTGCGCTGGCATCAACCCGCGCAGGGCATTGCCGATCAGGAAGCCGCCGGCCAGATCATCCAGCGACAGCTCTGCCTCCTGGGCGCGGCCGCTTGCCAGCAACGAGGCGCGCAAGACTCCCGGAAGCAGGCCAAGCCGGGCGGGCGGGGTCAGCAGCTTGTCGCCGCGCATCACAAACAAAGTTGTGAAGCAGCCTTCGGTCAGCAAGCCATCATCGCGCAGGAACAGGGCTTCCTCTGCTCCGGCGGCGCGCGCTGCGCTGAGGCCTGCGTCGTAAAAACTCCGGTCGCTGGTCTTGTGGCTCAGGCGCCAGTCACCGCTGTCCACCGGCAGGCGCAGCACGGCGCAAGGAGCGGGCGAGGACAGGGCTGGCGGGAGGTCTGCCAGTTCGAGCGAGAACGCTCCGCTGCGAGCGGCGACCAGCCGCAGTTTGGCCGCATTGGTTGCTTCGAAACACAGCGCCTGGATCGCATTGCGGACCGCGTGGCGATCGAACGAAAAGCCCAGCTCCGCCGCGCTGGCCTTGATCCGCTCAAGGTGCAGCTCGAGCAGGGGAATGCCGCCCTCGGGCGTAAAGCCCATCGTCTCGATCAGATCGAAGCCGGCAGCGGCCATGTCGCTCGATGATCGCCGCACGAAACCCCCTTTGATCAAACATTCGCGCCATTCGGTCAGACCGTCCGAATCGGCGACAATCGCCGAGCCGACCCCCAATACGGCTTTGCCCCGGCCATTCTCCATGGGTGTCAGGCGCAAAGTGCGGATTGCGACATTGAAAGCGGCATCTCCAGCAGGATCGATCCGCCCGATCGCGCCGCAATAGGGTCCGCGGGCATCGCGTTCGATCTTGTGGATCAGCTCCATCGCCCGGATCTTGGGTGCGCCAGTGATCGAACCACACGGGAAAATCGCCCGGATCAGGTCCACTGCGCCGCGTCCGTCATGAAGCCGGGCGCGCACGGTGGTGACCATCTGGTGCACGGTTGGATAGGTTTCGACCGCAAAAGCGTTCTCAACCTTGACGCTGCCAGCCTCGGCCACGCGCGAAAGATCATTGCGCATGAGGTCGACAATCATCAGGTTTTCGGCCCGGTCCTTGGTCGATGTCGCCAGTTCGTTGGCAAGGCTTGCGTCTTCGGGCGTGTCGCGGCCGCGAGGCCGGGTGCCTTTCATCGGCTTGACCATCGCCGCGCCATCTTTGAGTGCGAAAAACAGCTCGGGCGAAAGGCTGAGCAACCAGTGCGCACCATCGAACAAAACCCCGCCATAGCCGGCTCCGGCGGCTGGGCGCAGCGCCGCATAAAGCGCCAGCGGATCGCCGCCGAAGGCTCCGGCCAGCGGGAATGTCAGGTTGGCCTGATAGATATCACCCGCCGAGATAGCTTCCTGCAATTGTTCAAAAGCGCGGATATACCCACCGATCGAAAGCTGCGGTTCGAGCGGGCCGATCGACGGCGCACCTCCAGTTCTATGGGTATCGAGCCAGGCGGGGACGTCTGCCGCCCGGATCACCTCATGCCCGGCGAATGCCCCGAACCACAACAGCGGCCCACTTGCACCATTGCGGGCGGCCGCTAGCGGGGCAAGTCTAGGCTCGAGCGCGAGCCCGGCTTCATAAGCCAGAAACCCGGCCAGTTCATGGCCTTGCCCGCGCAGCACATCGAGCCGTTCCAGCGCGGGCGCAACCTCGTCAGGGTTCCGCGCCACCACGATTTCCACCGGCGTACGGTAAAGCCGCGCATCGCTGGCCTGTGTGGGCCGCGCATCGTCGAGCAGGATGAAGGGTTCAGGCATCGGAGGCGGCTTCTAGCGGTCTTGTCGGTGACTTGCAAAAAGCCTCTCGCACAACTTCGCGCGCCGCTCTATCTGTCGGCTGAAACTTGTATTCGGAGCAGAACATGGACGATATTTTTCTGGGCCTTGGCGCCAATGGCGAACGACAGGTTCTGCGGCTGTCCCGCGCCAATCGTCACGGGTTGATCGCGGGAGCGACCGGTACCGGCAAGACGGTTACGCTGCAATCAATCGCCGAACAATTCTCCTCACAGGGAGTTCCGGTTTTCCTCGCCGACGTAAAAGGCGATCTTTCCGGCATCTCGATGGCCGGGAGCCATGAGTTCAAGCACGCCGCGTCGCTTGAGGCCCGTGCCAAGGAACTGGGCATGACCGACTATGCCTATAAGGACAATCCGGCGATATTCTGGGATCTGTACGGCGAGCAGGGCCATCCGGTCCGGACCACGATTTCGGAAATGGGTCCGCTGCTGCTGGCCCGGCTGATGGGCCTCAACGAAACGCAGGAAGGCGTGCTCAATGTCGCTTTCCGCTATGCCGATGACCAGGGATTGCTGCTGATCGATCTCGAGGATCTGCAGGCTGTGCTGGCCCATACTGCCGATAATGCGAGCGAACTCGCCAGCAAATACGGCAATATCACCAAGGCCAGCGTCGGCACGATCCAGCGCCAGTTGCTCGCCTTCGATAGCCAGGGCGCTAATCGCTTCTTCGGAGAGCCGGCGTTCGAGATTGCCGATTTCATCAAATGCGACGAGAACGGCAAGGGCTACATCAACATCCTTGCGGCCGACAAGCTGATGCAGAGCCCCAAGCTATACGCCACTTTCCTGCTGTGGTTGCTTGCGGAATTGTTTGAATCGCTGCCCGAAGTGGGCGATCCGGACAAGCCCAAGCTGGTGTTCTTTTTCGACGAAGCGCATTTGCTGTTCGATGACGCGCCGCAAGCGCTGTTCGACAAGGTGGAGCAGGTTGTCCGGCTGGTCCGCTCCAAGGGCGTGGGCGTCTATTTCATCACCCAGAACCCGATCGACATCCCTGAAAAGATCGCCGGCCAGCTCGGCAACCGGGTCCAGCACGCGCTGCGCGCCTTCACTCCGCGCGATCAGCGAGCGATCAAGGCGGCGGCAGAAACCTTCCGGATCAACCCCGATCTCGATGTCGAAACCGCGATCACCGAGCTTCGGGTGGGTGAGGCGCTGGTCTCGACGCTCGAAGTCGATGGCAGCCCCTCGATCGTCCAGCGCACACTGATTGCCCCGCCGCGCTCGCGGCTGGGGCCGGTGACACCCAAAGAGCGCGCGATCGTCCAGTCGATCAGCCCGGCCGATGGCAAATACGATACCGCGCTGGACCGGGAATCGGCCGCCGAAGTGCTTGAGCAGAAGGCCAAGGACGCCGCCGCTGTAGCGCAGCAGGTTGAGACCCAGGGTGAAGAAGCCGTTCGCGCCCAGCCGCGCCAATCACCCAGCATGTGGGAACGGGCTGGCAAGGCTGCACTTGGCGCCGCTGCCGCATCGGCCGGAACCATGGTTGCGCGCAATATGACCGGACGCAAATCGGGCGGCTCGCCAGCGACTTCGGCCGCTTCGGCCGCAGCGGGCGCCATCGGCACGGCGCTGGGCGGCGCCGCGTTCGGCCGCTTTGCTCGCGGCCTGCTGGGCGGCCTGCTGCGCTGAGGCTGACTGCATAAACGCATATATCGGTGTTCGTCGGGGCATATGGCCCCTTCATCGAAGCTTGCGGTTGCTTTCCGAAAGCTTCTGGAGTGAGAGCCCAAAGTCAATCCAGACCGCTCTTCCCCGGGAACATCCGATGCGCACCGCTTTGCTTGCCGCCAGTATCCTGTCGCTTGCCTGCACCAGCCCCGCGCTGGCCGCTCCCGGGGCAGGTACCCCCGCGGCGGCGGTTGGGGCAGAAGCGCCGGTACCTTTGGGCCAGTTGACCGATGCCGTGAGACCCGCCGCCTATCGTCTTGATCTGACGGTCGACCCAGCTCAGGAACGCTTCTCGGGTCATGTCGAGATCGACACCACACTCAAAACCGCCAGCAAATTCGTCGATCTCCACGGCCGCGATCTGGCGATCCGCAAGGCGGTGGCGATCGTTGGTGGCAAGACGTTTGCGGGCAGCTGGACAGTACTCGATCGAACCGGCGTTGCCCGGCTGACTTTTGCCGAACTGCTCCCCGCCGGCCCCGTTACCTTTGCCTTCGATTATGACGCCCCGTTTGAAAGCAGCCCTGCCGGGATGTTCCGGGTCAAGGTTGGGGACGACTGGTACAGCTGGACCCAGTTTCAATCGATCGATGGACGTGCGGCCTTTCCTTCGTTTGACCAGCCTGGCTTCAAGACGCCGTTCACCGTGACCTTGCGAACCAGGCCTGGGCAAGTCGCGGTCAGCAATGCCCCCGAGATTTCAAAGACGCTCGAAAATGGCTTTGAAGTCCACCGCTTTGCGCCAACCTTGCCGCTGCCGACCTATCTGGTGGCGATGATGGTCGGGCCATTTGCGGTGCTGGAGGGTGCGGTCCCCCCGTCGCCGCAGCGGAGCAAACCGCTGCCGCTGCGCATCGTCTCGACCAGGCAGAATGCCGACAAGCTGGCCTTTGCGCTGGAGGGATCGAAGGGCATCGTCGCCCACCTTGAAGACTATTTCGGCCAGCCGTTTCCCTATCCAAAGCTCGATCAGATAACCACACCGATCCTGCCTGGGGCGATGGAGAATGCCGGGGCGGATCTCTATAACGATGCCATTCTGGTGATGGATGATAAGGCTTCTACCGATCAGAAACGCACCTTCGGCATGGTCGTGGCGCATGAGCTGGCGCATCAATGGTTCGGCGATCTGGTTACTCCGGCATGGTGGGATGACATCTGGCTGAACGAGAGCTTTGCTAATTGGATGGGCTACCGGATCGGCGATCAATGGCGCCCCGATCTCAATATCAAGGCCGGCGCGCTGGCCGAGGGTTTCGAGGCGATGGGCACCGATGCGCTGCTGGCCGGACGCCCGATCCACCAGCCAATCACGGCCAATACCCAGATCGACGAAACATTTGACAAGATTACCTATGGCAAGGGCGGCCACGTCGTGGCGATGATCGCTGCTTATATGGGCGGCAGCAAATTCCGCGACGGGGTACGGCGCTATATGGCCGCGCATAAATACGGCAACGCCACCAGTACGGATTTCTTCAGGGCGATGGCCGAAGCGGCAGGCGATCCGCGCATTATCCCGGCGATGCAGAGCTTTACCGATCAGCAGGGCGTGCCGCTGGTTACCTTTTCAGGCGGCAAAGGCGGAAAATATACCGTTTCACAGAGCCGTTATGTCCGGCTCGGCACCATCGCGCCCGCCACCCGCTGGGGTATCCCGCTGTGCGTGCGCCGCGCTACTGAGGCCCGCTGCGAGCTGATGACCCAGGCCAGCATGCCGCTGGTTTTCAAGGGCAAGGCACCGTTGGTGCCCAATCTCGGTGGCACGGGCTATTATCGTTTTGAATTGCCAGGAAAGGATTGGGACGCCCTGATCGCGCGGGCTGACAAGCTGCCCGGCGGAGAGGCGCTCGCGCTGGCCGATTCGCTTCTATCCAGTTTTCGCGCCGGACGGGCCAGCGTCAGCCAGCTCGGTGCCTTGGCCCGCAAGCTGGCAAGAAACCCTGATAGCTATGCCAGCGAAGCCGGGGTTGACGGGTTGGAAGCGCTCTACGGCACCGGGATGATGGATGACGCTGCTAAAATCGCATACCGCAAGTTCATCGCCAGGCTCTATCGCCCGCGCCTCGCGCGCCTCGGCTTCACGCCCAAGGCGGATGCCTATGCCGGGGAAGATCCGGAAAAGTCGCAGCAGCGCCTGCAAGTCGTTGCCCGTTTGGCCGGCACGGCGCGCGACAGTGCCTTGCGGGGTGAATTGGCAGCGGCTGCCGCAGCCTTCCTGAGCGGCGACAAGACCGCGCTCGATCCGGCGCTCTATGGTGCGGCATTTGACACATGGCTGGCCGCCGGCGGCATTGACGCCGCAAAGCAGCTGACCGAGCGGGCGCTTGCCTCGCAGGATCCGCTTCTGCGCCCAGCGGCGCTGGCAGCGGTTGCGGCAAGCGGTGATGCCGCAATAGCCAAATGGCTGCTCGATGAGTTCAAGGACGATCGCTTGCGCCGCAGCGAGCGGGTCGATCTGGTGCGCGGGGTGATCCAGACTGGTGGCACGCGGGATCTGGGCTTCGAGTGGCTGGGCCGCAATTTCGACAGCTTGATGAGCAGTGGTGGCGGAATCTTTTTCGCGGCGCGTATGCCGGCGATGCTGAGCGGTTATTGCTCGGCGGCAAGGGCTGAGGAGATCGCCAGCATGCTGCGGCCGCGGATGTCCGGCAAGACCGGTGCACTCGAGCTCGAACGGACCATCGAACGGGTGCGCAGCTGCGGCGTGCTCAAGGATGCCCGCAGCGCAGAAGTTTCGCGCGACATTGCAAAGCTGAAATAACCCCTAGCCTATCGGCAGCCGCAGCGTTGCGGTGAGCCCGATTGGCGCCCCGCTAGCATCGCGCCGATTGGTGAGCTGCAGTGCACCGCCATGTTGTTCGGCGATCGCGCGGGCCAGCGTCAGGCCAAGCCCCGCGCCGCCAGTCTCGCTGTTGCGTGAGGGCTCGCCGCGGGTGAACGGCTCAAGCATCCGGGCGATGTCGCTTGCCGCAATGCCCGGCCCGTCATCGTCGATCCGGATCACGGCTGCATCGCCCTCACGCTGCAATGAAACGCGAGCCGCGCCGCCATAGCGCAGAGCGTTGCCGATCAGGTTGCGCAAGGCCCGGCGCACCCAGGTGGGGCGCAGCGACAGGACCAGCCGCTCAGCCTTTTCCAGCGTAACGGGATCGCCAGTATCCTCGAACTCCTCAACGATTGCGCCGATCAGCGCGGAGAGCTCTGTCGGCTCGCGCGGGTCGCTTGGCCGGCCAACCCGGGCGAGCGAGAGGATATCGTCAAGCGAACGAGTGAGTTCCTCGATGGTTCCGGCCATCTTGGCTCGTTCGGTCTCGTCCTCGACGTTTTCGATCCGGACCCGCAATGCTGCGAGCGGCGTTTTGAGGTCATGGCCGATCGCGCCGAGCATGACGTCCTTTTCATCGATCAGCGCCGCAATCCGAGCCTCGAGCGCATTATGGGCGACGATCAGCTGGCGGACGTCGTCCGGCCCTTGCGGCTCAAGCTGTCCCGCAACATCGCGGGTGTCGGCGAACCTTTCTACCTGGCGGGTAAGTGCGGCCAGTGGACGCGTCATCCGCCGAAGGATCAACGCGATAGCCCCCACCAGCAGGCCATAAAGCAGCAGGGTCTGCAGGATCAGCGAGACAATCAGCGCCCGTTCGGCGCGCGGCGCAGGAATGCGGACCATCAGCCAGCCGCCATCATTCGTCCGCTCGACCGCAGCAACCAGCAGGTGATCGGGCGGCAGTCCGGCGCGGTTGCCCAGAATCGCGGCGCGCCGGGCGACCCGGCTTAGCATCTGGGGGTCTTCGGCCGAATTGCGCCGGACAACCACCACCCCGCCAATCTCGATGCCCTGATCGGTCAGGATATTCCGCAACTCCGCTTCCGCCTCGCCAAGCCGGGTCTCGCCACTTCGCAGCGGACTGGCGCTGATCCGTTCGATCCGCAGATGACGGCCCATGCCCATCAGTTCAGGCGCATGGCGATGGTCGTGCATTCTCGGGTCATCATCATTCCGGCCTGCAGTGACCAGCCGCATGGCAGCGGTGTGGAGGAGAGCTGCCTCACGCCGCTCAGACTGGGCGCGATAGAGCAGCGCCGCGCTAAGCGTCTGGGCCAGCAGCAAGGCCAAGGCAATCGCCAGCAGCAGTTGCCCCTGGAGGCTTTTGGGCCAAAATCTGCCAAGCCCCGGTGGCTTGTTCATGGCATGCCCGGACCCAAACGACGAACGTCTGCGGCGAGCATATATCCGCCGCCCCAGACCGTCTGGATCAGGGTGGGGGTGCGGTGATCGAGTTCGATCTTGCGGCGCAGGCGGCTGACCTGGTTGTCGACCGCACGATCGAACAAATGCGCCTCGCGGCCCTGCACCATGTCGAGCAGCCGGTCGCGATCAAGCACCTGACGGGGATGTTCGACAAAGGCCAGCAGGAGCCTGAATTCGAGGCTGGAAATGCTGACCAGCGCGCCCTCGGGATCAACCAGCCGGCGCTTGAGCGGATCTAGCTGCCAGCCCTCGAACTCGAACAGTTCGTCGTCGGCCGGCGCAGTCCCGCCTTTGCTGGCGCGACGCAATACCGAACGGATCCGGGCGACCAGCTCGCGTGGTTCGAAGGGTTTGACAACATAATCATCGGCACCGATTTCGAGCCCCACGATCCGATCGGTCGCTTCGCCGCGGGCGGTCAGCAGGATGGTGGGAATGGCGCGGGTTTCTGCCAGGTGGCGGCAGAGCGAGAGCCCATCCTCACCCGGCATCATGATGTCGAGCAGGATCAGTTCGGGCGCCTTATCACGCAGCACGCTGCGTGCTTCAGCGGCGCTGGCGGCCTGCGTTACAGCAAATCCCTGGCGGACAAGATAGTCCGCCAGGGGCTCGCGCAGGCTTGCCTCGTCATCGACGAGAAGCAGGCGGGTGGGGGTAGTTTCATTCATTGGCTATCCAAGGCCAATCTTGTCGCTCAATTGGCTGGCGGCGAAGATGCCATGTCATGTCCGCTCATGTCACCACCCATCTTGCCGCGCATCTGTCCACGCATCTTGGCATGAGCCGCGCGGCGCTCTTCCGGGGTAAGCTGGCCGTCCTTGTTGGCATCACTCGTCTCAAAGCGCTTGAGGTGGGCAGCAGTGAATTCGTCCCTGCCGATCGCCCGATCATTGTTGGTATCGGTCAACTGCATCATCTTCATGCCGCCGCGCCCCTCGCCCCCGTGGCCTTCGCCATGACCGCCACCGCCCATACCGGAGCCGCCCATACCGGAGCCGGCCACGCGATGCTCGCCATCGGGGCCGCCTGAATGTGCAGCATCGAATTCCGCCCGCGAAATCGAGCCGTCCTTGTTGGTATCAAGCTTGGCGAAGTGTTCGTTGCGCATGGCGATCTGGTGGGCGGTGCGGTCAGCCTGATCGATCCGACCATCCTTGTTGAAGTCCTTTTTGGCGAACATTTCAGTCGCATGGGCCTGCGCCTCGGCCCGGGTTACGGTGCGATCGCCATCGGCGTCGGGGCCATCATGATGCGCTGCATAAGCAATGCTGCCAATCGACAGGGCGGCAAGCGACAGACCAAGGGCAAATTTCTTCATTACGAATTCTCCACGATATGAAACGGGTGAAGCCGCAAACACCCGGGCAGCGGGAGGGAGAGTTCCATCCGAAGCTTGCGGCTTCCTGATCCTCTGATACTCCGGCCTTGTCGCACGATTATGCCTTGCAGTGATCGATTTGTCGCCAATTGTCGCAAATACGCTTGCTCCTTCATTCAGGGGCAAGCTTTCAACCCATGATGAACGCGGCGAGCTTGTGGCCATCGGGATCGCGGAAATAGCCGGCATAAAAGCCGCCGTCGCCGCGCGGACCGGGCGCGCCTTCATCGCTGCCGCCATTCGCGATCGCGATCGCGTGGAGCCGATGGACCTGATCCTTGTCGCCTGCTTCGAGCGCTACCATCACCCCATTGCCGACAGTGGCTGCGTTGCCATCGAATGGCTTGGTAAGGCCAATTCCCGCGCCGCCGCCCGGTGTACCCCAGGCAATGAACTCGCCGGAATCCATCATGCGTCCGGTACCCAGTTCTGCCGCAAGCGCGTCATAAAACCTAGCCGCTCGCGGCAAATCATTGGTCCCCAGCGTCACATAGCCGATCATCTCGTCTCTCCCATCCGAATCGATTATCGGAACATTACAGGAACAAATATGCCCTCACAAGGGCACACATTGCACCTTGAGCCATTCCAGCGCAGCGCGGTCCAGCTGCGGAGCAAGCACGGCTTCGACCTGTGCATGATAGCTGTTCCACCACTCAACCTCATCGCGGGTGAGCAAGCTGCAATCAACCAGCGCGCGCTCGATCGGCGCAAAAGTCAGCGTTTCAAAGCCGAGGAAGGCGGCTTCCGCTCCGGCAATCTCGCGGCTCTCGACCAGCACCAGATTCTCGATCCGGATGCCGTAAGCCCCGGCCTTGTAATAGCCTGGCTCGTTGGACAGGATCATCCCCGCCAGCAGCTCCTGCTCGCTTCCAGCCTGTCCGCCAGCTGCCTTGGCGATCCGCTGCGGTCCTTCGTGGACCGACAGGAAGCTGCCGACACCGTGGCCGGTGCCATGGGCATAATCGAGGCCTGCAGCCCACAGATGCTGGCGGGCGAAGCTATCGAGCTGGCTGCCGGTCGTCCCTTGCGGAAAAGTGGCGCGGGCGAGCGCGATATGGCCCTTCAGGACGCGGGTGAAGCGGTCCTTTTGCTCGGCGGGCGGTTCGCCGGGGCCGATCCAGACGGTCCGGGTGATATCGGTCGTCCCATCGGAATACTGCCCGCCCGAATCGACCAGATAGACACTGTTCGGCGCGATGGTCAGGCTTGATTCCTCGCACACCCGGTAATGCGGAATCGCCGCATTCGGCCCTGCGCCAGAGATTGTATCGAATGACAGGTCGCGCAAGCAGCCGGTCGCCTCGCGCAATCCATGCAACTTGGCGGCAGCCGACAGCTCGGTTTCGCTTCCCTTTGGCGCTTCGAGGCTTAGCCAGTGGAGGAACCTGGCAATCGCCGCGCCGTCTCGCGCTTGCGCAGAGCGGTGACCGGCCTGCTCGACCGGGTTCTTGACCGCCTTGGGCAGCACGGTTGGATCGCGCAACTCCACCACTTTGGCACCCGCACCCTCAAGCGCCGCAAAGATCGCCTGCACGGATCGCTCCGGATCAACCGCAACCTTCTTCCCTCCCAGTGCCACCAGCGCCGGGACAAAGGCGTCATATGAGGAAATCCGGACCGAATTGCCTAGATGCGCGCGCAATTCCGGCGTCACCTTTTCCTCGGCCATGAAGAGCTCCGCTGTGCCATCGGCATGGGCAATCACGAACGACAGGGCAACCGGCGTCCGGTCGACATCTGCGCCCCGGATATTGAGCAGCCAGGCAACTCCATCAAGCGCGGAAACTACTGCGGCATCCAGCTGTTTTTCGGCCAGCCATTCGGCCACCATACCGCGCTTTTCTTCGCCCGACATGCCGGCAAAGTTTGTCGGATGGACGATTGCCGGGGCAAGCGAAGGTTCAGGGCGATCGGCCCAGACGGCATCAATCGGGTTGCTCTGGGTCGCAGCCAGACTGCCGCCCTTCTCGCCCAACGCCTTGCTCACGGTGCTGACCCAGCCCTTGCCGTGAAGCCAAGCATCATAGCCGATTCTGGCGCCCGCGGGGGCGTGTTCACTCAGCCAGCTGGCTATGCTGGACTGCGGCACCGAAACATAGCTGTAAAGCTTGCCATCAACCTGTTCGCGCACTTGCAGCGTGTAGCGTCCATCAATGAAGATCGCGGCTTCATCGGCCAGCACTAACGCTGTCCCGGCCGAGCCGCCAAAGCCCGTTAGCCAGGCCAGCCGCTGGGCATAGGCGCCAACATATTCGCTCATGTGTTCGTCGGAAATGGGCACGACGAAACCGTCTAGGTCGCGGCGCTTTAGTTCCTTCCGCAGCGCATCAAGGCGGGCTTCATGGGTTTGCATCAACATGGGTCTGTCATCCAGCTTGCAGGGACAATGCAGCCAACATAGAGGCCGTGCATGGCACTTACCACTCCCCCAGTTACTGCGCCCCCGGTCGCCGCGAAAAAACCGCATAGTTCCACCCATCACGGGATTACCATAAGCGACGATTACGCCTGGTTGCGTGATCCCGGCTATCCCGAAGTGACCGACCAGGACGTTCTCGCCCATCTGAAAGCGGAGAACGACTGGTTCGAGACTCGAATGGCCGGGCAGAAGGGCAAGATCGCCGCGCTGTTCAAGGAAATGCGTGGCCGTATCAAGGAGGCGGATAAATCCGTGCCCCAGAAGGACGGCAACTTCCTTTACTGGATCGAATTTGAAGACGGGGCCGAATACAAGAAGTGGTGGCGCAGGCCGGTAGGTGCCAAAGACAACGGGACCGCGGACGAGTTGATCCTTGACGAGGTCGCTCTGGCCGCGGGCAAGGAATACTTCCGCCTTGGCGCGATAGCCGTCAGCATGGACGGCAAACTCCTCGCCTATTCGATCGATGACAATGGCTCCGAACGGTTCACCGTGCGGATCAAGGTTCTGGCGAGCGGAGAATTGCTGCCGGACGAAATTCCCGGAACGCTATCCAGTCTGGTCTGGGTCGCCGGAGACAAGGCGCTGGTCTACAGTCTCGCCAACGAGCAATGGCGCACCGACAATGCCCGGCTGCACTGGCTGGGCCAGCCGCTTGATGCTGATGTCGAGCTTTATCACGAAGATGATGATGGCTTCCGGGTCGGCTCATCGATGTCGGCCAACGAGCAATGGCTGATCATCGGCACCAGCGATCACGAAACCAGCGAGGTACGGCTGATTCCTGCGAACGACCCGCTGGCACCGCCAATTCTCGTCCGCCCGCGCTCCAAGGGTGTCGAATATGACGCCGACGAGCGGGACGGTGTGCTCTACATCCACGCCAACGACACCCATGAGAATTTCCGCCTTGCCACCGCGCCCTTGGCCGATCCGGGGACATGGACCACGCTGATCGAAGGCTCGGACGCGTTTTATCTGACCGGGTTCGAACTATTCCGCGATTTCTGGGTAGCCGAGGGGCGGCGCGCCGGTTTGGATCAGATCGAGATCCGCTATTACGACGATCCCGCGCGGATTGAACCGATTGCCTTCCCCGAGGCAAGCTATGACGCCGGGCTGGGCGATAATCCCGAATGGGCGATGAGCAAGCTGCGTCTGTCCTATGAAAGCATGGTCAGTCCGGCCAGCGTGTTTGACTACGATGTTGCGGGGCGCAGCCTTGAACTGCTCAAGGTGCAGGAAATCCCCTCGGGTTATGACCCATCGCTCTATGTGACCGAACGGCTGGAAATCCCGGCGCGCGATGGCACGCTGGTTCCGGTCAGCGTGGTGATGCGCAAGGACAGAACGCCCGGCGGACCGCTCCACCTTTATGGCTATGGCGCCTATGGCATTGCGATCGAGCCGGGCTTTTCGACCACTCGGCTCTCGCTGGTGGATCGCGGCTTGGCCTATGCCATTGCCCACATTCGCGGCGGCGATGATCTGGGCCGGGCCTGGTACAAGGCGGGCAAACTGGAGCGCCGGGTCAACACATTCACCGACTTCGTCGATGTCGCCAGGGGTCTGATTGAGCGCGGGCTGACGGAAGCTGGGCGGATTAGCATTTCCGGCGGTTCGGCTGGCGGCGAGCTGATGGGCGCGGTGATGAACTCTGATCCGGAGCTGTGGGGCGCTGTGGTGGCGCAGGTGCCGTTCGTCGATGTACTGGCGACGATGCTGGACGAGACCCTGCCGCTGACCCCGGGCGAGTGGCCCGAATGGGGCAATCCGATTGAGGACAGGTCGGCGTTCGAGCTGATTCGCAGCTATTCGCCCTACGATCAGGTCAGCGCGCAAGCCTATCCGCCGCTGCTGGTGACGGCCGGCCTCAACGATCCGCGCGTGACCTATTGGGAGCCGGCCAAGTGGGTCGCCAGACTGCGTGAGCTAAAGACCGATCACAACGAGCTGCTGCTAAAGACCAACATGGGTGCAGGCCACGGCGGGAAGTCGGGGCGGTTCGAAAGCCTCAAGGAAACCGCGGAGGAGTTCGCATTTATCCTGTGGCAGCTGGGGGTTGAGGGGTGAGTAACCGCCACACACTGAGCTTCACTGCCGGGCCGGAACACATCGATGAGCTAGGCCATGTCAACAATGCGGTGTGGGTCGGGTGGGTTCAGGATATCGCCACTGCGCACTGGTCGGCCGTTGCCGCGCCCGCACATCAGGCCGCCTATGTCTGGGTCGTGACCCGCCACGAGATCGACTATCGCGGCAATATCGGTCTTGGCGAAAGCGTCACCGCCGAGACTTTCATCCCTCAGCCGCCGACCGGCGCGCGATTTGACCGGCGGGTTGATTTTCGCGACCGCAACGGCAGACTGATCGTCTCGGCCCGGACCACCTGGGCGATCATCGATCGCGCATCGGGCCGGATAATTCGCGTGCCGAAAGTAGTGGCCGAACCGTTTCTTCCCTAACCGAGCACCTCGGCTACCGGCGTCCAGGCATAGCCCAGCTCCTTCGCCACCGCTTCATAGGTAACCTGTCCGGCATGGACGTTCAGGCCTTCCGCGAGATGCGGGTTGGCCTTCAGCGCGGCCTTCCAGCCCAGATCGGCGATCCGCAAGGCGTGAGGCAGGGTCACGTTGTTGAGTGCATAGGTGCTGGTCCGCGCCACCGCGCCGGGCATATTGGCAACGCAGTAATGCACCACCCCGTCGACGATATAGGTCGGATCGGCATGAGTGGTTGCATGGCTGGTTTCAAAGCAGCCGCCCTGATCGATCGCGACATCGACCAGCACCGCACCCGGTTGCATAGTGACAAGCATTTCGCGCGTGACGAGTTTGGGCGCCGCCGCGCCCGGCACCAGCACCGCACCGATCACCAGATCGGCCTCGGCCACTTGCGAGGCGAGGCTGGCCTTTCCTGAATAGAGCGTCCGGGCCCGGCCCTCGAAGTGGTTGTCGAGCCGCTCCAGCACATCGGGATCGCGATCGAGGATAGTGACGTCTGCCCCCATGCCGACCGCCATCTGCGCCGCATTGAAACCGACCACACCGCCGCCGATTACCACGACTTTGGCCGGCAACACCCCCGGAACCCCGCCGAGCAGCACGCCGCGGCCGCCATTGGCCTTTTCCAGAGCGCTTGCGCCAGCCTGGATCGACATGCGGCCCGCCACCTGGCTCATCGGCTTGAGCAGCGGTAGCGAACCCTGCGCGCCGGTTACCGTCTCGTAAGCAATCGCGGTGACGCCTGATCGGATCAGATCCGCAGTCTGTTCGGGATCGGGTGCCAAATGAAGGTAGGTATAAAGGATCTGCCCTTCGCGCAGCATGGCACGTTCGCCGGCCTGCGGTTCCTTGACCTTGACCACCATTTCGCAGGCATCGAACACCGACTTCGCATCGGCCTTGATCGTGCCGCCCGCTGCGACATAATCGTTGTCGGTTGCGCCGATGCCATTGCCCGCGCCGGTTTCAACCCACACTTCGTGGCCATGCGCGGCCAGTTCGCGGACGCTCTCGGGGGTCAGTCCCACCCGATATTCGTGGTTCTTGATTTCACGGACCGTACCAACGCGCATGGCTATTCTCCTGTTCCCGAGTGTTTCAATGATAGCGCCTTCGCCCGCGAATATCTCACCAAAGTTTTGCTTCCCATCCAGCAAAAACGGCGATATTTCCCGACTATTGCCAATAACGTGAGAAAATGTTGCATGGATAGGGCCGACACCGCCATTATTGTTGCATTGCAGCAAGATTCGTCGCGTTCGATTGCGCAGCTGGCTGAGCTTGCCGGAGTTTCCCCTTCGGCCTGCCATCGCCGGATCCGCGCGCTCGAAGAAAGCGGCGTGGTCACCGGCTACCGCGCGCAGGTCGATGCGCGGCGGCTGGGCCTCAAGCTCCAGGCCTTCGTCGAGATCACCCTGACCGGCCAGAACCGCGAGGCGATGGACCGGTTCGAGGCGGCCGTGGCCGATTTCGACGATATCCTCGAATGCCACCTGATGTCGGGCAACGCCGATTACCTCCTCCGGGTCGCTGCGGCAGATCTCGATCAGTTCGATCACATCCACCGCGATTGCCTCGCCCGCTTGCCCGGCGTAGCTTCGATGCGATCGAGCTTTTCGATCCGCCCGATCAAGCGCTGGACCGGCTATCCGGTGCCCAAGGGCTGAACGCCCGGCTTGGCTCTGCCGAACTTCGCAAACTTCACCAATTTTGCCCGAGTAGCGCATCGAATGTTTTTCCCGGAAGCGCCCCAAACGCACAAAAGCCGCGCGGTTAGGCGCGGCTTCCGGGTGCGGGTTCCAAGCCGGGTGTGCCAGCTTTGAACCTAGTAGGAAAATGGTTTGGCAGCAGCCGCTGCCACTTTGATTGCTCGGTAGATTACAGAACCAGAACGAGCGGGGCAGGGGATTGTTCCCCCGCCGCACAGCAGTGCATATCCGCGCGAGCCAGCCACCCGGCTGTTCTGAGGGTGGGATCCAGCATGGCTGATGTTACGCTGGGGCCGAACCGCCATGCCGCAAACCAGAACCCCTGATGCCGCGTTGATCGAAGCGCTTGTCGCCGCGATCCATCGCTGGCGTGGTGCGGGCTTGCTCACCGTGGGGATCAGCGGCGCGCAAGGGTCGGGCAAATCAACCCTCACTGCAGAGCTGGCTGCGCGGATGACGCAAGCTGGGATCGCGGTGGCTACCCTGTCGCTCGACGATCTCTACCTTGGCCGCGAGACGCGCCGCACGCTTGCCGCCGCCGTCCACCCGCTGTTCGCTACCCGAGGCCCGCCCGGCACCCACGATGTCGCGCTGGGCTTGGCGGTGCTCGGAGCGCTCGCAAAGGGTGAGCCTGCGCCGCTGCCCCGGTTCGACAAGGCGCTGGATGCGCCGCTCCGCCGCGCCGATTGGCCCATGGCTCCGCGCAATTGCCAGGTGCTGCTGCTCGAAGGCTGGTGCCTGGGCGCGCGGCCCCAGAGCGAGGAGGCGCTGATCCACCCGGTCAATGCTCTTGAGGCAGAAGAGGACGCGCAAACCCACTGGCGCCGCCATGCCAACACCGCACTGGCGGGCGAATATCAGCAGCTATGGGCCCGGATCGACCATTTGATCCTGCTCGCTGCGCCCGGCTGGGAGGTGGTGCAAGGCTGGCGCGAACAGCAGGAGGCCGAGCTGCGCGCCAAAGCCGGAGCCGATGCGCCAGGCGTGATGGACGCGGCGCAAGTCGCGCGGTTCGTCCAGCACTACGAGCGGCTAACCCGGCATATGTTGGCCGAGCTGCCGGGGCGAGCGGATGTGGTGGTGCGGTTGGGGGAGGGGAGAAAGATGTTGGGGGTGACGATCAAAAGCCAGAACAACTGCTCCTAAGCTCTTCGCCCGCGCCAATACCGCAGCCCCAGACCCAGCGCCGTCCCCACCGCAATCGCGGCCGTCAGATCCACCAGCACAGTCAGCAGCGCGGTCAGCACCAGTAGCGCAAGATCGGCCTTGGGTTGCGCCAGTCGCTCGGCCCACCGTCCCGGTTCGGACATGTTCCAGGCCGTCAGCAACAATAATGCCGCAAGGCCGGGGAGCACCAGATGACCGGCCAGGTCTCCTGCCAGCGCGACCAGTGCCCAGATGGTCAGTGCGTGGATGATCCCTGCCACCGGCGTTTTCCCGCCTGCGTTGACGTTGGTGGCGGTGCGGGCGATCGCTCCGGTGGCGGGGACGCCGCCGAACAGGGCAGAGCCAATGTTGGCCGCGCCTTGGGCCAGCAGTTCTGCGCCGTGACGGTGCTGACTGCCGATCATCCGGTCGGCCACCACTGCCGAAAGCAGCGATTCAATCCCGGCGAGGAAAGCGATGGCAAGGGCCGCGGGGAGCAGCTCCAGCATCAATCCCGGATCGGCGTGGGGCAGTTGCGGCCAGCCGATTCCGCTGGTTAGCGCGCCGTAACTGCCGCTGACCGTGCCAACTGAGGGAAGCCACAACAGCACCGCCACAGAGACCAGTGCCAGCACCAGCAACGGGCCGGGCAACGCAGGCCAGCGTTTGCGGAAACCGGCGATGGCAACCAAGGTGACCAGACCGATCAGAGCAGAGCTTGCATCAAAGCTATGCCGTGCCTGCCACAGGACGGGGATTTTCTCGAGGAAATCTGCCGGGAGTGCGGCGGTGTGAAGGCCAAAGAAATCGCGCAGCTGGCTGGCGGCGATCACCACCGCGATGCCGATGGTGAAACCGTCGATCACAGCTTCCGGCACCTTGGCGATCAGCCTGCCCGCGCGGAAGATGGCTGCGATCAGCAGGATCACTCCGGCCATACTGGTCGCCAGGATCAGCCCTTCGTGGCCGTGTTTCGCGACTATGCCATAAACCAGCACGATGAAGGCGCCGGTCGGCCCGCCGATCTGGACCTTGCTGCCGCCCAGCGCTGAAATGAGCAATCCCCCGACTATCGCAGTGACGATCCCGGCGGCAGGCGGCACGCCCGAAGCGATGGCGATGGCAATGCTGAGTGGCAGAGCAACCAGCGCGACGGTAATCCCGGCCAGCGCATCGGCGCGCAGCTGGCTGGCGGAATAATCCTCAAGCGTGGTGAGGATTTTTGGCTTCACCGCTCAGGCGCAACACTCAAAGCGGCGAGCCATTCTCATCGCGGTAGATATCGCGCCGCCCGACGTGGTTGGCTGGCCCCACAAAACCATCCGCTTCCATCCGCTCGACCCACTTCGAGGCGGTGTTGTATCCCACGCCCATCTGGCGCTGGATCCAGCTGGCTGAGGCCTTCTGGTTTTCGAACACCAGCTGGCAGACCTGGCGGTATTTGCGCTCATCCGGCGCATCGCTGGCGCTGTCGAAATCATCGAAGCCAAAGCCGCCGTCCTCCGGTTCTTCGGTGACGCTGTCGACATATTCGGGCTTGCCCTGGGTGCGCCAGTAATCGGCGATCTTCTCCACCTCTTCGTCGCTGACGAACGGTCCGTGGACGCGGGTGATCGGGAGCGTGTTGGGCTTGTAGAGCATATCGCCCTTGCCCAGCAGCTGTTCGGCGCCCTGCTCGCCCAGAATGGTCCGGCTATCGATCCGGCTAGTGACGGCAAAGGAGATCCGGGTCGGCAGATTGGCCTTGATCACCCCGGTGATGACATCGACCGAGGGGCGCTGGGTGGCCATGATCAGATGGATGCCTGCGGCGCGGCTTTTCTGGCTGAGGCGCTGGATCAGCACTTCGATTTCCTTGCCGACGGTGACCATCAGGTCGGCCAGTTCGTCGACGATCACCACGATCTGCGGCAGGACCTGATAATCGAGCTGCTGTTCCTCGAACAATTCCTCACCCGTATCGGGATCGAAGCCGATCTGGATGCGGCGGCCAAGCGGCTTGCCCTTCGTGGCGGCGGTGCGGATCTTGTCGTTGAAGCCCGAGATATTGCGGACCGAGAGCTCGCTCATCATCCGGTAGCGGCGCTCCATTTCCTCAACCGCCCATTTGAGCGCGCGGACTGCCTTGGCAGGCTCGGTCACCACCGGCGAAAGCAGATGCGGAATATCGTCGTAGCTCTTGAGTTCCAGCACCTTGGGATCGACCAGGATCAGGCGGCATTGCTGCGGGGTGAGCCGGTAGAGCAGCGACAGCAGGATGCAGTTGAGGCCAACCGATTTGCCCGATCCGGTGGTGCCCGCAACCAGCAGATGCGGCATCGCGGCCAGATCGGCGACGATCGGCTCGCCCGAGATATCCTTGCCCAGAATAATCGGCAGCAAAGCCTTTGAGGCGGCAAACTGCTCGCACGCGACCAGCTCCTTGAAGCTGACCATCTGGCGGTCGGCGTTGGGCAATTCGATGCCCATCACGGTCCGCCCGGGGATCGAGGAGACGCGTGCTGAAATTGCACTCATATTCCGCGCGATATCATCGGCCAGGCCGATCACGCGGCTGGCCTTGATCCCCGGCGCTGGTTCCAGTTCGTACATGGTGACAACCGGCCCGGTGCGGACCGCGGTAATCTCGCCCTTGACGTTGAAATCGTCGAGCACCGTTTCCAGCAGCCGGGCGTTGCGTTCCAGCGCCAGCCGGTCGATCTTCTTGTGGCTGCCTTGCGGCACATCGGCGAGGAGATCGAGGCTGGGCAACACATATTGCGCGAACATATCGGCCTGACGGCTGTTTCCCGACAGCGCAGCCGCCTTGATCGCGCGGCTCGGGTCGGAAATTTCAGGGGGTTTGCGCGGAGGGTGGATCAGTTCGCCCTGGACTTTGGTATCGCCCGCTTTTGCGTCACGCGGCCGCAAAAGCGGGGCGGACTTCATGTCGGGGAACCTCGCCCGCCGCGTCAAGGCACCGGGCAGGGTCAGCAGGCTGCCCCAATCGAGCGCGAACACCCGTCCCGCCAACAGCGAGCCGCCGAACAGGGCAATGAAACCGGCCGCGAAGATCGCCCAGCCCTGCGCGGCTTCGGGCAGCAATCCTGCCATCGCGCGCACGGTTCCTGCTCCCAAAAGGCCTGCAATGCCGCCCATCGATGCGGGGAGCGAGCCGCCGGGCCGCGTGAAGATCAGCGCCAGAACAGTGGCGAGCAGCGCCATCGCGAACAGCAGCAGACCGATCGGACGCCACCAGGCGTGATCGGCTTGGGGTAGGCTCTCGTCGTCCTCTTCCTCGACAAAGCGCCACAATTTACGCGCAAAAACATACAGCATCGGCAGGAACAGTGCTGAAACCGGGCCAAACAGGAACAGCGCGCGTTCGGCCACCCAGGCCCCGGTGCTGCCCATCCAGTTGAGCACCGGGCCGCCAGCCGCGGTTGAGACCGAAGGATCGGTCTGGTGGTAGCTGACCATGGCCAGCGCGAGGAAGATCATGCCCGCAAACAGCGCGACCGCGCCAGCCAGCTCAAGGCTGCGGCGCAGGCTGCGGCGGAAAACCGCGCGCCAATTCGCGGCCCCTGCCGCTCCGATTGCACGTGAAGCCATGTTACTCCCCTGGATCCGAAGTGCACCATGCGCCTTTGGGTGACTCCTCGTCAAGAATCCTTGGAAATCAGCCCATCGATTGCGGCCCAGCGCGGCGCTCCGAGTTGGCGGGCGCGGGCGCTGTTCATCCCGCCCAATGCGATCACTGGCAGGCGGGAGCGGCGGGCGAGCAGCAGGAAACGGACAGCGCCCAGCACTGCGCCGCCGGGGTGCGAGCGGGTCGGGAAAACCGGGGAGAGCAGCACCGCGTCGGCGCGGCGAGTCAGTGCCAGTTCGCGCAGGGAATGCGCGGTGACGAGGCGGATGGACTTGGGACCCCGCGCTAGCCGGCGGGCCGCGCCATAGACGCCGTCTGCGCCCCAGGCCCTTGCCTCCCTCGCGCTACCCGCCAGCATCACCAGATGTCCGCAGCTGCGCGCGATCCGGGCAAGCCGCTCAAACCGGGTCCGCCGGGCGTCGGGGGGAAGATGATAATGGCGATAGATGAGCCCGCTGCCGCGCGGCATCCGCTTCAGCGCGCGTTCCAGGGCTGCATCATTACGCGCATCGCTAATCAGCCAGATATGCGGGAGAGGCTGGCGCAAAGGCATCGCATCGCTATAGCAGCGCGCCATGAATGAGCCAGCCGCCTTGCTTGAGAACGTCCGCAGCCGGATCGCCGCCGCCGCCCGTATTGCGGGGCGCGAACCCGATGAGATCACGCTGATCGCGGTGAGTAAGACCCATCCGGCATCCCGCATCATCCCGCTGATCGAGGCCGGCCAGCGCGTGTTTGGCGAGAACCGGGTGCAGGAAGCGGCAGAGAAATGGCCGGCTATGCGCGCGGCCTATCCCGATATTTTGCTCCACCTGGTTGGCCAGCTCCAATCGAACAAGGCGGATGAGGCGGCGGCGCTGTTCGATTGCATCCATTCGCTCGATCGGCCCTCGCTGGTGGCGGCGCTGGCACGCGCGATGGACAAGGCCGGGCGGCAAGTGCCGTGCTTCGTCCAGGTCAATATCGGCGCTGAGGAGCAGAAGGGCGGCTGTGCGATCGGCGATCTGTCAGCGCTGCTGGCCCAGGCGCGGGCCGCCGATATTCCCCTTGCCGGGCTGATGTGCGTTCCGCCTGCAGGGATCGAACCCGCGCCGTTCTTCGCGCTCACCGCCAAGCTGGCCGATGATCACGGTCTGCCGGGCCTGAGCATGGGAATGAGCGACGATTTCGAGACCGCGATCATGCAGGGCGCGACGCATGTCAGGGTCGGCAGCGCGCTGTTCGGGGCGCGCTAGTCTCCTCTACGCTTAATCGCCCTTATGGCCGTCCAGCTCATTGCCTGACAGCGTCACCACATGGAGCAGATTGGTCGAACCGGGGGTGCCGAACGGGACGCCGGCCAGCGCGATCAGCTTTGATCCCTTGGTGCCAAAGCCGTGGCGCAGCGCCATGCGCTTGCCCTTGGCGATCATCTCCTCAAAGCTGCCGATATCCTTGGTGTGGATCGAATGCGCACCCCACAGCAGCGCCAGTCGCCGCGCGGTTTTCTGCGATGGGGTCAGCACCAGCATCGGCACCGCAGGCCGTTCACGCGCAACCCGCCGTGCGGTTGAGCCGGAGCCCGTAAAGACGATGATTCCCGCCACCGTCACCGTTTCGGCGATCGCGGCGCTGGCCTGCGCCAGGGCATCGGCGGTGGTCGCATCGGGGCTAACCTGGGTAAAATGGATCCGCGCCGCGTAGCCCGGGTCGTTCTCCACCTGCATCGCGATCCGGTGCATGATCGTCACCGCCTCGATCGGCCATTGTCCGCTGGCTGTTTCAGCTGAAAGCATCACGGCATCGGCCCCGTCATAGACCGCATTGGCGACGTCGGACACTTCGGCGCGGGTTGGCGCCGGGCTTTCGATCATCGATTCGAGCATCTGCGTGGCGACGATCACCGGCTTGCCGCTGCGCCGGGTAATCTCGACGATCCGCTTTTGCAGCGGCGGCACTTCCTCGGGGTTCAGCTCGACCCCCAGATCGCCGCGCGCGACCATGATCCCATCGGACAGCTCGATGATTTCCTCAAGCCGGTCGATCGCCGCAGGCTTTTCGATCTTGGCGACCAGCGCGGGACCCGGACTACCGGGCCCGCCCAGCAGCCGCCGCGCTTCGGCAACGTCCTCGGGCCGCTGGACAAACGACAATGCGATATAGTCCGCGCCTTGCTCGAGCGCGAACTGGAGGTCCTTGCGGTCCTTGACCGTCAGCGCCGGGATCGGGATCAGCACGTCGGGGACGTTGACCCCCTTGTGATTGCTGAGCTTGCCGCCAACCTCGACCCGGGTCTCGA
>JBKJTN010000004.1:0-30841 GCA_046590275.1 Novosphingobium sp.
TATGGATCAGCGCACCCGGCAGGTCATTCAGCGTATCGAGCGCAGAGAGGCTGACGATCAGGTCAAAGCCGCCCTCGGGATAGGGCTTTTCTTCGTCGAACCCGCCGGACGGTTCGCGCCTTTCGGCCCTGAGCTGGCCGGCCAGATCGCCGGTCCAATCACCGATTACCAGCGCCCGGCGCGGTTCGATTCGCAGAAAGCCAATCCGCTCGATCACGTCCTCGATCATGTCGCCCAGCAGATAACGCGGGGCACCGGGCAGAGCCTGCAGCGACAGCATCCTGCGGCGAACAGCTAGCCGCCGGGCTGGGTTGAATATCTGCGGCGGTGCGGCGCTGACCATGCGCAGCCCCTGCCGTGCCGCGCTAAACTGCGCAAGCGCTTGTTGGATCGGCTGGGCCGAGTAGAACGGTATGAATGGAAGTCCCCGCAAGCTTAGCTCCGATCGTTGACCTGATCTTTCCGCCGCGCTGTCCGTTGTGCGGCGAAGGTCTTGCGACGCAATCCGGGCTGTGTGCGACCTGCTGGGGTGAGTTGGCAATTCCGAGCGAGCCAAGTTGCGCGACGTGTCAGCGACCCTTTGCGGAGGGGACACCCGATGGGTCGCTTTGCGCACCATGCCTTGCCGATCCACCACGGCATGACGGAATTGCAGCGGGAACCCTTTATAACGACGCGGCACGGTGTCTTGTGCTCGCATTCAAGCATGGACGGCGGATAGCGCTCGCGCCGTTGCTGGGCCGGTTTGTTGCGGCGAAGTTGCCGCAGATCGATGATAGCTGGATCGTTGTCCCGGTTCCGCTGCACCGCTGGCGGTTGTGGCGGCGCGGGTTCAATCAGGCGGCCTTGCTGGGGCGAGAGGTCGCACGCCAGCGCGGCTCGGGGTTATTGGTTGATGCGCTTCTCCGACGCAAGGCTACCCCGATGCTGGGCGGCCTGGGTCGCAAGGCCCGGGCGCGGGCGTTGAGCGGCTCGATTGCGGCAAATCCGAAACGGGACGAAATGCTAAAGGGCGCCTCAATCGTGCTGGTTGACGATGTTCTCACCAGCGGGGCGACCAGCGATGCCTGCGTCCGCGCGCTCAAGCGGGCCGGAGCTAAGCGCGTCGTGATCGCCTGCTTTGCGCGGGTTCTGGATGAGGCCTTGCCGCTGGCTTGATAACAGACGGAAAACGGCCGGAGCCGAAGCTTCTGCAGGATTTCAAACGAAAACGCCCGGAGCCGAAGCTCCGGGCGCCATCGTGACGAAACTGTTAGGCGCTGCTTCCGCAGTTGGGCGGCCCCCCGTTGGCCGCTTCGCCCGATCCCTCATCTGGCTCGCCCAGCTAATGCGGGCGTTAGCCTATTCCCCTGAACCCAGGCCCTTGGTGCCGTTATTGACACTGTCAGTACTGGTGAGCGACTGTAACACCGCTTCGGCTTACTTGATCGAAATGCCATAAAAGGAAAGCGCGAAGGCTTTGCCGCGCAGATTTTGGTCGACACATGTGGTTATCGTGCAACAAAGGAACCCATGGCTGGGAACGAAACGAACGACCGAGAGCAGGGAAGCGCGTTCCTGCCGCAATTCGACGCGCAGGGGCTGCTGACCGCGGTGGCAGTGGACATCAGCTCGCGCAGAGTGCTGATGGTGGCCTTCATGGACTCTGAGGCGTTGGCCAAGACGCGCGAGACTGGTCTTGCTCATTTCTACTCGCGTTCACGCGGGCGCCTATGGCTGAAGGGGGAAACCTCGGGCCATTTTCTCGAAATCGACGATATCTTGGTCGATTGCGATCAGGATGCGCTGGTTCTGCTGGTCCGGCCCGCCGGCCCGGCCTGCCACACAGGTGCGACAAGCTGTTTCTATCGCAAGCTCGACGGCAATGAACTCGCAAGAACGGTAGATTGACGCTTACGTAAAGGGAATATAAAAGCGGGCTTATGGACAGCCCTGCTTCACCCATTTCGACCCACGAGGGCGCGCATATTGACCGGCCCGATGCGCTCGAGCGTGAAAACTATGCCATTTCGGAATTGACCTCCGAATTCGGTGTCACCGCGCGGGCGCTTCGCTTTTATGAAGATGAAGGCCTGATCTCGCCCGCCCGGGTCGGCCTCACCAGGATTTATTCCAAACGCGATCGAGCGCGGCTTGCGTGGATCATGCGGGCGAAAAACGTTGGTTTCAGCCTGACCGAAATCAAGGAGATGATCGATCTCTATGATCTTGGAGATGGCCGGGTCCAGCAGCGCCGCGTTACGATCGAACGCTGCCGCGAACGGGTTGAGCAAATGACCCAACAGCGCAACGATATAGATTCCGCGATTGCCGAGCTGATCAGCTTTATCGCGCTTGTCGAAAGACTCGATCAGACGCCCAACAAGGCCTGAACCAGACCACAAGGACCCGATTAAATGCCCATCTACACGGCGCCTGCCCGCGATACCTGTTTCATCATCAATGAAGTGCTCAAGCTGGAAAGCTACGGCAATCTTCCAGGTTTTGAGAATGCAACCGCCGATCTGGTCGAGACGGTGATCGAAGAATGCGGGAAGTTTACTGCAGAAGTCCTCGCGCCGCTCAATCTTTCTGGTGATCACGAAGGCTGCACCCGGCATGTTGATGGCAGCGTTTCAACCCCCAAAGGTTTCAAAGCGGCGTTCGACCAGTATCGCGAAGCGGGCTGGGGCACGCTTTCTATGCCCGAGGAGTTTGGCGGGCAGGGGCTGCCGCATGTGCTGGGCTTCGTCCTGGAAGAGTTCATGGCATCGGCCAATCAGGCTTTCGGGATGTACCCCGGCCTGACTACCGGAGCCATTTCGTCCATCCTTGCCAAGGGTTCGCCCGAGCAGCAGGCCAAATTCCTCCCAAAACTGATTGCGAGTGAATGGCTCGGGACCATGAATCTGACTGAGCCGCAGTGTGGCACCGATCTGGGCCTGATCCGCACCCGGGCAGTGCCTCATATTGATGGTTCCTACGCTATCACCGGGACCAAAATTTTCATTTCGGCCGGTGAGCATGATCTGACCGAGAACATCATCCACCTGGTGCTGGCCAAGACGCCCGATGCTCCCGATTCAACCAAGGGCATCTCGCTCTTCATCGTCCCAAAAATCATGGTGAATGATGATGGCTCGCTGGGTGCGAGAAACGCGGTGTCATGCGGCTCGATCGAACACAAAATGGGAATCCACGGCAATGCGACCTGCGTCATGAACTATGACGGCGCGACCGGGTACATGGTGGGCGAGGAGAACAAAGGCCTCGCTGCGATGTTCATCATGATGAATGCCGCCCGCCTCGGCGTGGGCATACAGGGCCTGGCGCAGGCCGAAGTCGCCTATCAGAATGCAGTGAAATACGCCCAGGAGAGGCGCCAGGGCCGGGCCATGACCGGAGCAGCGGAGCCCAGCGAAAAAGCTGATACGCTGTTCGTCCACCCGGATATCCGCCGGATGCTGATGGATGCCAAGGCCTTCACCGAGGGGATGCGCGCTCTGTATTTGTGGGGTGCGCTCCAGATCGATCTGTCCCACAAGATGGCAGACGAAGCGGACCGGCAGATGGCCGATGATCTGATCAGCCTGCTGACCCCGGTGATCAAGGGCTATGGGACGGACAAGGGTTTCGACACTGCGGTCAACATGCAGCAGGTATTCGGAGGACACGGATACATCGCCGAATGGGGTATGGAACAATTCGTCCGAGACGCCCGCATTACCCAGATTTACGAAGGTGCGAACGGCGTTCAGGCGATGGACCTGGTCGGCCGCAAACTTGCGATGAATGGCGGCCGCGCTGTGCAGGCGCTGTTTGCGCTGGTCGACAAGGAATGCGGCGAGCTCAAGAGTGATGTCGCACTAGGTAGTCTGGCCGGGCAACTCGAAAAGGCCAATGCGGAGTTAAAAACAGCGACGATGTGGTTCATGGCCAATGGCATGGCCAATCCCAACAATGTCGGAGCCGGCGCGCATCATTACATGCATTTGATGGGGATCGTCGCGCTGGGCCTGATGTGGCTGCGGATGGGCAAGGTTGCGACAGATGCATTGGCTTCCGGCGTCGGAGACAAGGCCTTCTACGAAGCCAAGCTCACCACCGCCCGTTATTACGGGGAACGCTTCACCCCTGATGCGGGGGCGTTGCGCCGCAAGATCGAGGCAGGTTCGGACGCGATGATGGCGCTGCCCGTGGAGGCTTTTGCGACGGCCTAGCTCCGACCTATTGCTCTATAATCTGGTGATAGCTGCGCCTTGGATGGCTGGCGGAGATCAGGCTTGCCGGGTCGCTGACTATAACCGGGTCCGGCAATCCGACAGGTTCAAGTCCAGCCCACCGGCGATAGATATTCAGCGAGACCGCCATTAGCGGCGAAATAGGGAAGAGCGGGGGGATCAATATTCCGCATACGAACGTCATGGTAAACCCCATCAGCGCATAACCGCCGCTGCGGGTAATCTTGAAATATCGGCAAATATTGTGAATCGCGAAGCCAAACCCGGCCAGGATCACAGTCAGAACCAGCATAAACACCATTGATGCGACTGCGAGCGGACCAATCAAGCTGGGCGCGTCGAAAATGTCTTCAGAGTAATTGCTAGCATATGTGTCCCGCAGCTGGTCGGCGATATTTCCGCCGGCCCAGTAAAGGGTAAGTCCGGCCAGCATCAATGATACCCATGGAATCAAGCAGCAGACAAACATGATGCCAAAGCTGCTGCGAACCTGGGTTGGTCCGGAGAAGAGTTTTTCTGCGCCGGTGTCGACAACTGGGAACTTTGCCGGATCGAAGTCCGCATAGGCGTCGGGTTCAATCCCAAGCCATTCGACAAGGCGATCGGGCGCAGCGCCGGGCCGGCGAAGCCCCGCCACCGCGTAGTAGACGGTACCAAGCATCGCACCGAACAGCATGATCGCAACCACCACCAGCGACAGCATTCTTTCCGTACGCGCAGATTGGACCAGATCACCAGAATGCAGCCCGGCAAATGTCGTCAAGCCGACCAGCATGCCCGCCGCCACATACATCCAGCCTTGCCCGGCCTTCAACGAGAGCAAAGCGATGTGCGCAATCAGCATCAATGCGGCAAAAACCAACGCGGCAATGCCAAGGTCAAGCAAGGCCGAATCGACTGTCCATTTGCCGCTCCCCGCCCGCCATTGCAAAGGCATGTTAACCAGCATCATGGCTATTCCCGCTCCGAGCGAGCTGATCGCAAGCGCTTTGAAGTCAGTTCTGATCAACGCCATGCCATCCCCCGAAGCAGCAGGCTTGTTCAATAAGCTTTGGCAGTTAACGAATGTTCTACAGCAGACCGATGTCTCTGGAGCGCAGTCTCAGCCGCGTTATTGACTATTGGAAACGCAACACGATTTACTCGGGCAGGAAGTCCGGTACCGAGAGATAGCGTTCACCGGTATCATAGTTGAAGCCCATCACGCGGTTTCCCGGTGGTAGTTCGGGCAGTTTCTGGGCAATCGCCGCCAACGTAGCGCCAGAACTGATGCCGACCAGCATGCCTTCCTCGCGCGCGCAGCGGCGGGCCATTTCCTTGGCATCACCGGCATCGACCTGGATCGCACCGTCGATCGCCTGGGTGTGGAGGTTACCCGGAATGAACCCGGCGCCGATCCCCTGGATCGGGTGCGGAGCGGGCTGGCCGCCGGAAATGACCGGGGACAGCGCAGGCTCCACTGCATAGGCGCGGAAGCCGGGCCAGTGGCGCTTGAGCTCTTCTGCGCAGCCGGTCAGGTGACCACCGGTGCCGACGCCGGTGATCATTACGTCAATCGGGGTGTCCTTGAAATCTGCCAGGATTTCTTGTGCCGTCGTGCGAACATGGACTGCGATGTTGGCAGAGTTTTCGAACTGTTGCGGCATCCATGAGTTCGGGGTCTCCTGGATCAGCTGGTGCGCCCGCTCGAGCGCGCCCTTCATGCCCTTTTCGCGCGGGGTCAGGTCAAAGCTTGCTCCATAGGCCAACATCAACCGGCGCCGCTCGATCGACATCGATTCGGGCATGACCAGCACCAGACGGTAGCCCTTTACGGCAGCAACCATGGCCAGACCAATCCCGGTGTTGCCCGATGTCGGCTCGATGATCGTTCCGCCAGGCTTCAGGCTGCCGTCGGCTTCGGCTGCTTCAATCATGGCGAGGCCGATGCGGTCCTTGATCGAACCGCCGGGGTTGGCACGTTCGGACTTTATCCAGACTTCATGATCGGGGAACATCCGCGCGAGCCGAATATGCGGGGTGTTACCGATAGTGGCGAGGATGCTGTCGGCCTTCATGGGACGGTTTCCTTCTGGCGATATTGAGGGGCAAACGTACGAGCATTGCGCAGTTCTGGAAAGAGCCATGCCCACAGTACGGTGACCGCGATGGCTCCCACGCCCCCGAACATGACTGCGCCGGTTGCGCCAAGCAGCGCTGCTGCGAGGCCCGACTGCATTTCGCCCAATTCGTTTGAAGCTGAGATCGCAAGCCCCGAGATGGAGGAGACCCGGCCGCGCATGTCATCCGGCGTGTTGAGCTGGACCAGACTGCTGCGAATATAGACAGAAACCATGTCCGATGCGCCGAGCAATGCCAGCATCGCCAACGACAGCCAGAATGAAGTCGAGATGCCAAACACAATCGTCGCTAGGCCAAAAACCACCACTGCCCATAGCATCTTCACTCCGACATTGCGGGCGAGCGGCCAGAACGCGAGTATCAGTGCTACAATCGCTGCGCCGGCCGCTGGTGCTGCGCGCATGAGGCCCAGCCCTTCGGAGCCAACCTGCAAGATGTCGCGGGCGAAGACCGGCAGAAGCGCCGTCGCGCCGCCCAGCAACACAGCAAACAGATCGAGTGTGATACAGCCGAGCAGAAAACGCTCATTCCAGACGTACGACATGCCTTCTGCCATCTGGCGAACAGGATGGACATCGCGGCGCACATCTGGTCGCTTCATCGGTGCGATGCTGAGGATGCCGATACTGGCCAGAACCAGCAGGGCAATTGCACTCCAATAGGGCAGAGCAGGACTTGCCGCATAGAGAAGACCGCCAGCCGCCGGTCCAACCACCGAGCCGACTTGCCAGGCAATTGAGTTGAAAGCGATCGCCCGAGGCAACAAGGCCGGGGGAACGATGTTGGGGGCAATCGCGCTCATTGCCGGGCCGACGAATACGCGGGCTGCCCCGTGAGCTGCCGCGAGCAGAAACAGAATCGGTAAGGTCAGTGCATCGGCGGCAGTAACGAGCCCGAGAACCAGCGCGACGCACAGGTCAACGCAATTGGCGATGGCGGCTACGCGGCGGCGGTCAAACCGGTCCGCTACCAGCCCGGCAACCGGGGTCAGCACAAATAGCGGCACAAATTGGGCCAGCCCCAGCAGGCCAAGCATAAAGGCAGCGGTGCTGACACTCATGCCATAGTCGCTGCGGGCGATATCGTAGGTTTGCCAGCCGATCACCACGACCATCGCCATTGTGGCGACAACTGCTGAAAAGCGCGCCAGCCAGAACAGTCTGAAGTCGCGGATCTGGAGCGGTGAGGTAGGTTCGGTCACTTCGACCGAATGGCAGTGCGGACGGCTCTTGCCAAGCAATCAGATGATTGCGGCGTTGATAGCAATTCTTCGGGGTTGGCCGCGCCTAGCGGCTTTGGCGCAGTCGCGGGTTAGGCTGGATGGCATCAATCATCCGGATAAAATCTTCAAGCCGGATGATCCGCTCAAACTGGAAGCCCGCCCGATCTTCGGTGACCCAGATGAGATGGGCTTCGATTCGGCCAATCCCGGGCAATCGGATAGTCACACGTTCGCCTTTGCCCATAGAGACATTGCCCTCAACCATGAAACCATGCGCAGACAGATTCATGATGTGCAGATGCACGTCGCCAAGCAGGCGGTGTTCGCCGATGACCATATGATCGACCGGATGCCGCGTAGCACGGCGCAGGTCGGTTACCGAAAGTTGTGCGCCAACACCCATAGGGATGCCCTGCCTCCATTGTTTATCGCAGCTGCCGACATGATGGACGGTAATGGCGAATAAACAGTAAACTTAGGGCAATTGGGCCTTCAATCAGTCGGGCGCAGCACCCCGTGCTTCTTCTTGCCCGCAGAAATGCGCACCTCGGCGCTCGATCCGGCGATCTGAAGATTCTCGTCGCACACAGCTTCACCATCAATTCGGGCGCCGCCCCCTGCAATCAATCGCTTGGCTTCGCCTCGGCTGGCCGCAAATCCGATACCGACCAGCGCATCGATCAGCCCGATTCCCTCGGCTGGAAGCGCCAGCACTGGTAAATCGGCACCAACACCGCCACCTGAGAAGGTTGCCGCAGCGGTCTCCTCGGCTGCTTGGGCCGCTTCGCCGCTGCGACACAACCGGGTTACTTCATTGGCGAGCACTACCTTGGCAGTATTGATCTCGCTGCCATCCAGTGCCTCAAGCCGGGCGATCTCGTCCAGCGGCAGGTCGGTAAACAACCGCAGGAACCGGCCAACGTCGCGGTCATCGCAATTGCGCCAGTGCTGCCAGAAATCATAAGCGGGCAGGGCGTCTTCGTTGAGCCAGACTGCGCCTGCGGCGGTCTTGCCCATTTTGCTTCCATCGGCGGTGGTCAGCAGCGGCGTGGTCAGCCCGAAAACTTCCTTGCCCTCCATCCGGCGCGAAAGTTCGATCCCGTTGACGATATTGCCCCACTGGTCCGATCCGCCCATTTGCAAGCGGCAGCCTTGGCGCAGCGCCAGTTCGCGGAAATCATAAGCCTGGAGGATCATGTAATTGAATTCCAGGAAGGTGAGCGGCTGCTCGCGTTCAAGCCGCAGCTTGACCGAATCGAAGGTAAGCATTCGGTTGATGGTAAAATGCGGGCCGACGGTCCGCAGCAATTCGACGTAGCCAAGAGCACTCAACCACTCGTCATTATCAACCATGATCGCATCGGTAGGTCCATCGCCGAAGGTCAGGAGCTTTTCAAAGATGGTGCGGATCGAAGCAATATTCGCGTTGATGTCCTCGCCGGAGAGCATCTTGCGACTTTCGTCCTTGCCCGAAGGATCGCCGACCTTGGTGGTGCCGCCGCCCATCAGCACGATCGGCTTGTGCCCTGCCTGCTGGAGCCGGCGCAGCATCATAATCTGGACCAGCGATCCGATATGGAGCGACGGCGCGGTGGCATCGAAGCCGATATAACCCGGCACGATCTGCTTGCCTGCCAGGGCATCCAGCCCGGCCGCATCAGTCATCTGGTGAATATAACCACGCTCGTGGAGCGTGCGGAGCAGGGTGGAGCTGTATTGGGTCATCGCGCAAGGTCCTTAGCAGCGCCGTTGCGATTGCCCAAGTGCTGCTTGCCCGGACATGCTTGCTGGGTAATAGAGCGCTGATGCATACTCTCACGCTTCATCCCGATTGCCTGGCAGGGGCGGTCGATTCCATTACCGCGTCGGTCAAGCCGACACGGTCAGGTTGCGAGGCCACCTTCGTGGTGACCGGTGATATGGCCCGGATCATTATTCCGGCAGCACAAGAACCCGGTCGGTACGACGATTTGTGGAAAACAACCTGCTTTGAAATCTTCTGGCAACATGGACCGGCTGCATACCGGGAATTCAACCTGTCGCCCTCTACCCGCTGGGCCTGTTATGATTTCGACGACTTCCGCGAAGGGATGCGCGACGCACCGGCGGAAGTTGAAATCGCAGTTTCCTCAAGCGCCACAGAGCTGCGGCTGGTTGCCAATATTGCTTCCGAATTGGCGCTGCCGGCGCGCGTGGCCCTGAACGGCATCATCAAAGGCGAAGACGGCGATAACCGTTTCTGGGCGCTGGACTTCGCTGACGGCAAACCAGAGTTCCACGCCGCTGCTTGCCGGGCCTTGACGCTTGAGGCGCCGGTAAAGCCGTGAAGTTCGGGATAGACCGCCTGCTCGCAGACCCCGAATTGCGCAAGCCGCTTACGGGCAAGCGCGTTGCCCTTGTCGCACATCCGGCCTCGGTTACCGAAAATCTGACCCATTCGCTCGATGCCCTGATTGCAGCCGGGCTCACCGTCAGCTCTGCGTTCGGCCCGCAGCACGGGCTCAAAGGCGACAAGCAGGACAATATGGTGGAAACACCGGACGAGGTCGATCCGCGCTACGGAATTCCGATCTTCAGCCTTTACGGAGAAGTCCGCCGTCCTACCGGGCAAATGATGTCGACCGCAGATGTGTTCCTGTTCGACCTGCAAGACCTTGGCTGCCGGATCTACACCTTCGTCACCACGTTGTTCTATCTGCTAGAAGCTGCATCCATGACCGGCAAGACGGTGTGGGTGCTTGATCGGCCCAA
Organism: Novosphingobium sp.; assembly: GCA_046590275.1. Classification (GTDB taxonomy): domain Bacteria; phylum Pseudomonadota; class Alphaproteobacteria; order Sphingomonadales; family Sphingomonadaceae; genus Novosphingobium. The sequence continues at coordinate 10,315 of JBKJTN010000004.1, forward strand.
TCCCGCGGGCCGCCCGGTTGAAGGCACGCTGCTGCTGCCCGGGCAGGAGAGTTTCGTCGGGGCCGGGCCAATGCCGATGCGCCACGGCATGACGCTGGGTGAAATGGGGCACTGGTTCATCGATCACTTTAAGCTGGACGTAGAATACCGGGTGATCGCGATGGAAGGCTGGCAGCCTGATGCCGCACCCGGTTTCGGTTGGCCCGATGACCGGCTCTGGATCAATCCCAGCCCCAACGCGGCGGGTCTTAACATGGCCCGCGCCTATGCCGGAACAGTGATGCTGGAGGGCACCAATTTGAGCGAAGGGCGCGGCACCACCCGTCCGCTCGAAGTGCTGTTCGGCGCGCCTGATCTTGATGCCAAACTGGTGTTGTCGGAAATGCGGCGGGTGGCCCCGCAATGGCTGGCCGGCTGCGCCTTGCGCGAAGTGTGGTTTGAGCCGACTTTCCATAAACACGCCAAAAGCCTGTGCAGCGGGTTGATGATCCACGCCGAGGCAGCTTTCTACGATCACCGCGCGTTCCGGCCCTGGCGGTTGCAGGCATTGGCGTTCAAGGCGATCCGCAACCTCAATCCGGATTATCCGCTTTGGCGCGATTTTCCATATGAGTACGAGCTGGACCGGCTGGCGATCGATGTTATCAACGGTGGCCCCGCCTTGCGCGAATGGGTCGATGATCGCGCGTCAACAGCGAATGATCTTGAGGAAGTGGCCGCCCGGGACGAGGCAGCTTGGCGCGAGACTGTCGGCCGGTTTCTAACCTACACGTAGTTCGCGACCCAGGCGATAAGTTGCGCGGAGGGTAGGAACAGCAGCTGGGCGAGCATTGTGCCGGCAAGCCGGCTGAACGAGATCCACACGATTGTGCGTCGGAACAAGGCCTCGCTGACCCGGCCTTCAATTACGTCATCTGTCATCACTGAGAGTTGCGGATCAATCAGAGCGAATAGCAGGATTGTAGCAAAGCCGTTGATCACCGCCGAAAGCTGCGATGCCGTTACGCGGAACTCGGGGTTGAGATAGCCGGCATAAAGCGACGCCAGAACACCTACCGTAATCAACGCCTGCGCCAAGCAATTGGCTAGCAGAACCCCCCAGCCCACCCCGCGTTCTTTCACCAGGCCGCGTATCTGCTCCAAAGCAGGCGGAGCGATTGCATCCCGCATTGTCCGAAGGCCAGCGGGCGAGGCGCTCCGCAGGATCATTCTGGTGGTAGAACGTTGCTCTTGAAAATAGCCGATAGCGCGAACGAACAGCCGCTGGCCGGTGGGCACCAATATGATGCCCACGGCCACTGAAGCGCTCGCGGCCAGCAGGACCAAGTGGAAATCCCAGAGTAGCGCATCGCCGCCGCCCGTAGTCAGCCGCATTTCGATCCGTTTGGCCAGGAACGGCCCGAGGAAGCTGTTCGATGTGCGCGAAACAAGCACCAGGATGTTGAATAGCGCAAAGCTCATCGCGATCCGGCGGGTGCGCACCCCGGCGATCCGCGCGGCATAGGCAAGCGTGCCGATAAGATTGATCCCGGCTGTGAGCAGGCAAATGATGAGAAGTTGGCTATCCATCGCGGTGCTTTAGCCAGACCAAGCGCATCTCGCCAGCAGCTTGACGTTCGGAGAGTGTGGGCCGAAAAAGCAATTTAATGCAATCGGCGGGCGCGGCTCACCGGATTTGGTGAGGCGCAGCATGAAAAGCACAGTGGCGACAAATCCCACCACCACCATTTCAATCCGAACGATGCTGTGGCTGCTGCTGGTAGTCTACATCTTCAATTTCATTGACCGGCAAATCGTCAATATTCTGGCCGAACCGATCAGCCGCGATCTGGGCCTCAATGACACCCAGATCGGCTTGATGACAGGCATCGCCTTCGCGCTGTTCTATGCCATCCTTGGCCTGCCGATCGCGCGATATGCCGATCGGCCAACCACAAACCGGGGCCGCCTGATCGCTGTGGCGCTGGCGTTCTGGTCGCTTGCGACAGCTGTTTGCGGACTGGCGCAAAACTTCGTTCAGTTGCTGCTGGCACGGATGGGGGTTGGGATCGGCGAGGCGGGTTGCACGCCGGCGGCGCATTCTTTGATCGCGGATCGGGTTCCTCCTGAACGCCGGTCCTCGGCGCTGGCATTTTATGCGCTTGGGATACCCATAGGCACGCTGCTGGGCATGATGATCGGCGGTTATCTGGCCGATGAACTCGGCTGGCGCCGCGCGTTCTTTGTGGTCGGGCTGCCGGGCGTGTTGCTGGCGCTCATCGTCGCCTTTGTTATCAAGGACAACGCCCGCCTGGTTCACACCTTACCAAGCGGTGCTGCTGCCATTCCTGTCAGTTTGCGACAATCTCTTACCGAAGTGCTAGGCTCGCGGGCCTATGCGTTGCTGCTTTGCGCCGGCTCGGCGGCATCGTTCCTGAGCTATGGGAAGACCACCTGGACAACCATCTTCTTCCAGCGCAGTCACGGACTGACGCCGGGCGAGGTCGGCTTCTATTTCGGGCTGTGGGGCGGTATCGCGGGGATTACCGGGACTTTGCTGGGGGGCTGGCTGGCTGATCGGTTTGGCCGAATTAACCGCCGCCATGTCCTTACCGCGCCCGCGATTGGCATGACATTGGCCGCGCCGCTTGCGTTTGCGGCCTATTTTGCGGCCCGGTGGGAAGTCGCGTTGGCGATGTTGATGATTCCAACTGTGCTCAATTCGCTCTATTACGGCCCAACCTTTTCCAGCGTGCAGGGTCTGGTTCCGCTGCGCACCCGGGCGATCGCCAGCGCCCTGCTACTGTTTGGCCAGAACCTGATCGGGCTTGGCCTTGGCCCGCTGTTCTTCGGAATGATCTCCGATCTTCTCAAGCCCGCTTATGGTGAAGACTCGGTCCGCTATGTTCTTTATGGCGCCGCCTGGCTAAGCCTTGTTCCGGCTTTCTTCTTCTGGCGGTGCAGCTTGCGGCTCAATACTGAGCTTGACCGGCAGCGTTAATGCTTCTTGCGGGTCATCTCGCGCATCGCATCGTCAAGCCCGCCCAGCGTAAGCGGGAACATCGAATCGCCGACCAGTTCCTTGATCATCTTGGTTGATTGCGAATAACCCCACTGCTTTTCCGGCACCGGATTGAGCCAGACCGTAGCCGGATAGACATGCGCCACGCGCTGCATCCAGGCTGCACCCGATTCCTCGTTGAAATGTTCAACCGAACCGCCCGGATGGGTGATTTCATAGGGGCTCATCGCCGCATCGCCGACGAAGATCACCTTATAATCGTGACCATATTTGTGGAGGATGTCCCAAGTGTTGGTCCGGTCCGACCAGCGCCGCTTGTTGTCTTTCCACACCCCTTCGTACAGACAGTTGTGGAAGTAGAAGAACTCCATGTTCTTGAATTCGCTGGTCGCTGCGCTGAACAGCTCTTCGACCAGCTTGATGAACGGGTCCATCGATCCGCCAACATCGAGGAACAGCAGGAGCTTGACCGCATTGTGCCGTTCGGGTCGCATATGGATATCTAGCCAGCCCTGCTTGGCCGTGCCATCGATCGTCGCGTCGAGATCAAGCTCGTCGGCATTGCCCTCGCGCGCGAAGCGCCGGAGCCGCCGCAGCGCGATTTTTATGTTGCGGGTGCCTAGCTCGCGGGTGTTGTCGAGATTCTGGAAATCGCGTTTTTCCCACACCTTCAGCGCGCGTTTGTGCTTGCTCTCGCCGCCGATCCGCACGCCCTCGGGATTGTAGCCATCATTGCCAAACGGCGACGTGCCGCCAGTGCCGATCCACTTGCTGCCACCCTCATGACGCTTTTGCTGCTCCGCAAGCCGCTGCTTGAGCGTCTCCATGATCTCGTCCCACGAGCCGAGCGCCTTGATCGCCTCCATCTCTTCAGGGGTAAGGAATTTCTCGGCGAGGGCTTTGAGCCAATCCTCCGGGATATCGACAGGGTCCTGGCCATAGCTGGTCAGGATACCCTTGAAGACCTTGTTGAACACCTGGTCAAACCGGTCGAGCAGGCCCTCGTCCTTCACGAAAGTGGTGCGCGAAAGGTAATAGAACTGCTCGGGCGTCTGCTCGATCACGTCCTTGTCCAGCGCCTCAAGCAGCGTCAGATGCTCCTTGAAGGAAGCCTTGATCCCGGCGGCACGCAGTTCGTCGATGAAGTTGAAGAACATGGTTAGGTCCCTAGAGCGATCGCTTGTGCGTCGACTGCCGCAATGGCGTCGAGCACTGGCTTCTCGAACACCTTGCGCAGCCTAACCATCTTTTCGATCAGCCATTTTCGCTGTGCTGGCCAATTTTCGGGACTTGTGCCGGAAAACAATGGTTTTGGAACCACCTTGAACACGGTGCGCTGTTTGTTCGCCGACCATTCCAATGGCTCGCCGAATTCTAATTCTAAATCTGACTTTTGCTCCTCGAGAAGTTCCCAGACAAGCGCCGCATCTGGATTGTAAATGCCCAGAAACGCTCCGACGTGAGGGTTTCTGCTCTGCGAACGCCATCCCGAGATATACGCTTTGCTGTTTTCGGTTAGCGGCCCCCAATAATTGGCGTCCTTGAGGGGGCGATTTATACGTCTACCGGCACCGCCAGCCTCGACAAGCTGTTCGTGAAACGATTCCCAGAACTGAAGATTGGAAGCTGAATACTCGGAAAGCTCGGCGTTCTGGTGGGGTTCGCTGACCACACGAGCCCACTCGTTAGGCTTAGCGACAACCTCAAATAGCGGCGCTGGAAGGCTGTTGCCTATTCTAACTGCGCGGACTTCGACGGCGAAGAACGCATAAGCTTCATTTGAAATTCGATTGAGCCAATCGACTGCCGCGCGATGCTCGTCACAAATCTCTGCGGCGACCCATACACAGACCTTTGCATCGAGATGAGGGGCGTAAGTGAGAACTTGCCCCAGATGACGATGGTCAGCTTTGTCCAATTGATTCTCAATAACAACCTTTTGATCGGTTCCGATAATCTGACAGACTAGGTCTGCGTAGAACGGTCCAACGGATTGTTGGGTGCTGAGCAATTCTAGACCGGGAATTTCCAGTGCATCGGCTAGGAACTGCAAGTTATCCGGCATGCTTAGCCATGGGTCAAACGCATAGGGTTCGGATGACCACACTGACTTGATCGGCACCGTTTCCAGTCTTCCCAGCGTCGGTATTTGATGTTGGCTCGACACGAAGCTACCCCTGACGCCGGGCCATGAAGGCCAGCTTTTCGAACAACATCACGTCCTGCTCGTTCTTTAGTAGTGCGCCGTGGAGGGGCGGGATCGCCTTGGTCGGATCGCGGTTCTGGAGGACGTCGAGCGGCATGTCCTCGTTCATCAGCAGCTTGAGCCAATCGAGCAGCTCGCTGGTGCTCGGCTTCTTCTTGAGCCCCGGAACGTCGCGCACTTCATAGAAGATATCCATCGCCTTGGTGACGAGGATCTTCTGGATATCGGGGAAGTGGACATCGATGATCGACTGCATCGTCTCGCGATCTGGAAACTTGATGTAATGAAAGAAGCAGCGGCGCAGGAAGGCGTCCGGCAGCTCCTTTTCGTTGTTCGAGGTGATGATCACGATCGGACGCTCTTTGGCTTCGACCCGTTCGCGCGTTTCGTAAACGTCGAAGCTCATCCGGTCGAGCTCCTGGAGCAGATCGTTGGGAAACTCGATGTCAGCCTTGTCGATCTCGTCGATCAACAGCACCGGCAGCTCGGGCGCGGTGAAGGCTTCCCACAGCTTGCCGCGGCGAATGTAGTTGCTAATGTTGTGGACACGCTCGTCACCAAGCTGACCGTCACGCAACCGGGCCACCGCATCATACTCGTAAAGGCCCTGCTGGGCTTTGGTGGTCGACTTAACGTTCCACTCGATCAGCGGCGCGCCGACCGCCTTGGCGATTTCATGCGCGAGCACGGTCTTGCCGGTGCCGGGCTCCCCCTTGACCAGCAAAGGCCGGCGCAAAAGGACTGCGGCGTTGACCGCCACCTTGAGATCGTCGGTAGCGACGTAATTGCTGGTGCCTTCGAAACGCTGCATGAGAAGAAGTCCTGTCGTTTAATCGTTCGGTTAAGCGATAGGTTGACCAGTGAAACCTTGCAAGCGTGAAACTTGGCGCGGTGCAATTCTGGATGATCAAGGGATTTGATTTGGTTGCAGCCGAATCTTCCTTTTGGACGGTCTGAACCGCACCTCACGAGCGGTGAACGGAACGCTCGATTCATATCCATTTAACCATTTAATCGGAAAATCAAAATGCTTTGGGGGCCTGTGATTTTAGCAAGAAAATCGAGGTCAAAGTCATGATAGAATATCGAAATGTTCGCCCTGCCAGTGTCATTGGACCGAACGGGGAAATACTCACTCTGGGATCATTGCCACCCCCGCATGCGACCCGCTGGGTCGCAAGGCGCAAGGCAGAGGTTGTGGTCGCGGTCGAAGGCGGGTTGCTGACAGTCGACGAAGTTTTGCAGCGCTATGAATTGTCGCTGGAAGAATTTGTTTCCTGGCGCCGCGCGATGGATCGCGGCGGTATCTCCAACCTTCGAGCCACCTGGCTTCAAGAGGATCGTCACAACCGGAAGCACAAGGCTACGAGCGACAATAAGGCTCGCAAGAGCCTGCATATGGCGTAAGCCGGATGTGCGGGGGGGTGGCTGTGTGGGGCGGGAAGCCAGTTGGCTTCAATCCGCCTCACGCATCAATCATCTCTGGATCGATCTCTCCCGCCCGGTTCTGGATGAACATGAATCGCTGCGCTGGATCGCGTCCCATCAAGCGGTCGACCAGATCCTTGACCGCAGCCCGGCCTTCATATTCCGGCGGCAGGGTGATCCGCAGCAGGCAGCGGGTAGCCGGAGACATAGTCGTCTCACGCAATTGCCCCGGGTTCATTTCGCCAAGGCCCTTGAACCGGCCAACCTCGACCTTTTTGCCCTTGAACCGGGTCTCTTCCAGTTCCACGCGGTGGGCTTCGTCCTTGGCATAGGCGTTTTCCTTGCCGCAGGTCAGGCGGTAGAGCGGCGGCTGGGCTAGATACAAATGCCCACGCCGGACGACTTCAGGCATTTCTTGAAAGAAAAACGTCATCAGCAGCGTGGCGATGTGCGCGCCGTCAACGTCGGCATCGGTCATGATGATGATCCGGTCGTAGCGTAGATTATCCGGGTTGCAATCCTTGCGCATTCCGCAACCCATCGCGAGTGCCAGGTCGGCGATTTCGCTGTTGGCGCGGATCTTGTCCATGGTGGCGGATGCGACATTGAGGATTTTGCCGCGGATCGGCAGGATCGCTTGGGTCTTGCGGTCGCGCGCCTGTTTGGCGCTGCCGCCAGCGCTATCGCCCTCAACGATGAACAGTTCAGTCTCGCCGCTGCCTTCGCCGGTGCAATCGGTGAGTTTGCCGGGCAGGCGCAGGCGTTTGGCACTTGTTGCGGTCTTGCGTTTGATCTCGCGCTCCGCCTTGCGCCGCAACCGCTCGTCCATCCGCTCGAGGACATGGGACAGTAGCGCCTTGCCGCGCTCCATATTGTCCGACAGAAAATGATCGAAGTGATCGCGCACCGCATTCTCGACATAGCGGGCAGCCGCGGGACTGGTCAGTCGGTCCTTGGTCTGGCTTTGAAATTGGGGATCGCGGATGAAGATCGAGAGCATGATTTCGCTGCCGGTGACGATGTCTTCGGGCGCGACGTCCTTGGCCTTCTTCTGGCCTACCAGATCGGCAAAGGTCCGGATTCCTTTAACCAGCGCCGCCCGGATGCCCTGTTCATGGGTGCCGCCATCGGGGGTCGGAATAGTGTTGCAATACCAGCTATAGGACCCGTCAGACCACAGCGGCCAGGCTATTGCCCATTCGGCGCGGCCCATATCGTCCGGGAAGTCCTGCGATCCCGAGAAGAATCTGGTGGTGACGCATTCGCGTTCCCCCACCTGTTCGGTCAGATGATCGGCAAGCCCGCCAGGGAACTGGAACACGGCCTCGGCGGGGGCATCATCGCTGACCAGACTCAAGGCGCATTTCCAGCGGATTTCTACGCCTGCAAAGAGATAGGCCTTGGACCGCGCCAGCTTGAACAGCCGGGCCGGCTTGAACTTCGCGTCCTCACCGAAAATTTCGGTGTCCGGGATGAAAGTCAGCGTCGTGCCGCGCCGGTTAGGGGTGCTGCCGAGCGATTTTAGCGGCCCAGTGGCATGGCCGCGACAGTATTCCTGGGCGTAAAGCTCCTTGCCCCGTGCCACTTCGACGCGGGTCAGGCTGGACAGCGCATTGACCACACTGACGCCAACCCCGTGCAGACCGCCGCTGGTGGCATAGGCCTTGCCGGAAAACTTTCCGCCCGAGTGCAGCGTGGTCATGATCACTTCAAGCGCCGACTTGCCCGGGTATTTGGGATGTTCATCAACCGGGATGCCCCGGCCATTATCGCTGATGGTCAGGCGGTTGCCCTCTTCCAGTGTAACTTCAATTCGCGTGGCATGGCCTGCGACCGCTTCATCCATCGCATTGTCGAGCACTTCTGCGGCGAGGTGGTGGAGCGCTCGCTCGTCAATCCCGCCGATATACATGCCGGGACGGCGGCGGACGGGTTCGAGACCTTCCAGCACCTCGATCGCGGAACCATCATAGCTTTCGCCAGCGCTGGTCGGCAGCTTATCAAACAGATCATCGGACATGGGTGCGCTATAGAAGGCGCAGAGTCAGCAGAGCAAGCGAACGCAACAGGTTATCGTCAGTCCGCGAACCGGGTCGGCGCAGGACTTACCACCGTAATGGCTGCTGCGCGCGCCTCGCGCACTTCAAGCGCCCGTTCGACCACACCGTTCGCACCAAACCGGAAAGGCCCATCAAGACCAAGGAACCCGCCCCGATCCGCCAGCTTGGAAGTCGGGAAGGCCGTACCTGGCTTCCATTCACGCGCAACGCGGATCGCCAGCAGCACGCTGTCATAACCCAGCGTCGAGATGCGATAGGGTGTTGCGCCGAAACGGGACTTGTAGCTTTCCGAAAACTGCCGGAACCTGACGTCGGAGACCGATGAGAACCATGCGCCGCGCAATGAAGGGCTCCTGGCGATAACGCTTTCTCCGCTCCACAGTTCGGTACCGAGCAAGCGTGGTGAGGCGGCCCCGGCGGCCTTGAGCTGGGCGGCCCCAAGCGCCGCAAAACGGCTGCCGTCAGCAATCAATACCGCGTCAATTCCCCCTTTGGCGCGAAGACGCCGGGCGGCACTGACGATCGACGTATTTGTGCGTTCATAGCTTTCGCTAGCCACCATGGTTCCGCCGCTGGAGCGGACCGCGCCTGTAAATGCGGCGCTGGCACGCTGGCCATAGTCACCGCTGGGGGCGAGAACGGCATAGCGGCGGGCGCCTTTGCCCCACGCATAGCTGACCGTCCGACTGATCGAATTGGCCGGAACCGTTCCAAGAATAAAGACATCGCGCGCGGCAACAGCGCTATCGGCAACATAGGCGATCAGCGGCACATTGGCAGCGCGGGCAATGGCGACGACAGGGCCTACGTCGTCAGCCTGGACCGGACCGAGGATCAGTTTGTTGCCATCCGCCACCGCCCGGTTAGCGGCCTTAGAAGGACCGGCGGCCGTATCATAGGTCGTGATCCGCAGGTTCTGGGCATTGGTATCAAGCAGCGCCATGGTCGTCGCGTTGGCAATCGACTGGCCGACAGCCGCGTTCGGTCCGCTCATCGGCACCAACAGGGCCACGCGGTGACGCTGGCCATCCTTGGGCAGCGAATCGCTGGGTTGATCGACCGGCGGAGGGCCAACCGGCCCGCCCTTGGGAATGACCTTGCAACCTGCCAGCAGGACCAATGCGCCCAGCATGACCGTGCTGCGCCGATTCAAGCGCGTCTCGAACATCACTTGCCGCTCCCCGTGTGGCTGGTCCATGAGGATGTTCATGGAAACACCGCTTTCTCCAGGTCTCTACATTGTCGCTACGCCGATTGGCAATCTCGGCGATATCACCCTGCGCTCCGCAGAGGTACTCCGTGGCGTGGCTGCGGTGGCCTGCGAGGATACGCGAGTGACAGGAAAGCTGCTTCACCATCTAGGGCTCAAGAAGAAGATGATCCGTTATGACGATCACGCCAGCGACGAGACTCGGGCTCATATTGTGGCGTTGGCCGCTGAGTCGCCGATTGCCCTGGTCAGCGATGCCGGAACGCCATTGATCTCGGACCCCGGGTACAAACTAGTGCGGCTGGCACGCGAGGCTGGCATTGCAGTGACGAGCCTGCCTGGACCCAGTGCAGTCATCGTTGCCCTGACCTTGTCGGGCCTGCCCACCGACCGTTTCCTGTTTGCTGGCTTTCTGCCAGGCAAGGACAAGGCCCGCCGGGATATGTTGAGCGAACTGGCAGCGGTCCCGGCAACGCTGGCCTTCTACGACACAGCCCCGCGCCTCGGTGCGACACTGATCGCGCTGGCAGACGTTTTGCCGGGCCGCGAAGTGGCTGTTGCGCGCGAGTTGACCAAAAAGTTCGAGGAATGCCGCAGTGGCTCGCCTGAAGAGCTTGCCGCGCATTACTTGGCCAATCCGCCGCGCGGTGAGATTGTTCTGCTGATTGCTCCACCGCTGGATGCCGAGCCGGAAACATTCGATGTCGATGCATTGTTGCGGGCCGAGCTGGCTGGTTCCAAGGCATCGCAAGCGGCGGGCACGGTCGCCAAACGCACCGGGCTTGATCGAAAGCTCCTCTATGCGCGGGCGATGGAGCTCAAGTGAAAGACCGGAAGCACCGCGAGGAGCAGGGCCGGCGCGGCGAAACATTGGCAGCCTGGTACCTCCGGCTCAAGGGCTGGCGCGTCCTTGCCCGGCGAGTCAAGACTCCTCGCGGCGAGATTGACCTGATCGTGCGGCGCGGGCGGACCATTGCTTTCGTTGAGGTAAAGTGGCGCCAACGGGCAGATGATCTGGACCTTGCGATCGACGATTATCGCCTGCGCCGGGTGATCGGCGCTGCCGACGCGGTCGCCGCGCGTTTCGTCAGGGCAGGCGATTTGCAACGGATTGACGTACTGCTCCTTGCGCCGGGCCGCTGGCCGCGCCACATCGTCAACGCCTCTCAGTTCTAAATGGAACAGCATTTCATATGACCCTTCGCGTCGCCGTTCAAATGGATCCACTTGAAAGCATCAATATCGCCGGTGATTCGAGCTTCGCCCTGATGCTTGCCGCGCAGGCGCGGGGACATAAGGTCTGGCATTACGACGTGCGGACGCTGGCTTGGGACGAGGGTCGGATTACCGCTTGGGCCTCGCCGGTCACAGTGCAGCGCGTGGTTGGCGATCACTTCTCCAAGGGGCCGCTCGAGAAAATCGATCTCGCCAAGGATATCGACGTCGTGCTGATGCGGCAGGATCCGCCGTTTGACTTGGGCTACATCAGCGCCACACATATTCTAGAACGGCTTGAAGGCATCACGCTGGTGGTCAATGATCCGGCCAGTGTTCGCAATGCACCGGAAAAAGTTCTGGTGCTGGACTACGCCCGGTTCATGCCGCCGACCATGGTCGCACGCCAGATCGAGGACGTCCGCGCCTTCCAGCAGCGCTATGGCAGCGATATCGTGGTCAAACCGCTCCATGGCAATGGCGGCAAAGCGGTATTCCGTGTGCCTGCCGACGGCAGCAACCTTGGCGCGCTGGTCGAGGTATTCAACAATGTCTGGCCCGAACCCTTCATGGTCCAGCAATTTCTCCCCTCGGTCGCCGATGGCGACAAGCGGATCGTGCTGGTTGACGGCAAATTTGCTGGCGCAATCAATCGCAAGCCGGGCGAGGGGGAGTTCCGCTCTAACCTCGCCGTCGGCGGATACGCAGAAGCCACCACGCTAACATCCACCGAAGAAGAAATCTGCGCTGTGCTTGGGCCTGAGCTCGAGCGGCGGGGGCTATTGTTCGTGGGGATCGATGTGATCGGTGGCAAATATCTGACCGAGATCAACGTTACCTCGCCAACCGGAATCCTAGCAATCGACAAGTTCAACGGCACCGATACGCCCGCGCTTATCATTGATGCGATCGAACGACGCCAAGCGGCGCTCTGACCGATCATGGACGATTGGATAATTCGGCTTATCGAACAAGGCGGCTATTGGGGCATTGCCGCCTTGATGATCATCGAGAACATCTTCCCTCCGATCCCCAGTGAAGTAATCATGGGGGTTGGCGGGATTGCGGTATCGCGCGGATCCATGAGCTTCTGGCCGCTGCTGGCTGCAGGCACTATCGGCTCGACCCTTGGTAATTATGCCTGGTTTCTCGCCGGTGATCGTTACGGCTATCTGCGCCTAAAGCCGCTGGTTGATCGATGGGGCCGCTGGCTGACTATGGATTGGCACGACATTGAACGCGCAACCGCGTTCTTCTTGCGGCATGGGCCTTGGATCGTTTTTGCCCTTCGCTTTTCGCCCTTCCTGCGAACGATGATCTCGCTCCCTGCGGGGCTGGTCCATATGCCGCAGTGGAAATTCCTCACCTTCACCTTTGCGGGGGCGGCGGTGTGGAACACGGCGCTCATCTATGGCGGACTGTGGCTGGCCGACTATCTGAAAGACATGAACGGCCTCATCGGACCGGCAATTGCGGCGATAGTAGCGCTGGCAGTCTTGGCCTATCTGTGGCGGGTAGTGCGGTGGAAACCGCGGGATTGAAGATCGCGTCGTCCCCGGGTTGACCGGGGACGACGACTCACCGCTCCCGAGGATGCGCGTTTCGATAAACATCAAGCAGCGTTGCCGCATCGACCTTGGTGTAAATCTGAGTGGAACTCAGGCTGGCATGGCCAAGCAGTTCCTGCAAACTGCGCAAGTCGGCTCCGGCCCCCAGCAGATGCGTGGCAAAGCTGTGGCGCAGAGCGTGCGGCGTGGCGCTGGCCGGCAGACCCAGCACAAGCCGGGCGCGGGCCACGGCCTTCTGGATGATTCCTTGCGAAAGCCCGCCGCCGCGCGCTCCCCGAAACAGCGGATCGCGACCTTGTGCGGGCCACGGGCACTTTTCGAGATAGTCAGCGACTGCCGCCCGCACGACCGGAAGCAGCGGTACCGCGCGCTGTTTACCGCCCTTTCCGGTCACAATCAATGTCTCGCCCAAGGGAAGATCGCTGCCGGTCAGCGACAAGGCCTCGGCAATCCGCAGGCCAGCGCCATACAACAGCAGAAGCACCGCGCGGTCGCGCGCGCCGATCCATTCGGCACTGGCCGCGTCCTCAACCATAGCGGCAATATTGACGGCTTCGTCTGGGGTTACCGGGCGCGGCAGGCCCTTCTTGATCCGGGGACCACGTATCCGGGGCGGCGTAGAATCATTATGTCCGGCCTGAGTAAGGGCGAAGGAGATAAAGGCTTTGAGCGCCGAAAGCTCCCGCGCAGCCGAGGCATTGCCCAGCCCTTCGGCACGGCGGCGCGCCAGCTGCGCGCGCAAGGTCCTGGCATTCATCGAGGAAATAGCCGCCCAGTCGCTCATCTCCGTTGCATCGAGCAGCCGCGCGGCAGTGGAGAGATAGGCGCGTACTGTATGGGGTGAGCGGCGGCGACCCTGCGCAAGGTGTGATTGCCAGGCTTCAAGCAGATCGGCCTTGGTCACGCCACCAGCTCCGCCGGAACCAGCTCTCCCAATATGGCATCAAGCACAGGCATCCCTTGTCCAGTGACCCCAATCCGCGTGCTTTCACTCCAAACAAGGCCAAGGCTTGCATAGAATGCCAGTTTGCCCGGATCGCACAAACTAGATTCACGGAGACCAAATCGCGCCGCAATCGCAGCCAGATCGACCCCTTCGCGCAACCGAAGCCCCATAAGCATTGCCTCTGAGGCCTGCTCTCGCGGGCCGAGCGAACGCGCTTCAGCGATCCCGTCGCCTTGCCGCTCGATCACACCGAGCCAGTTCTCAGGCTTTTTATGCCGCACGGTCGCCAGCCCGCCGCGCCGACCATGCGCGCCCGGGCCGATCCCGCAATAATCAGCGTAACGCCAATAGGTCAGATTGTGGCGGCTCTCCTCGCCGGAGCGCGCGTGGTTGCTCACTTCGTAGGCGGGCAAGCCAGCGGCGGCCGTAATTTGCCGGGTCAGGCTGAACAAATCGCCCGCAGGATCATCGGCCAGTGGCACGAAGGCCTTTTCGCGAACCAGCGTTGCGAACTTCGTCCCCGGCTCGATTGTGAGCTGATAGAGCGAAAGATGGCCAGTGCCGAAACCCAGTGCGCGGGTCAGCTCGGCCTCCCATTGCTCGGGTGTCTGGTCAGGGCGGGCGTAGATCAGATCAAAGCTGGTGCGGGAAAAATGACGCTGCGCGACGTCCAGAGCCGCTATTCCCTCGCTGGCGTTATGCAGCCGCCCGAGAAACTTCAGCGCCGCATCATCGAGCGCTTGCAGACCGAGCGAAACCCGGTTGACCCCGGCGGCGGCAAGATCGGAAAATTTCGCCGCCTCAACCGACGAAGGGTTGGCCTCCAGGGTGATTTCTATGCCGGGCGCAAAGCCCCAGAGTGCCTCTGCCTCGACCAGAAGTCTCGTGACCAGAGCAGGGGGCATCAGCGATGGGGTGCCGCCGCCGAAGAAGATCGATTCGAGTTCCTCATCACCTGCGACTTCTGCCTCGCGAGCCATGTCGGCCAGCAGCGATTGCTCCCACAACCCATGGTCCACTCCATCGCGGACATGGCTGTTGAAGTCACAATAGGGGCATTTGGCGAGACAGAAGGGCCAATGGATATAAAGTGCGCAAGCCATGTTCGGGTTCAGGCTTCTTTAACGTCGCAAAGTCAAGTTATGTGGCATGTTACATAAGAGGTTCCCAGCGCTGATAGCAGCCGCCAGTTTAGCATTATCGGCGTTTGCGGCGCCGCTGTTCGGATCGGTTGATGACGGGTTCAGTGCCCGCATCCTTGCCTCGCACAATCGGGAACGGGAACGGATCGGTCAGCCGCCGCTGACATGGAGTCCTCGCCTGGCTGCCCAGGCGCGCGAATGGGCTAAATCGCTGGCCAAGCGCGGTGCTTTTGAGCACGCGAGAGAGCGGGCCGGGGCGGGCGAAAATCTGTGGATGGGAACCAGCGGCTACTACAAACCGGAGGACATGATCGGTGGTTTCATCGGTGAAAAACGCAACTTCCGTCCGGGCCGGTTCCCCAACGTCTCACGCACCGGCAATTGGGCCGATGTCGGCCATTACACCCAGATCATTTGGCCTGCGACCCGCGAAGTCGGTTGTGCTCTTGCGCTGGGACGCGGCACCGAGGTGCTGGTCTGTCGTTACTTCCCGGCCGGAAATCTGATCGGACAGCAAGTTCCCTAGCCAGAGAACTGCTCAGCCACCAATTTCGCAAAGGCGGCGGCGCGGTGGCTGATGCAGTGCTTCTCTTCCGGATCAAACTCGGCAAATGTCCGCGTGTCGCCGGTCGGCGCGAATACCGGATCATAGCCAAAGCCCAAAGCGCCGCGCGGCGGCCAGACCAGCGATCCATCAACCCGGCCTTCGTAGACCGCATACTCGCCATCCGGCCAGGCAATCGCCAGAGCGCAGGCGAACCAGCAGGACCGGTCCACTTCGGGACCCTGCTCGCACAGCCGCCCTTCCACCTTGCCCATTGCCATATACCAGTCACGTCCTGGCTTGCCTTCAAACCACTGCCGCTGCGCCCAATCGGCCGTATAGACGCCCGGCATGTCGTCGAGCGCCGTCACACATAGCCCGCTGTCGTCGGCGAGCGCCGGAATGCCAGCGCTTTCCGCTGCCGCGCGCGCCTTGATCAGCGCGTTCTCCACAAAGGTCTTGCCGGTTTCCGGGGGTTCCGGCAGGCCCAGCGAGCCCGCCGAAATGCAGTTCATCCCATAGGGAGCCAGAAGCGCGCCGATTTCCTTCAGCTTTCCGGCGTTGTGCGTGGCAATCACCAGCGTACCGCCGCCGAGCTGACGGCCATTCACGACATTGCACTCATGCGACTGCTTTGGCCTGAGCGGTAAAGATCAGGTCGGTGCCGATCCGGGCGAGGCGGAGCAGGCGGAGCAGGGCTTCCTCATCATAGGTCGCGCCCTCGGCGGTTGCCTGCACTTCAGCGATCTTGCCGCCTTCGATCAACACGAAATTGGCATCGGCATCGGCGTTACTGTCCTCGTCATAATCCAGATCGAGCACGGAATGTCCTTTGAAAATCCCGCAGCTGACGGCCGCGACCTTTTCGGTCAACGGATCTTCCTTGATTGCGCCGGAGGCCATCAGGCCCTGGATCGCAAGCCTCAGCGCCACCCAAGCGCCCGATATCGCCGCCGTGCGGGTGCCACCGTCCGCCTGGATCACATCGCAATCGAGCGTGATCTGGCGTTCACCCAGCTTTCTGAGGTCGGTAACAGCGCGCAATGAGCGTCCGATCAAGCGCTGTATTTCCTGCGTCCGCCCGCTCTGCTTGCCCTTGGCCGCTTCACGCTGGCCGCGGGTATGGGTAGCGCGGGGCAACATCGAGTACTCCGCCGTGACCCAGCCTTCGCCCTTGCCGCGCAGCCATGGCGGCAGGCGTTCTTCAACCGATGCGGTGACCAGCACCTTGGTATTGCCGAAGGAAACCAGCACCGAACCTTCAGCGTGGATGGTAAAATTGGTCTCGAAAGTGAGAGCGCGCATCTCGTCGGGTGCACGGCCGGAAGGTCGCATGAAAAGTCCTTATGTTGAAATTCTCGGCTGCGTTAGGCGCATTGGGCTTGAGGCTGCAAGTGCAAGGGTTACATTGCAGGTAATGGCTGCTCCTCCGATCACCGAACTGACCACCCGCGCGCGGGAGATTTTCCGTCTGGTAGTGGAAAGTTATCTTGGCAGCGGCCAGCCGGTTGGCTCGAAAACGCTCGCGGGGGCCAGAACATTGGCGGGCGGGGCGCTGAACCTGTCGCCCGCTTCGATCCGCTCGGTCCTGGCCGATCTTGAACAACTGGGTCTGCTCGCCGCGCCGCATACCAGCGCGGGCCGGATGCCGACTGAAATCGGCCTGAGGCTGTTTGTCGATGGGATGATGCAGGTTGCCGAGCCGACATTGGAAGAGCGCACGGCGATCGAGCGACGCCTGTCCGCGCCCGGCCCGATCGAAGCGGCATTGGCGGCGACTACTGCGATATTGTCAGACCTCTCCGCTTGCGCAGGGGTGATCATGGTTCCCAGGCGCGAACCACGCTTGCAGCAACTTCAGCTCGTTCCGCTCTCGCCGGGCCGGGCACTTGCGGTACTGGTGGGCGACGATGGTGGGATCGAAAACCGGGTTGTCGAACTCCCTGTCGATCTGCCAGCCGGAGCTCTGGAGCAGGCGTCGAACTATATCTCTTCGCATCTTGGCGGGCGAACGCTCACCGAGGCGGTTGTGGCGATGCGCGCTGAGATCGCGAGCGGGCGCAGTGCGCTTGATGCGGCAAGCCGCGATATGGTCGAACGCGGCCTGGCGGTATGGAGCGAGGATGCAGCGCGGCGCCCGGTGCTGATTGTGCGGGGACAAGCGAATCTGCTCGATGAAGGAACGCTCGGCGATATCGAGCGGGTCCGTTCGCTGCTGGATGATCTGGAGAACAAGCAATCTATTTCAGAACTGCTCGATTCGGCTCGTGAGGCTGAGGCGACGCGGATATTCATTGGCACGGAGAACCGGCTTTTCGCGCTTTCCGGCTCGTCGGTGATCGCCTCGCCCTACCGCGACCGCGAGGGCCGGGTGGTCGGCGTGGTGGGGGTAATCGGCCCAACGCGGTTGAATTATGCGCGCGTCGTGCCCATGGTAGATTTCACCGCCCAAAGCCTGGGCAAACTCATCGGCTAGCTGGAATTTTTACGACATGAACGAGGATACCAAGCCGCAGGACGATCCCGCGGTTGCCGCAGAATTGAAAGGCGTGCCTGAGGAACTGCTCGATCAGGGAGCAGACGAGCTGAGCCTGCTGCGTGAGCAGCTGGAGGCCGCCAAGCAGGACGTGCTTTACGCCAAGGCCGAGACACAGAATGTCCGTCGGCGGTTGGAAAAAGACATTGTCGATACGCGGACTTACGCCGCAACCGGCTTTGCCCGCGATATTCTGTCAGTTTCGGACAATCTTACCCGTGCGTTGAGCGCAATTCCTCAGGAATTGCGTGAGGATGAGAAGATGAAAAACCTCGTCGCCGGGCTTGATGCCACCGGGCGCGAGATCGACAAGATTTTCGCCGCCCACGGCATAACCCGGATCGCTGCAATGGGTCTTCCGCTCGATCCCAACCAGCATCAGGCAATGATCGAAGTTCCCTCTGCCGACGTAGAGCCTGGCACGATCGTGCAGGAATTGCAGGCGGGATATATGATCAAGGACCGACTTTTGCGGCCGGCGATGGTGGCGGTGGCGAAGCAGGGGGATTAACCCTCCGTCCCCGGAAAATCCACCAGCAAGTCAAACACCCGCTTGTCCGGCACCCCGGTGACTGGCCAGCCGCTACGTAGCATGAAAGCGTGGCGGACAATCTCTGCCTGCTGTTCCAGCCCGTAGCGTTGCAGCTTCCAGCCAGGTTTCAGGCTGTAGCTATAGCGGCAGAATGGATGGCGACGGAAGATCAGGTAGAAACGTCCAAATGTCTGCGCCTGCCAGACGTGGGTCATTTCATGGATGAAATGGCCTTGCAGCTGGGGGCTGGCCTCGGCAAAATCATCGCAATAGCTGGCTGATTTCGGGTGAAAATGCAGGTGGCCGCTTGGCGCCATTGTGGTGCTGCGCGGCTGAAACGGAAACCAGCGCTTCCGGCGAATCCGCACAGGTGAAGGATCAATCGCGGTGCCAAAAATCCGCCGCAGCATGGCCATTTCGCCCGCGGTCAGCGACCGCTCGCCGCCGACAGGGCAGCTGTGCGTGAATTCACCCTCGCTCAGTGTGCTTCCCCGTGATCCATCGGCATCTGACCCGGTGCCACGACTTCTAGCGGCGCCGAAAGCTTGTCACCATCGGCAAAAGTCAACGTCATCTCGGCCTTGCCACCTGCGGTGACGCTGTCTGCCAATCCAAACACCATCACATGCTTGCCGCCGCGTGCGAATTTGACTGTTTCTCCACCTTTAAGGGTTACGGGGGAAAGCGGCCCCATCGATCCAGCAGCCATTTCGTGCATTTCAGCCTTTTCCGCACCGTCGATGCTTGCAGCCGCAAGAGTCACTGCTTCGTTGCTGCCATTGGTGAGCGTGAAATAGGCCGCGCCGGGATTTCCAGACACGGCAGGCAAGATCAGCTGGCCGTCGCTTAAGGTCAGTCCCGGCCTGGCGTCAGGGTTGGCCTCGTCGGGTGCCGCGGATTTTTCCTGACACCCGGCCAGCGTAAGCGCCACCAGCAAGCCGAACGGAGCAAATTTCATGCCGTCAAAACCCTTTGTTCCAGTTGTGGACATCTGCGTGCGCTAATCCGCCCGCGCCCTTGTGCCAAGCAAAACCGCACCTATATCCGCCCCCTAGGACGAGAAATACCAGAGCCGCACTATCCGCTTCGCCGATTATCGGGAAGCGCGGGCTGCGGTGTCACACACGATGCAAGGATGGGGTTATAATGGCTAAAGTTATCGGTATCGATCTTGGTACAACCAACAGCTGCGTGTCTGTCATGGATGGCGGCAAGCCAAAGGTTATCGAGAATTCAGAAGGCGCGCGCACCACGCCTTCGATCGTCGCGTTCACCAAGGATGGCGAACGACTGATCGGCCAGCCGGCCAAGCGCCAGGCTGTTACAAACGGTGACAACACGATTTTTGCGGTGAAGCGCCTGATCGGCCGCCGCTTTGACGATCCGGTGACCAAGAAGGACACCGAGCTGGTTCCCTATCCGATCATCAAGGGCAAGAATGGCGACGCGTGGGTCAAGGCCGGCGGTGAGGATTACTCGCCCAGCCAGATCAGCGCGTTCATCCTGCAGAAGATGAAAGAAACCGCCGAGGCCTATCTCGGCGAGACCGTCACCCAGGCGGTAATTACCGTGCCCGCCTACTTCAACGACGCACAGCGCCAGGCGACCAAGGACGCCGGCCAGATCGCGGGCCTCGAAGTTCTGCGCATCATCAACGAGCCGACCGCGGCGGCCCTGGCCTATGGCCTGGACAAGAACGACGGCCAGAAGATCGCCGTCTATGACCTGGGCGGCGGCACGTTCGACGTCTCGATCCTCGAGATCGGCGACGGCGTGTTCGAGGTGAAGTCGACCAATGGCGACACCTTCCTCGGCGGTGAAGACTTCGATATGCGGATTGTCGATTATCTCGCCGACGAATTCAAGAAAGAGAACGGCATCGATCTCCGCAAGGACAAGCTGGCCCTGCAGCGCCTGCGCGAATCGGCTGAAAAGGCCAAGATCGAGCTGTCGTCGGGTGCCCAGACCGAAATCAATTTGCCGTTCATCACGGCGGATGCCTCGGGTCCGAAGCATCTCACGCTGAAGCTGACGCGCGCCAAGCTTGAAGCTTTGGTCGATGACCTTATTCAGAAGACCATCGAGCCCTGCCGCAATGCGCTCAAAGATGCCGGTGTCACCGCCGGCCAGATCGACGAG